>PMBC01000112.1:0-32069 GCA_003152835.1 Bacteroidales bacterium | reverse complement strand
ATAGCCTGTAGAGCCGTTGCTGCCACTATATTTATATCCTTCATCATTACCCTGATGATGGCGATCATTTTTAATGTGAGATCAAACCTCTCCTTAAGAGGCATAAGCTTATCGGCATGAACTATCAGCGGAGTGTCGGCATGTTCAATATAGGGCCCCATTCCGCACATGTCGATATTGAAATCGCGCATGAAGATGAGGTCCCCGGCAAGGTCGTCAAGTGTCTGAAACGGCAGTCCGATCATCACACCGGTCCCGGTCTGATAACCAATGTCCTGCAGGCTTTTCAGGCAATCAAGCCTTCTCTGGAAATCATGCTTTTTATTGTTTGGATGAATTTTATTGTATAGATCCTTATTGGTTGATTCAACACGCAGAAGATAACGATGGGCGCCCGCATCGAACCATTTTTGATAGACTTCATGTTCCTGCTCCCCAACTGAGAGGGTAACACCGAGTTCACCGCCTGATAACTCTTTTATATTATGCAGGAGATTTTCAATTCTGTCTGTCACAGCTGGACTCTCAAGTTCACCTGACTGAAGAGCGATGGACCCATAGCGGTTTTTGTATGCGAACCTTGCTGCATCAAGTATCTCGTCATCAGAAAGGCTGTATCGCTTAAGGTTTTTATTCCCTTTCCTGATACCGCAGTAGAGACAATCCTTTCCGCAAATATTGGAAAATTCAATAAGACCCCTGAACCAGACTTTTTTCCCGATATATTTCTCCTTGATTTCAGCTGATTTCTGAAAAAGCAGCGCCTTCTCAGTCCCCCCGGAACGGAGCATGGTTACAAGATCCTCTTTAGTAAAGGCTTCCTGTTCAAGGATATTCTTAAGGCTCTTTTCCATGTTTTATTTTCCGTGATTAAGACGAAATTCTGTTTCTTATAATCGGATTCCCATTATTGTAATATCATCCGTTTGAGTATTACCTTTCATCCATTCAATAAGCCTTTTTTCCAGGATTTCTTTTTGTTTTAACATTGGTAATTCATGTATTTCTAACAAGGTCAGATAAAAAAACTGGCGTAAAATTTTTTTGTCAAAATCCCCGCCAAACTGATCCTGATATCCGTCGGAAGACAGGTAAAACATATCTCCTTTTCTGAATTCAATTTCTTTCATTGTAAAAGGGAATGAAAAGTCAAATGAAGCACAGACAGAAAAACGATCAGCCTTTACTATCTCCAGTTTTTTATCCCGAATGTAAACAAGATTATTCATCCCTCCGGTAAATTGAATTCTTTTTTGGTGCCAATCCAGAACACATAAAGCTATGTCCATTCCATCTGGAGTGTGAATATCTTTTCTGCCTTGCTGAAGAGAATGAATAACTCCTTCACGTAGCTTCTCTACAATGGCATCTGATCTGGTGATTCCCTGAAAATTAACTATTTCATTTAATAATGTAATGCCCAGCAGGCTCATAAATGCTCCCGGGACACCATGCCCGGTACCATCAGCTACAGTAAAAATAATTTTATTATCCTTTTCTGCCAGCCAGTAAAAGTCACCACTTACAATGTCTTTTGGTTTACTAAAGATAAAATTCTCGGGAAATAATTTATCTATGAGTTCCGTAGGGGGTAAAATTGCATTTTGTATGTTGCTTGCATACTTTATACTTGAAGTGATATTGACATTCTTTTCATCTATCATATCCCGTTGCAACTCGATTTCATTTTTCTGGCATTGAATTTCATAAGTCCGTTCCCGGACTTTTTCTTCAAGTATTTTTTTCTCAGCCAGAAATCTATTTTCACGTCTTTTTATAAAAATGAAGGTCAGGATGATGAGGAGAACGACAATTAAAAGATAAAACCACCATTTCTTCCAGATCGGTATTTTTATAATAATATTTATAGTAATCGGATTTTCCGATATAACACCATCACCACTTGAGGCTTTTAAGATAAATGTATAATTCCCTTCCGTCAAACGAGGATAAGTGATAGTTGTGTTTTTAGTAATTTCAGATTCCTGATCATAACCTTCCAGTTTATGCTGATAGGTAACAAGTGCCGGTTCCTTTAAATTGACGCCTAAAAAATCAATTCGTATTTTATAACTACCGGGAGCAAGTATTATTTTATCTGTATAAGCTATTTCTTCATCATTAATTTTAATGGAGGTAATTCCTAAAACTGGTGGACGCAGTTGGGGATGCTCCATTGATGGATCATATGAAACCATGCCTTTATCCGATCCAAACCATATTTTCCCTTGTTGATCTTTAATTATTGCATTTGGATTAAATTGGTAACTCTCCGTTACGCCTCCAATATGTTGTATGGGTTTTACTGAAAAATCAGTTGTTCTGATTCTGCTTAATCCCCCTTTATGACCAACCCAAATGTTATTCTGATCATCACAAATAATCGAATAGCAATAATTGGATAAAAGACCTTCTTTTACCGTAATATTAGGAATAGAATCAGCATCTATCTTAAAAACACCATTCCCGTTTGATCCCATCCAAATTCGAAAGTCCGTATCTTCAGTGATTGTTAAAATTCCGCTAACGGAATTTGAAGGTATCTTAAAGACCTTTTCATTCTGAATGTATGCCAGTGTATTACTGTGACTGGTTACCCATAATCTGCCAGATCTGTCTATATATAAACAGTTTATAAAATTATGAGGTAAACCGCCCTGGCTAATAGTATACCAAATTTTCCTATTGGTAACTGAATTAATATTGCATAATCCTTTTTGTGTACCAACCCAAACCTGTTCTCCTTGCCCTGTTATATATGTAATAGAGTTTTCAAGTGCCCCGTTTGCAATAGGATATTTAAGGATTTTGTCATTTCCTTCCTCCATCCGGAATATACCATTTTTCCTGGTTCCAATCCAAAGCTCTTTTCCATCGGTGGAATAAATTGTTGTAACCGTATCTTTTGGTAATCCACTACCCTTGCCGTAAAACTTAACGACTTTGCCCGTCAACAGATCCATTTTTACCAGGCCATTTTCAGTTCCTACCCACCTGTATTTCTGGTCGAAACTGATTGAAAAAATGTCATTCCCATATTGGTTATCAAATTTAAAGACAGAAAAAGATTTAGGAGTAATTAGTGTCAATCCTTCACCATAATTGCCACTCCATATATTTCCTTCGCGGTCCTCAAATACAGTTTTTACATTGTCTGTAGTAAATCCATTGGCCTTATTAAAATAATTAATCTTTGTTAACTCCCCTGAATTTGAATAAATCATTTTGATTAGCCCATTTCCCTTCGAACACAACCATAAATTTGACTGGCTGTCTTCATAAATATCCTGTATACCGGTAAAGTCAGAATATGGTTCTGCAGTTATTTTTGAAACCTTAAACAGGTTGTCTTCACCAGTGAATCGAAATATACCATCATTTTCCGTTGCAATAAAAAATCCCTGCTTATTCCTCATTTTTTGAATACACGTTACTTTGGATTCCGGAATTTCTACAACAGGCCGGATTATTTCAATTTCACCTGGCTCTTTTAATCTGCAATATAATAAACCAGTATTTGTGCCAACAAGCAATTCACTATCATTAATAAAGTCAAATGATATTATAAATGATTGATCCTTAAATAAATAATGTTTAACCACATCTGGCTCTTTACCTAATTTCATTAAACCATCAGAATAAGTACTTACCCAGATCTGACCATCCGGACTTTTTGCAAAATGTGTTATGTAGCTTAAATTCGATAGCGGTATGTTGACAGTGTGAAACTTTTTCTTATTAAAATAAGATAAATGACCATTCATATGGCCAAACCACATCAATTCACCATCGCTTATGCTGCAGGTTATAAAATTGTCTGCCAAAGAGTCACTGGTTCCATAGTTTTCAAAAATAAATCCATTATATCTCGATAATCCATTCCCTGTACCAATCCACAAATAACCATGCACATCCTGGTTGATCGAATAAACAAAGGATTGGGCTAATCCCTCTTCTGAATCGAAATTGCGGAAATTATAGCTCTGGGGAAACGCATTGTTTTTCAGAACCGAAAAGAAAAATAATAAAATTACTTTCCAATTTATGAAAGCTTTTATATGAATTTTTGCAGATAAAAACATTACACTCACTGGTAAATCATTTCATTCGTATTTTCGGAGAATATACAGGAACACCTCCTATCGGGACCACGTAAAATGGTAATGATACACCATACTGGTTCCTGACAGCGACCACCACATTATTGTTTCTTATTTTAACAGATTTATTCTTTATGAATTGTATCTCAATGGAAGAATTTCTTTCTTCAGCCACTATTGGGAATTCCCTTACTGTCCAAAGATTATCTCCTGAAACATCGCAGAAGATACCATTTTTGGCAACTGAAAATAGTCTGATTATTCCATCATTGTCCCAGTCAAAATTGGAGACCTGGATAGAAATGGTCTTGTCATCTGCATAAGGATATATCTGACATACTTGTTTTTGATCATCTGGTAGTCTGAAATGATATTTATATGTAAAAAAATTACCACCCTCAACTGCTACATTTTCAACCGGACTTGTACTTAAAAAGTATTTATAAATATTTCCGTCATCCCCGGATATTCCCTGTGCAATGATTTTAAATACACGGCCCCCAAGTTTCTCAACATACTCTCCTTCAGAAGGATTAAAAGGTCCAAAACTGTACCATTTTTTATTATATTTCATATCAACCCCAAAAGATTTTGATATCAATAAATATCCGCTCTTATAATTTCCTGTCAGATAAATACTCTGTGCTGCCGTATCCGACCAGCAACCTTTGCCTGCATAAACTGAAAAGTTTACAATAGTATTCAATTCTCCCTTGACTTCATCAAGGTCTCCTCCCGTATCCGGATCATAAACACGGATATATACAGGATCAGTTTGTGATGAAGGAATGACGCAAAAGAATATCTGACAAAAATCATCGTCCCCCCAACTTGTCAGGGCGTTTCCACCAAAGGTCATCAGGTAAGGGATATTTTCATCAATAGCCGGAGCTGATTGTGAAAAGAGACCTAAGCCAGTATTTAGAATAAATGATATGATCAATACATATCTTTTCAATTCAATTTATTTTAATTTTTTTCATAACACATGTTTTTTGCACCACACCCAGGCTGTCTTTTTCAGCAAGCAAGCCCAGCTTGACCAGGTATTCACCCTTCTTTTTAAATGTATGGTTCATAGTTGGACCACCTGATTTGAACCCTTCTCCAAAATCCCAAAATAAATCCGTGATATTTATACCTTTGAGGTCGGTTATTACTCCCTCGAAAGATATTGTTTTATCCACAATTCCTGCATCATCAGATTTAATTACTGCCTGTTTGATATTCTCCAGTTCTACCTTATATTCAACTTGTTTAGCTATATAATCACCTGTGAGTTCATCAATTATAGTGAGCTTAACCGAGTATTTTCCGGGGCCAGGAAAGCAATGCTTCACCTCTTTACCAATCCGAATTATTCCGTCACCAAAATCCCACTTATAAATTGCTTGTATAGTATCAATAAGTCGTTGTTTTTCATCATAGAATGTAAAACAATAATTCTTCTCCTTTATAGTGTCGCAATTTGTAAATTCCAGCGGTGCTGAACTGAAACTGAATATATCATCTGTTTTCCGCCTGTTTGTTGAAAAATACCCGTTCTCAAATGTTGAATCAGTGACAATCCCAAAATCATCAGCTGCTGAATTTATTGCTGAATCGAGGTGCACCGGAGTAATCCATTCTCCATTTATTTCCTGGGTATAAAACACGTCCTTCCCGCCAAAACCATTATGCCCATCTGATGCAAAAAAGAGTTTACCATACTTACAGGCAAAAGGGAACGATTCATTTTTTGCAGTATTTATAACCGGACCCAGATTTACAGGTTTATCCCATTCATTATTGCGCCTGTCACAATAATAAAGATCCATTCCCCCGATACCACCGGGCATATCAGAAGAAAAATAAATTCTTTCTCCATTGGGCGTAAGTGCCGGCGTACAAAAAGAATACAACAAGATATTATAAGTAAAAGATTTGATATTAGTCCATATTCCATTTATTAATTCCGCAGAATAGATACCCAGTTTATTTGAAGTATCAGAAATGTTTCTTAGCGAATTTTCAATAGAATTATTTCTGGAATAATACATGATATTCCCATTTTCATTGAATGTAACCGGCCCGTCATTAAAAGCAGTTGTAATTTCCTTTGCCAGTATCTTTGGTTGATCCCATCCCGTGCTGCCCTTTTTTATTACATAAAATATTTTAAAAAGACGGTTTTGTTCATCCTTATAACTAACCAGGGAATTAACACTTCGGTTTGAACAAAATACAATTCCACCCTTATAATATACGGGGGAGAATTCATCATTTATTCTTGAACTAAATGGGGCTGGTTTTACCATATAACGCTGAGGCTGGGCATGCAATTCAGCTTTTGTAAACAATGTTATAAGTAATATTATATAAAAGTATTTGCTCATAAAACTAATCCGCTAAAACTGTCTTGGCCCTATTACCTTTCGTGCATATCTAAATACATAGCTTAAAAAGATCTCATGAGAACCATTTAAATTTTTTTCAATACTGCCAAACTCAAAATCATAGGAATATGCCATTCTGAGTTGATAATTTAGCTGAAATTGAAGTATCCCAACCAGCGTATTTCTGTTTCGGTAACCAATACCCATCCAAATCTTGTCTTTTAAATTTATCTGTGCATTATAATCAATCTGGACAACATTACCCGGATGATATTTTATTAACAAGGAAGGGAGGAGCTTAACCTGGGGACTTATTCCCACCTCGTATCCTCCGGTAAAAAAATAATTACACCCGGAGAAATTGTTACTGATTTTATATTTGCCAGTACTTTTATCTAACTCATGACTTAAGAACAAGGGCAGGGAAATGCCAATAAAGTACTTTTTTGTATAATAATATGTGCCCAGACTAAAAGATGGTAAAATTGCTGATGTGGGAGTATTCATCAGTTGTATATCATAGGAATCGGCTTTAACCAACTCATTCCATGCAATATTGTATGCAGTGACGCCAAAACCTAATCCCAACGCTAATTTACCATTACGCAATTCCATTCTGTATGCATAATTACCAATAAAACTTGTTTCTTTAAATATGCCAATACTATTCTTCTCAATTAGCAATCCCAGACCAATCCTGTCATTATAAATAGGCGTATGAACGGACAGCATACAGCTTTTTGGAGCATCATTAAATCCAACCCACTGATTCCGGTACGAAATGGTTGCACTTAATGCACCGTGACAACCAGCAAAAGCAGGATTAATGGCAAGAGCATTATATACATAATGATCCGATAATGGGGACATCTGTCCCAGCAGGTGCAAAGGAAAGGATAATGCCAATATGCTCAGAATAAACCTGTTCATTTACCTTTTAATTAAAACAGATCCTTTTATTATTTTACTATTTTCAAATTTCAGAACATAGAAATAGGTATCATTTGGAAGTTCTGCACCTTTATTATTTCGTCCATCCCAATCATTTAAATAATTGCCATTTGTATATTCTTTATTTCCCCACCGGTCAAAGATGATCAGCTCAACCTGACCAATTTTTTCACTGATCTTAAAATAATCATTTTTACCATCTCCATCGGGAGTAATTACTGAGGGTACAAATAGATCATAAATGGTTATCTTAACTTCTGCACTTGCCTCACAATTGCCATTCCTTACTTTCCATAAAAATATATTTTCCCCGGTTGATAATTCAGTTACCCTGGTTATTGGAGAATGAACATCACTAATATGGCCTGAACCGGAAATTAAAGACCATTCACCTGTTTCGGGTGAAGATAGTTCTGCATTCATTTCCGTTTCAAAGACATATGTCAATTCCTGGTCCGGCCCTGCAATAGCAACCGGTTTCTCATTAACTGTTACTGTCGTGTTGGCTGTACTTGTACATCCACTCGCATTGGTGATTATCAGAGTATAGACACCTGCGATTGCAAATATGGCGTTAGCCGATACTGATGGATTTTGTAATATTGAGGTAAACCCGTTTGGCCCTGTCCATGAATAGGTCATCATGCCTGCAGGTCCTCCAGTCAGACTGAGGGCATTACCTACACATATTGGACCGTTATTACTTGTCGTCGCTACTGGTAAGGCAAAAACCGTATTAGTGATTCCTGATGAGGTAATTAAACAGCCACCGGTACTGGTGACTATTACATCTACTATCTTTCCATTAGTCAAAGTCATGGTTGTGTAAGTAGCTGATCCGCCATTCTGTACACTTGTACCATTGATCCTGAAGTTATAGTTTGTACCGCCGCCTGCCATGAAGGTTACACTCGTCCCTGCACAGAACGAGTTATCTGCATCGGAACTCGTAAGTGTTGCCGTTGTACAAGTAGATTGAAAGAAAGGATATATAGGATCAGTTATAATATCTGTCATATCTCCATAACTACAGTTCGTATGCGGGTATGGATCTGTAGGTGGTGATGTGCAATCGAGAGCAGGGTAAGCTGGTTCATTGTTGGTTAAATTTGCTGGAGAAATTGTTCCGCCAACAAATACTTTAACCGGATCGTCATCGCTGGTTAATGAGCCTTCAAAATTTGGTCCGTGTTTATCAATGTTGCCTGTGATGATAATATAACCATTTGCTATTATTTCAGAATGGTTGTGCATAGTAAGGGTACCCCTGATAATAAGAATTCCATTGTTATTTATTGTTAAATCACAATTATCGTCGAGTGATAAATTTCCTCTTATAACAAGAGTGTCATTAATAGTCAGATCACTGGTGCCCGTAAATGACAGAGAACCATTTACTGTTATATACCCGTTAATAGTAATATCGGGCCCGAAAATTGTAGTTTGGGGTAACGGCCATGTCGGGTTCCAGCTTGCAGGTGTTTCCCAGTCGCCGGTATAATTATTCTTGCTTATATGCTGTGAAAATATTACCTGGCTTTGGAGATAAATTATCACCAACAATAAAACAATATGTTTCATTTGTACATTCATTATGTACAATTTAATGCATTAATATGCATTGGTTTAAATCAATATATTCAATATATTCAGAAATCCCCCTTAATTGTCTGAATGCTTTCGAGGCAACATTTATTTATCTGAGTCATCCTTTTAACCTTCACTTAATAGGACTCTTGAAAATCCGGGCTATTATATGCTCATTTTGAGCATATCCTATTCTTTACACCGAAAATTATGAATTATTTTTATTATATGAAAGCGGGGAAAGGTTAATTATTAACAATTAGAAGCTCCTTTTATACAGAGCGAAACCTCCCTGGATTGCTTCTGAATATTTCGGATCATATTTTTTTTCGCGTCTAATTATAATTGGAATCAAATGAGCAGAAAAAGAATATTTTTCATTGGTTTAGTTACATTGTCTGATTAACTGGTAAGTTATAAAATTGTTTTTCAGGTGTATGCATGTAAGAATCATACCAGGTATTGATATTTCGGGATGATCAGCTAACAGCTAACTCATGATTAGTATCCTGTTTTTAACTATTAATTTTTATTATCTTGCTTCATTGTTAATTCAAAGAATGTACTTAATAAGTTATTATATATCAGAGCAGTATCTATTTGTTGTTGCTCAGAATGTAGGGTTTCTGAAGCGGTTTGCCGGGTTATAGGATATTCTGATTTGCGGATTATCTAATCAATAATTCAATCTTCATTCTACCTTTAAAATGATAAATGACAAACTAATAAATCCGGACAGCATTGTTGTTGTCGGAGGATCAGACGATCTTTTTAAACCTGGTGGAAAAATCCTGAAAAACCTAATCGACGGAAAATTCCGTGGAAACCTTTATGTGGTTAACCCAAAGCAGGATTCTGTTCAGGGCATAAAATCATTCAGGGATCTGAAGGATATACCTGAAACGGACCTTGCGATTCTTGCAATACAGGCAAAATATTGCCTCCGGGATGTTGAATTGCTGGTCAGGGAAAAGAATACCAAGGCTTTTATAATAATCTCAGCCGGTTTCAGCGAGGCCGGGGAAGAGGGAAGGAAGCTTGAAAATGATATTGCAGCTCTGATCAACAGTGTCAATGGATCACTTATCGGCCCAAATTGCATAGGTGTCATCTCTGCGTATTATAACGGGATATTCACTTCGCCGGTTCCACGGCTCAGTAAAATGGGATGCGATTTTGTGTCAGGATCGGGAGCTACAGCCGTTTTTATCTTTGAATCGGCAATTCCGAAAGGTGTAAACTTCTCAAGTGTATTTTCAGTGGGGAATTCTGCCCAAACCGGAGTGGAAGATGTTCTGGAATACTGGGACAGCACTTATGAACCGGGAATCAGTTCGCCGGTTAAACTCATTTATGTCGAGAGCATCCGTAACCCGGATAAGCTTCTTCATCATGCCTCATCACTTATCAGAAAGGGTTGCAGGATAGCAGCGATAAAGGCCGGAACAAGCGAAGCCGGCAGCAGGGCTGCTTCGTCGCATACTGGTGCGCTGGCATCTTCCGATTCTGCTGTTGAAGCGCTTTTCCGGAAAGCAGGAATAGTAAGATGCGCTGGCAGAGAGGAGCTTACAACCGTCGCTTCTGTCTTTTTCTATAAGCATCTCAAGGGAAGGAATATTGCCATTATTACTCATGCCGGGGGACCGGCAGTAATGCTTACCGATGCCTTATCTGCCGGCGGAATGAACATTCCGAGAATAACCGGCGACCATCACGCAAAGCTCATGGCAATGATGAACCCCGGCGCTTCTGCCGATAATCCCATTGACCTTATTGCAACTGCAACAAACGAACAGCTCAACAACGTAATTGAGTATGTCGATAAGCAGATGCCGGAGATTGATGGCATGAGCGTAATATTCGGAAGCAATGGGCTCAACGACATGACGGTCATATATGATCTTCTTCACAAAAAGATAGGAGAGTGTGATAAACCGTTGTTCCCGATCCTTCCGTCCGTAGCCAGCTCGCATGACGAACTGGAATACTTCCTTGCAAAGGGTCACGTTAATTTCCCCGATGAAGTAGTTCTTGGAAGGGCGCTTACAAAAATTTCCAATACACCTTATCCGGC
The DNA here is from genome assembly GCA_003152835.1 of Bacteroidales bacterium. Taxonomy (GTDB): domain Bacteria; phylum Bacteroidota; class Bacteroidia; order Bacteroidales; family VadinHA17; genus LD21. Next base: position 20,982 of record PMBC01000112.1, on the reverse strand, counting down.
CGATGAAGATATCTTTCTTGAGCAGATTGATGTGCCCGGGATCCGTAAAATCATCGACAAGGCTCCAAACGGTTATCTCGACCCTGACATTATCCAGGAACTGCTTGGCGCGGCTTCAATTCCAACAGTTAAGGAAGCTGTCGTAAAAACCAGGAAAGAACTTGTGGATTTAGCTGGCAGGGTAGGTTTCCCGCTGGCCCTTAAAGTTGTCGGGCCGGTTCATAAATCGGATGTTGGAGGAGTGACGCTTAATATCAAATCGCTGACACACCTTGAAGCTGAATTCAGCAGGATGATAAAGATCGAAGATGTAAAAGCTGTGATGGTTCAGCGTATGCTTTCAGGCACAGAACTTTTCATTGGCGCTAAATATGAGCCGAAATTCGGACATGTTATCCTGTGCGGACTGGGAGGTATCTTTGTGGAGATGCTTGGAGATGTATCGTCAGGACTTGCCCCGTTGACATTCAATGAAGCCAATTCGATGATCAGGAGCCTGAAAAGCTACAGAATAATACAAGGAACCAGAGGCAAACCAGGGATAAATGAGCGGAAATTCGCGGAAATAATAGTCCGCCTGTCAAGCCTGCTGAGATACGCCACAGAGATCAAGGAGATGGATCTTAACCCGCTGATTGGAAGCCCTGAAGCAATTACTGTGGTAGATGCAAGGATCAGGATTGAAAAATAACCTTTGTGAAGTTTTAATTAGTGTGACTTAAATTATTATATTCAAAACTCATATTTACCCTCGAAAGGAATCAACGTCATGATAATCCATCAGTTATCGGTATTTCTTGAGAATAAGTCAGGAAGGCTCACTGAAGTCCTCGATGTTTTGGGAAGGGAGAACATAAGGATCACGGCACTGAGTGTGGCAGATACAACAGAATTCGGGATACTCAGGATCATTGTTTCTGATCCTGAGAAGGCAAAAACTCTTCTGAAGGAGCAGATGTTCACTGTTAACATCACCGAGGTCATTTCCGTAATGGCTCCTGACGAAGCAAAATATTATGCCAAAGTCCTGAAAATATTGTCTGATATTGATATAAGTGTTGAATATACTTATGCATTTTCAACTGGTAAGAAATCGGTCATAGTACTCCGGTGCAGCAACAATGAAAAGGCAATTGAAGCATTGAAAGCTCACGAAATGGAATTGCTGAAAGCAAGCGATCTTTACAGGATATAGTAACCGGAATATATTTATATGGAGATATGGAACAGGCACTTTGAGTGCATGGAACGTGATGAGCTTAGAAGAGTTCAGGGTGAGCGCCTCAGAGAGACGGTTGAACGCGTTTACTTTAATGTCCCTTATTACAGGCACAGGATGCAGGAGGCAGGATTGGGACCGGAAAATATCCTGAGTATTGAAGATATAGTGAAGCTTCCTTTCACTACAAAAAGCGATCTGCGCGATACATATCCATTTGGTATGTTTGCCGTACCGATGAGCGAGATAGTAAGGCTTCATGCTTCATCAGGAACTACCGGCAAGCCGACTGTTGTCGGCTATTCCAGGAACGATATCTCAACCTGGTCAGAGGTAATGGCACGAACCCTTACCTGTGCCGGCGCCAACAGAAATGACTTTATCCAGATTGCTTATGGTTATGGACTCTTTACAGGAGGTCTTGGCCTTCATTATGGAGGAGAAAAAATCGGAGCTTCGGTGATCCCTGTTTCAGGCGGAAATACGAACCGCCAGCTGCAGCTGATGCATGATTTCGGAACCACTGTTCTTGCCTGCACACCATCCTATGCCCTTTACCTTGCTGAGGCTATTGAGGAGAGCGGAATAAACCGTGATGAACTAAGGCTGAAGGCCGGCGTTTTCGGTGCTGAACCGTGGACAGAGAACATGCGCAGGGAAATTGAACAAAAGCTAAAGATCAAGGCAATCGATATTTATGGATTAAGTGAAGTCATTGGTCCGGGAGTTGCCAGTGAATGCACAGAGCAGAACGGATTGCATATTAATGAAGATCATTTTTTCCCCGAGATCATTGATCCGGAAACCCTTCAGGTACTTCCGGAAGGTTCACTAGGTGAACTTGTATTCACAACCATTACCAAGGAAGGTCTTCCTCTTATTCGTTACCGTACTCGCGACCTGACCCGGCTTCATTACGAAAAATGCAGTTGCGGACGCACCCTGGTTCGAATGGATAAATGTCTCGGCAGAAGCGATGATATGCTGATAATAAGGGGAGTGAATCTCTTCCCTTCACAGATAGAGACTGTTCTTCTTGAAATGAGCGAAATTAAACCTCATTACCGTATAATAGTCGACAGGGTAAATAACCTCGATACTCTTGAACTGCAGGTAGAAGTAGATGAAGAGTTTTTTCAGGATAAGATAAGCCAGCTGCAGTCACTCAGCGGAAAGCTCCGGGACAATCTCGAAAGTGCAACAGGGCTGGGAATAAAAGTTACCCTGGTCGAACCCAAGACTATAGAAAGAAGTGAAGGAAAAGCAATACGCGTAATTGATAACAGGAAATTCTGAAAGTTAAGGAAATGGACAAGATACCAATATCATCAGATTTAATTGACGAAATCATTCTGTCCACCGGGATCAATCCGAAAACAGCCTCTATCAGGGAAATAGTCCATATTGTCGACCTTATCGAGGAGAAGACAGGGACAAAATTTGTACGGATGGAAATGGGAGTACCCGGATTGCCGGCTCCATCTATCGGGATAAATGCCGAGATAGCTGCATTGAAAAACGGAGTTGCCTCAGTTTATCCTGATATATCAGGAATTCCCTCTCTGAAAGAAGAAACTTCAAGGTTCATTAAACTTTTCCTGAATATAGATGTTAAGTCTGAAGGCTGTATTCCTACAGTCGGTTCAATGATGGGAGGACTAGTAAGTTTTCTTGTGGCCAACAGGAATGATAAGACAAAGGAAGGAACGCTGTTTATCGACCCGGGTTTCCCCGTTCAGAAACAACAGGTGAAGATGCTTGGGCATGATTATCATTCCTTTGACATATATAATTTCAGAGGAAAGAAACTGAGGGCAAAACTGGAATCTTATCTTAAAGCCGGTAAGATATCATCACTGCTTTTTTCAAATCCCAATAACCCGGCATGGATATGCCTGAATGAGGAGGAACTATCAATAATAGGTGAACTTTCAAATAAATACGATGTAATTGTAATTGAGGATCTGGCATATCTTGGAATGGATTTCAGAAAAAATTACTCAGTTCCCGGAAAGCCTCCTTACCAGCCAACAGTTGCCAGATATACCAATGATTATATAATGCTTATCTCCAGCTCAAAGATATTCAGCTACGCCGGGCAGCGCATTGGGATGGTGGCGATTTCAAATCACCTATTCAATAGATCATATCCCGACCTTTTAAGATATTACTCAACAGATAAATTCGGACATTCACTTATTTTTGGAGCTTTGTACGGGTTATCAGCCGGGGTTGCTCATTCGGCACAGTTTGGACTTGCTGCGATGCTGAAAGCAGCCAATAACGGTACGTATAATTATCGCGATGATGTAAAAGAGTATGCTGAAAAAGCAAAGATAATGAAAGAGCTCTTCGTGAAGCACGAATTTAAAATCGTTTATGACAGTGATATTGACGAACCTATTGCAGACGGTTTTTATTTCACAATTTCATACCCCGGTTTTAAAGACCGCGAGTTGTTATGGGAGCTTCTCAAATATGGCGTAAGCGCAATTTCTCTCGATATTACCGGAAGCGAGAGGAAGGATGGCCTCAGGGCTTGCGTCTCGCTTGTCCCGAGAAAATTATTCGGTGACCTGGATATTCGTTTAAAAAAATTCAGTGAAGATCACTCTTAAGAAAGATATAAATCAGAAAAAATGGCAAAGATCAGAGGTAGTATTGTTGTAGATATAGAACGGTGTAAGGGTTGCGAAGTATGCATGGTCACCTGCCCGACAGGTACCATTGCAATGGCAAAGGAGGTGAACCATAAGGGTTATTTCTATGCTTATCCCGCTAACCCTGACCTGTGCATCGGATGTGCAAATTGCGCCATGGTTTGTCCGGATGGGGTCATAACAGTTTATAAAACAAAAATATAGCGCGGAAATGGAAAAAGAACTCAGACTGATGAAAGGCAATGAGGCGGTTGCAGAAGCTGCTATACGCGCCGGGGCCGATGGTTATTTTGGCTATCCGATTACCCCGCAGAGCGAGATACTGGAATACCTTATGGAAGCAAAGCCATATGAAACTACTGGTATGGTAGTTCTCCAGGCCGAAAGTGAAGTGGCAGCTATTAACATGGTTTATGGTGGTGCCGGATGCGGGAAAAAAGTAATGACTTCATCTTCCTCTCCGGGGATTAGCCTTAAGCAGGAGGGGATAACATATATTGCGGGAGCTGAACTTCCGTGTCTGATTGTGAATGTTGTCAGGGGCGGACCCGGTCTCGGAACTATTCAGCCTGCACAGTCNNCCTGCCTCGGTTCAGGAGATGGCTGATTTTGTGGACCTTAGCTTTGAACTTGCTTTTAAATACCGTAACCCGGTGATGATGCTTTCAGACGGAGCGATAGGTCAGATGGTGGAAAAAGTCTGGCTCAGTCCCCGGAAGGAAAGATCAAAAACGGTACCGGCCTGGGCTACCACCGGAAAACCTTCGACCAGGGAAAGGAATATTATTACATCTCTTGACCTTGATCCGAATGCACAGGAGAGATTTAACCAGAAGCTCATTGAGAAGTATAATGTGATCAGGGAAAAAGAGGTCCGCTTTGAAGAGTTCCAGTGCGACGATGCAGAGTATCTTTTTGTAGCTTATGGAATAAGCGCCAGGGTTTGCCAGAAAGCCGTGCAGCTATGCCGTGCTGACGGTATTAAAGTGGGGCTCCTCAGACCTATAACCCTCTTCCCGTTTCCATCGAAGCGGATAAATAAACTTGCCGATAAGATGAAGCTGATCCTGTCTGTTGAAATGAGTGCCGGCCAGATGGTGGAAGATGTTTTGCTTTCAGTGAACGGTAAAGTGCCTGTTTATCATTTCGGACGAATGGGTGGGATTGTAACTGCGCCTGATGAAGTAGTGGAATTTTTAAAATCAAAAATTATAGGAGGTTAAAATATGGCTGTAGCTACCGGAATTAAAGAGATCATTAAGCCTGAAAACCTGGTTTATAAAAAGAGTAAAATCATGACCGACAATGTGCTCTCATATTGTCCGGGTTGTGGTCACGGAACTGCTCATCGTATTCTTGCTGAGATAATTGAGGAGGAAGGACTTCAGTCACAAACTATAGGAATATCGCCAGTAGGATGCTCTGTTCTTCTTTATAATTTTCTGGATATCGACTGGCAGGAAGCCGCACATGGGCGTGCTCCGGCTCTTGCCACAGCAATAAAGAGACTTCTCCCGGATAAGTTTGTATTCACCTATCAGGGCGACGGCGACCTTGCTGCAATAGGAACTGCAGAGACAATTCACGCCTGCAACAGGGGTGAAAATATCCTGATGATATTTATAAATAACGGAATTTATGGTATGACGGGAGGCCAGATGGCTCCTACTACTTTGCCGGGGATGAAATCATCCACATCACCATATGGACGAGATGTAAAGCTTATGGGGAATCCTTTGAAGATGACTGATATCGTAGCTACTCTTCCGGGTACCTATTATGTTACCAGACAGAGTGTTCATACTGCGGCAAATGTGAAGAAGACAAAGAAAGCTATGAGAAAAGCGGTTCAGTATCAGAAGCTTAATAAAGGAACCTGTTTTATTGAGATCGTTTCAAATTGCCCCTCAAACTGGAAGATGACACCTGTGCAGTCAAATAAATGGATGGAGGAGAACATGTTCCCTTTCTACCCGCTTGGCGACCTTAAGGTACCAGTTGAAGAAACAGCTCAGAAACCTAGTAATTCTGAAAAAAATGACTGAAGAAATATTAATTGCGGGATTTGGCGGACAGGGTGTTCTGTCAATGGGGAAAATAATGGCTTATTCAGGCGTGATGCAGGATATGGAAGTAAGCTGGATGCCCTCATATGGACCTGAGATGCGAGGCGGGACTGCTAATGTTATTGTCATTATAAGCAGCGAAAGGATAAGTTCCCCTATTGTGAGGAATTTCGACACCGTAATTATCCTTAATCAGCAGTCGCTCGATAAGTTTGAGGACTCCGTAAAACCTGGAGGTATGCTGATATATGACGGCAATGGTATTACACGTCATCCGGAGAGAAAGGATATTACTATTTACCGGGTTGATGCAGCCGAAGAGGCAGGAAAAATGAATAGCCCCAAGACATTTAATATGATAGTTCTGGGAGGATTTCTGAAGGTGAAACCTATAATCAAGCTTGAAAACGTAATCAAGGGCTTGAAGAAATCGCTGCCGGAAAGATATCACAATCTTATCCCGATGAACGAGAAAGCTCTGGAAAGAGGACGTGAGATAATAAAGAAAGTTTGATTTTACACCCCTTACCACCTGCCTGCGCTTGATACCTATTTCTCATAGAAATGCATTTCTTCAATATATTTCCATACCTTCTGTGGCAGAAAGTAAGACATGTCTTTTCCTTCCTTAATACCTTTCCTGATAAAGGTTCCTGATATTTCCATCAGGGGAGCCTTTGAGTGGTGTATCTCGGCCGCGTTAAGGATCTGGGCGAGAAGGGGAGAAGCTGGTTTTTGAGTACCGGGTCTGGGATAAACATAAACAGGATATTTTTTTACCAGGTCCATCCCGTTTTTCCATTTATGGAGTGTGTACAGGTTATCTTCACCCATCACGAGGCAGAACTTATGATCTGGAAATTTTTCCCCGAGGTAAGCCAGCGTATCAATTGTATATGATGGTACGGGAAGCCTGAATTCAATATCGGAAGCTTTCAGCTTATCACTGACTCCGGTGGCAAGCTGCACCATATACAGGCGCTGATAATCGTCGAGAAGTGTTTCCTTTTTCTTAAGTGGATTCTGCGGACTAACAACAAACCATACCTGGTCAAGGCCCTCAAATTCAGTCATGTATCCGGCTATGGCAATATGACCTACATGTATAGGGTTGAAGGATCCGAAGTATAAACCAACCTTTATCATGCCAGGGTAATAGTCAATTGTCAATAAAACCAGTCACTAATCTGTACACCTCATTTTCGGCCTCTTCAAGGTTATTGTTTGCAATTATATTGTCGAAACTGTCTGCCAGCTTCAACTCCTCTGCAGCTTTTTCCACTCTCATCTTTATCTCCAAATCCGCATCTGTTCCCCTGGCTATCAGTCTTTTCTCAAGTTCATTTATTGAAGGGGGCATTATGAAGATTGATATAGCATTATGTTTAAATATGTTTTTCAGATTGACACCTCCCTTTACGTCAACATCGAACAAAACGTGACTCCCATGTGACCATATCTTCTCAATCTCACTCTTCAGGGTACCATACAGCTGATCCTTATAAACCTCTTCCCATTCANNGGGGCCCTTGTCGTTGCTGAGACAGAAAAATTAAGGTTAATTCCCTGGTCAAGCAGATATTTGACAATAGTCGATTTACCGGCACCGGAAGGTGCAGAAATTATAATGAGTTTCCCTTTCATAATGCATTAAGAGTTTGCTCTTTTATTTTCTCCAGTTCATCCTTCATTGAAACTACCAGCTTCTGAATTGCTGCATCGTTGGCTTTAGACCCGATGGTATTTATTTCACGGCCTATTTCCTGTGCAATGAAGTTCAATATCTTTCCATTAGGTGGCAGCGATGCTGCCTTTTCGAGGAAATATTCGCAATGTTTTTTCAGGCGTACCTTTTCTTCATTAATATCCAGCTTTTCGAGGTAAAAAATTATCTCCTGCTCGAACCTGTTCATATCCACATTTTGCTTGCCTACATTTTCAATCAGAGATGAATTAAGTTTTTCCCGGATTTTATTTGTCCTTTCTACCTCAAAATGCTCCACCTCCTGAAGAAATCCCAGGATCTTTCCAATGCATCTGATAAGGTCAGCTTCCAGCGATTTCCCCTCATCTGAACGGTAGCCGTCAAGCTGCTCAATCGCTTCACTGATTTTTTCTCGTACGATTATCCATTCATCCTCTGCTAGTTCCGGTTTCTCAGTCTTAAGAGCATCAGGAAGCCGCATGATAATTGAAAGGATCTGTTCATCAGAATTTATGCCCAGTTCAGAAGATATCTCCTTCATCTGGGTGAAATAATTCTTTATAACATTTTTATTTATTACAGGAACGATCTCGGCATCGAGAACGTCGAAATTAATGGCCAGGTCTATTTTCCCGCGGTCAAGTTTCTGGCTGACCAGATTCCTGATCTCTGATTCTTTCTCCTTATAAATCCATGGGAGTCTTGTATTCAGGTCGAGCGATTTAGAATTAAGCGATTTAATTTCGATTGAGATCTTTTTCTGTGGAATTTCAGCTATGGATTTACCAAAGCCAGTCATCGATTTTATCATCTCCGGATGGGTTGTAAATAAACTGAAAGTTACAAAATATTAGTTATAGCTTCTCTAGTTCGACAGTAAAATGTCTCAGGATGGGCGCCTCTTTTATAATACGGAGTCCTCTTTTTATCGATTCTTTGCGGTCAAAAACATTTTTCGCAACTGCAGCAACATAATCCATGTGGTTATCTGAATAAACCCTGCGCGGTACAGCAAGCCTGACAAGCTCCCTTCCGGTAAACCTGTTTTCTCGTGTTACCGGGTCCCTGTCAGCCATCAATGTTCCTATCTCCGTTCCCCGGATACCTCCTTCAATATATATCTCAACCGCAAGTATCTGGGCAGGGAACTCTTCCTTTGGAACACTGCGAAGGAAATCAAGAGCATCAATAAAGATGGCATGCCCGCCGAACGGCTCAAGCACAGGGATTCCGTAATCTTTCATCCTGGCGCCAAGCAATCCCACCTGCCTTATTCTTGAGCTGAGGTACTCAAAGTCAGTGCCTTCATATAGTCCCCTGGCAAGTGCGTTCATATCGCGCCCCGACATTCCGCCATATGTTATGAATCCTTCAAAAATAATATTGAACATTGAAGCCTTTTGGAAGAGATCCTCATCTCTGAAGCCGATGAAACCTCCCATATTGACAATAGCATCCTTCTTTGAGCTCATGGTCATACCATCGGCATATGAGAACATCTCCAGGACAATTTCCCTGATCTCCCTGTTTGCATAACCTTCCTCCCTGGTCTTGATAAACCACGCATTTTCAGCAAACCTGGCTGAATCGAGGATGAACTTTACCCCATACCTGTCGGCAAGCTGCCTGACTCCTTTCAGGTTTGCCATACTTACTGGCTGTCCGCCGGCCGTATTGTTGGTAATGGTGACGATTATGCATGATATTTTTTCACGCGGATTCTTTTTCAGAACCTCTTCCAGTTTGTTAAGATCGACATTTCCCTTGAAGGGGTGCCGGGCTTTGAAATCATAGGCAATGTCAATGGTACAGTCCACAGCCTCTGCCTTTCTGAATTCAATATGACCCTTTGTTGTGTCAAAATGGGAGTTGCCGGGAACGAGATCTCCTTCCTTGACAAGTACCGAGAAAAGGACATTCTCAGCAGCCCTTCCCTGGTGAGTCGGAAGGAAATAATTAAACCCGGTTATCTCCTTTATTGCATCTTTTAGATTGTAATATGATGATGCCCCGGCATAGCTTTCGTCGCCCTGCATGAGGGCTGCCCATTGCCTGTCGCTCATGGCGCCTGTCCCTGAATCGGTCAGAAGGTCAATTGTAACATAGTCTGATCTGAGGTTGAAAAGATTGAAATGTGCATCTTTTATCCATACTTCTCTTTCTTCACGGGTACTTCTGTATATCGGTTCTACCATTTTTGTTTTAAATGGTTCAAATGAAGGTAATTTCATGGTGATCTATTTTAATGTTCTTATATAAGAGTTTTTATCGCAAAGGTCGCAAAGAGCACATAGTTAATGTTTTAACTTTGCACGCTTTGCAAAGACTTAGTGTTCTTTGCGGTTTAAAAGGACTTAATCCTTAGAAGCCGGAAGTGAAAAAATCACGGTTCTTGATATTCCTGTATATATCTGCAGGGCGGTTTGACGTTATTGAGAATAAAGTCATCATTTTACAAATGATTCAGACTGTAAAATTAAAAGTATTTTATCATATATTCAACCGGGAAAAATTTTATATAAAAGATTGAATCATGCAGGCAAGATTGATACAGTTCAAAGAGCTCCTTGGGTTCTCATTTATCTTCAGATTTTAACTGCTAAATCTCCTTCTGGTAGATCCTGAATTTCTTAACCACCTTGCAGCCTACTCTCTCATATTCGGCTCTCATTCTCACATTGTCCTCGAGAACAAGATGGCTGTCGACAAGTTCCATTTTACGGTCAATACTGGACTGAAGTATTTTAACTCCCATGAGTACGTCGATACCTTTTCCACGGTAGGCTTTTTTCACTCCGCCAAGCATCATCAGGAGTTTCTTTGATCTTTTTGATTCTTTAAGAACCTTGAATAAGCCGAACGGAAGCAGCCTTCCGTTACAGGCCTTTATCCCTGGACTTACGTCAGGCATACCGATGGCAAACCCGATAAGCTTGCCTTCTGCCTGAACTACCTTTATGAAATGCGGGTCAAGAATGGGAAGGTATCTTGCGGCAAATTCATTTTTTTCGTTATCATTGAGTGGAACGAAACCATATATTTCCATGAAAGTTTCATTCATCAGCTCGAGTACATCCAGTATGTATGGTTTGAGCTCTTTCTTCTTTTTGAATTCGATTATTTTATACCCTTCAGTTTTTTCAACCCTTGCAAGCACCTTCACATAGATCTCAGGGAATACTTCAGGAAGCTTTCCAAGATAATTCACCAGATCGACCTTTTTGCCATACCCCTCATTTTCAATCAGGGTGATCATGTAAGGAGAATTGTTTGCAGCAGTCATGAATAATGGGTACTCAAATCCCTCTGTCTGGAATCCCTGCGGGTCTTTATCTGAAAAGCCAAGAGGACCTACAATCCTGCTCATTCCATTTTCTTTTACCCAATCTTCAACCTTTTTTATCAGTGCATGAAATACCTCCTGGTCATTATAGCATTCCATGAAGCAGAAGCGTCCATGGTATTCATGATTGATATCATTATATCTCTTGTTTATAATTCCCATAATCCTGCCTGCTGGTTTATTATCCTTATACGCCAGGAACAGGATGGCATCAGCATATTTGTAGGATTTGTTTTTCTTTTTGTTGAAGAGTAGCTTTTCATCCATGTAAATCGGAGGAAGCCAGTCAGGCTCATTTTTATGTATTTTTTCAGGAAGAAAAATGAACTCATGAAGATCTTTCCTGGTAACCACATCTTTTATAATAATTTCAGCCATATAAGATTTTTTAGGTGCCGGCAAGTAACAAAAAAATATATAAAGACAAGCAAATTCTGATTAATATTTCCTTCTCAATAATGCTGCAGGAAAAGATCCAGGATGACAAAAAAGGCGAAGAGCAGGCTGGCAATTCCATTCGTTGTTCCGAACGCTAGGTTTACCCTGCTAAGGTCATCATGTTTCACTATAGCGTGCTGGTAGATCAACAATGAAGTGAACAGCAGAGCTCCTGACCAAAAAAGTATCCCTCCCTTACCCAGATATCCTGCTATCATAACAAGACAAAAGGTGGCAGCATGCACAATTACAGAAACCTTTATTGCACTTTTCAGTCCAATTGCCGAAGGCACTGATTTTAATTCCTGACTCCTGTCAAATTGGTCGTCCTGCAATGCATAAATGATGTCAAACCCGCTTGACCATGTAAGTACAATGAACGAATATATGACAGGTAAAAGGGCAAATGAACCGGTTACCGAAATATATGCTCCTGTTGGTGAAAGGCTAAGACCAAGACCGAGTATGAAGTGGCACAGTGATGTGTACCTTTTTGTTAAGCTGTAGCCAAGGATTATCAGAAGGGCGACAGGTGACAGGATAAGGGTAAGCCTATTGATGAAAGCGGTTGTGATAATGAAAAGGGCGGCATTGATTATTACAAATATTGTGGCTGCCCGGGTGCTTATTACACCTTTCGGAATCTCCCTGTTCTTTGTTCTCGGATTGAGAGCATCAAACCGGTTGTCTGCAATCCGGTTAAACCCCATTGCAGCATTGCGTGCAAAGATCATACAAAGGATTATGAGCAGGAGAAGCCTGAGGCTGAAGCTGTAATCGTTTTGTGATACGGCAAGTGAAAAACCTATCAGCGCAAACGGCATTGCAAAAACAGTATGGCTGAATTTTACAAGTGAAAAGTAACTTTTGATCCTGGTAAAAAAGGTTCTCATTGATTCAGGAGCTTTTTGTAGATCTCGTAGCCTTCATCATCATAAGCCACGAAAATGACCTTTTCAGGATAAGGGTTTTTGTTTATGAATCTTTTTGTTTCGTTTATAGCAATTATTGCAGCCAGGTCCTTCGGAAATCCGTATACACCTGTCGAGATGCCCGGGAATGCAATGGTTTTGAATTTATTTTCCTTAGCCAGCCGGAGGCTCGACTGGTAACTCAATGCAAGCAATTCAGTCTCATCCTTATAGCCTCCGCACCAGATTGGGCCAACCGTATGTATTATGTGACCGGCTTTAAGGTTATATCCATGGGTAATCTTAGACTGGCCAGTCTGACATCCGTTCAGTCCCTTGCATTCGTCCAGCAATCCGGGTCCTGCTGCCTTGTGAACAGCCCCGTCAACACCGCCTCCCCCAAGAAGGGAATTATTTGCAGCGTTAACAATGGCATCGACATTCAGTGTAGTAATGTCTCCTTTAAGTAGCTCAATCCTTTTCTTCTTCATCACCTGATTTTCGCCCCCAGCTCTTTCTCGAGAACGGCTGCAAGACTATTCATTGTTTTTTCTATGCTTTTATCAGTCAGCGTCTTCATTTTGTCGAGCAATATAAAGCTTACTGCGTATGATTTTTTGTTGTTACCGAGGCTCTCATTTTCATAAACGTCAAACAGGTCAACATCGCGAAGGATATGTTTTTCGGTTTTGAATGCCAGCTCCCTGATCTGGCCGAACTTCACACTCTTATCAAGCAGGAGAGCGAGATCCCTCCGAACCCAGGGATATTTCGGAAGTTCTGAATAGGTTACGGCATGTTCTTTAACCATTTGAAGAAGATGATCCCATTCAATATGACCGTAATAAACTTCCTGTCCGATATCGAATTTTGCCAGGTACCCTTTTGATATCTTCCCGGCAGATGCAACAGGAATATTATTGAATGACCATGTAAAGGATTCCGAGAAATATTTTTTGTTGCTATCTCCCTTTGAAAGATCTTCGGGAATGATCCCGAGACGGGAAAGGACCATTTCCACAGCCGATTTTATATTGAAAAAATCCGACGGGTTGCTCTTGTAATTCCAGCTCTGCGGTCCGATACACCCTGTAATAAAGATATCAAGCGATTTTTTTTCAATATAGTCTCCGGCACGAGGAAATGAGTTCCCGGATTTTTTATGGAAATATGTGTTTCCAAATTCATAGAGTTTGAGATCGGGATTCTGCCTGTTTATATTCCATGAAACCGAACTGAGACCACCGAACAGCAACGACTGTCTCATCGCATTGAGGTCGGAGCTGAGCGGGTTGGCAAGCATCACCAGATGGTCCCTCTCAAAATCATCATTATCATAAAATGATGCCGGGGTCAGTGAGTTGCACATAATCTCAGCATATCCGTTTGCCGACAGCATGTCGGAAATAATGTTTACAATCTTCTCTTTATCCGGTTTTTCAGGATAGTAAAGAGTGGAATTTACATGATTGCCGATCTCCACGTTATTGTAACCGTAAATCCTCAGTAAATCTTCAATCACATCGGCTTCTCTCTGAACATCGACCCTGTACAATGGTATTTCAAGCATCAGATTATCGCCTGATTCATCGAGGATAATCATATCAAGTGATCCGAGGATCTTTTTGATTATCTGATGATCGATCTTTTTGCCGATCAGCCTGTCAATATTTCCATAGCTCACAGTGATCTTTTGTCTCTCAATTTTTTTCGGATAGACATCAACGATCTCCGACGATATTTTACCCCCTGCAATTTCCCTGATAAGCATCGAAGCCCTCTTAAGAGCCCATACTGTTATTTCAGGATCAGCGCCCCTTTCAAACCTGAATGATGCATCTGTCTGGAGGCCATGCCGCTTGGAAGTTTTTCTGATAGCTACGGGGCTAAAGTATGCGCTTTCAAGGAAAATGTTCCTGGTTGCACTGGTTACACCGGATTTAATACCGCCAAATACACCTGCAATACACATTCCTCCAGTGGTGTTGCATATCATAAGGTCTTTTGAAGATAGACTTCTTTCAACTGAATCGAGGGTAATGAATTTTGACTTATCAGGAAGGTTTTTAATAATTACCTTCTTGCCATCAATCATGTCAGCATCAAAAGAGTGGAGCGGCTGTCCAACCTCATACTGCACAAAGTTGGTTATATCGACTACATTGTTTATGGGGTTAAACCCTACTGCTTTAAGCTTATTCTTCAGCCAGTCAGGTGATTCGCCTATCGTAACATTGCTTATAGTAATTCCCGTGTACCTGGGGCAATCGGCAGGGTTTTCAATTATTACCTGGTAAGGCTTATTGTTATTATCAGGCTTGAAAGCATCAAGCGAAGGGAGGGAAGCTTTAATATTCTCTTTTCCGTTTGCATTAAGCCAGGCTGCAAGATCGCGAGCCACACCAAAGTGAGAGCCTCCGTCTATCCTGTTGGGAGTGAGGCCGATCTCAAAAACATAATCTTTTACGATGTTAAAATATTCAGATGCCGGAGTTCCGGGACGGGCGTCCTTATCCAGTACTATAATTCCCTCATGCAGGGTTCCAAGTCCAAGTTCATCCTCGGCACAGATCATCCCTTCGGACAACTCACCTCTGATCTTTGATTTCCTGATTTCAAGCGATTCATTCCCTTTATAAAGAATGGTACCGGTGGTAGCCACTGGGACCTTCTGCCCGGCAGCAACATTAGGCGCACCGCAAACAATATGCAGAGGTTCACCTGAACCAATACTGACGGTAGTGACTGATAATTTATCGGCATCGGGATGCTTTGCGCACGTAAGAACTTCTCCAACCACTACGCCTTTCATTCCGCCTCTGACAGATTCCCACTCTTCCATTGCTTCAACCTCAAGTCCGATACCCGTAAGGATAACAGAGAGCTTAGCCGGTTCAATATNNCTTCCGTCTTCCAGTATTTACAAGAAGGATTAATAATTAAATAACTAACAGAAGGCAAAAGTAAGCATTTTAAGAAATGTAAATATCTATCTTTGTAAACAAACAATATTATTATGGTTCTTGAAAAGGATGACAAGCTGATCCTGCTGACGAATGATGATGGATTATATGCCGCCGGTTTACGGACGCTTCTTGAAGTTATGGAGGAATTCGGGAAAGTGGTTCTCGTTTCAACCCCTGAGAGCCAGTCTGGAATGTCACAGGCACTTACAGTTAAAACGCCGCTTCGGGTGAAGCTTCTTGAAGAAAATGAAAAGCACAGGATATATACCTGCAATGGAACTCCGACAGACAGTATAAAACTTGCTATAAATCAGCTTCTTGAGAAAGTCCCTGATTTTGTTGCTTCGGGGATAAACCATGGATCAAATTCTTCAGTAAGCGTTTTATATTCAGGAACAATGGCTGCCGCTCTTGAAGGCTGCCTTTATGGAATATGCTCTGTTGGCTTTTCTCTAAACAGTTTTTTACCGACAGCCGACTTTTCTGTTTGCAGTGAATACATCAGAATAGTAATGAAAAACCTTGCTAAAGAACCTCTTCCAAAGGGAGTTTGCCTTAATGTCAATATTCCGGCTGTTAAGAAAAATGAGATCAGGGGAATCAGGATATGCAGGCAGTCGAAAGGCAACTGGAAGGAGGAATTTGAGAAACGCAAGGATCCGATGGGTAAGACATATTACTGGCTTACAGGTATCTTCCAGAACCATGAGCCTGAGTCATTGGATACTGATGAGTGGGCACTGGCAAATAATTATGTGTCCCTTGTCCCCGTTACTGTCGATATGACAGCCCACTGGTACCTCGATGATCTTAAAAAACGATTTGAAAAATGACACTGCCTGAAAAATGCGATAAGGTTCCGGTCGGATTGATTTCCGGTTTTGTATTGCCGTTTCTGGTTGCTCTCGTTTCTTTTCTTGTTGCAAAGGGGCATCCATCGCTGCACATATGGCTTCATAAGATTTCGGAGGCAAATATTGTAACACATGTTATTACACTAAGTGTCTTTCCCAATATTCTTATCTTCCTGTTTTTTAATCATTTCGACATGCTGAAGGCATCAAAGGGCGTACTTGGTGCAACTATCTTCTGGGCCGTTATTGTTTTTGCCACCTATTTCCTGTTATGAAATATTTCATTATAGCCGGAGAACAGTCTGGTGACCTTCATGGGTCAAACCTGGTAAGAGAGCTTTTAATTGCAGACAAAGAAGCAGAGATAATTTGCTGGGGTGGCGATATGATGGAATCAGCAGGTGCAAAGCTTCTGATGCATTACAGGAAAACGGCCTTCATGGGATTTGTCGTCGTACTGAAAAACCTCCGGACAATTGCACGGAATCTATCATTGTGCAGGAATCAGATAAAAGATTTCAGTCCCGATGTTGTGATCCTTATCGATTATCCGGGATTCAATCTTCGAATAGCTGAATTTGCGAAGAATAACGGCTTCAGGGTATTCTATTATATATCTCCAAAATTCTGGGCCTGGAAAGAAAAACGGGTTGAGAAGATAAAGAGACATGTTGATAAGATGTACGCCATATTCCCATTCGAAACATCGTTTTATAAAAAGCATGACGTAGAAGTTGAATACAGGGGAAATCCTCTTATTGATGAAACTGAAAGAAGAATATCTGCGATGCCTTCAGCTGAAGAATTGCGAAAATCCATGTCGCTTGACGAGAGACCTGTGATTGGCCTTCTGGCCGGTAGCCGCAGGCATGAAGTTGAAGCTATTCTGCCTCAGATGGGCAGGGTTGTCAGGGATTTCCCCGGCTATCAGTTCGTTCTTGCCGGGGTGAAGAACCTGCCTGATAAGCTGTATCTCAGTATTATCGGCAGTGAACAAATAAAACTTGTCAAGGAAAAAACTTACGAAATACTGCATATCTCCGAGGCGGCGCTTGTCGCCTCCGGAACCGCTACTCTCGAGACAGCACTTCTCAATGTACCCCAGGTGGTATGCTATAAGGGCGACTTTCTCTCGATGATTATTGCCTGGATGCTGATAAAGGTGAAGTTCATTTCACTGGTAAATCTCATCATGGATTCTGAAGTGGTTAAGGAGCTTCTCGGGTATTCACTTAATAAAAGGAACCTTGTAAAAGAACTTGTTTCTGTTTTGCCGGGCGGAGAGAAAAGGGAGAAAATGCTTTCAGATTATTCATTGCTGAGGCAGAAGCTGGGACCGGCAGGTGCTTCAGCGAGAGTTGCGGCAGATATGGTGAAAGTTCTTGGAAAATAAAATAGAATCGGGAATAAATAATATAGCTCTCTTATCCGTGAAACTCCGTGAAACTCTGTGTGACTCCGTGGTAAAAAGACTTATAATCGTGTTTATTATTTTTATTGCTGAACCTCTTTTTCTAAACGGGCAGGTACGGATACGACTCTTTACCTCCAACGACCCGTCATATGCAATTTTTTCGGTAACTGCAGGCCAGTATGAGATTGACTCATATACCGGGCAGCAGGTCATTCTTAAGAATGGAGAGCTGGCTATGATCTCGGAATATGACGGGAAACTGGCAATTAAGACCAGAAATACTGTTGCATTTAGATGCGACTCTGTAATATTCAACGGTAAAACAGGAAATGATTCATTCACGCTCAGGGTTAACGGCAAGACTCCTTCGAGGCAATTCTATTCAGGTGATCTTCAGTGTATTCCCGACATGGAAACCATTCTGCTTATTAATATTTGTGATATTGAATCCTATATAGCAGGTGTTGTTAAAGCCGAAGGCGGCTCCAATAAAAGCATTGAGTACTTCAAGACACAGGCAATCATTGCCCGGACCTATATGTACAAGTATTTTAATAAGCATATTCCAGACAGGTATAACCTTTGTGACAATACCCATTGCCAGGCATTTAATGGTATCACTTCCGATTCGCTTATTAAAAGAGCTTCATATGAAACTAAAGGACTTGTAATCCTTGGTCCCGACAGCACCCTTGTAATCGCAGCATTTCATTCTAACTGCGGGGGAGAGACGTCTCCAGCTGAATTCGCATGGCTTACCGGTGCGCCTTATCTGAAGAAGGTCATTGATCCATGGTGCCGCTCCTCAAGGAATGCAACATGGACTAAAACCATCAGTTTTGACAAATGGACAAACTATCTTTCAAACTCTGGCTTTGTTGGAAATATCTCCGATAGGTCGCAATTTAACTTTTCTCCTGAATCGAGACAAAACGAGTACCGGGCAGGAACATTTTCATATCCGATGCGACAGATGCGGACGGATCTTAATTTAAGATCGGCTTTCTTTACCTTATCTGTTGTGGGAGATTCGGTAATTTTCAACGGAAGAGGCTATGGACATGGTGTGGGTCTCTGCCAGGAAGGGGCAATGGTCATGGCTGCCAGGGGATATACCTTCAGCCAGATAATCGGGTTCTATTATAGTGGAGTCAGGATTGTGGATATTAAAGGTGTTGAGGTAATGAAATAACTAATTTGATTATTTTTGACAATTAAATTTTTTTATGTTTGCGATATTCACCAAAGAGATACGCGGATTCTTCAGCAGCCTGACAGGCTATATCGTGATCATTGTATTCCTGCTTTTCAATTCTCTTTTCATGTGGGTATTTCCTGGAGAATGGAATATATTCGACAGCGGTTACGCCAGCCTTGGAACCCTGTTCTATCTTGCCCCATGGGTATTCCTTTTCCTTGTACCAGCAGTAACTATGAGAATGATAGCCGAAGAGAAAAGACTTGGTACCATTGAGCTCATCTATTCAAAGCCGGTGTCAGAAGGGCAGATCATCTGGGGCAAATATCTTGCTGCAGTTTCGCTTGTTCTTCTGTCACTGATTCCTTGTTTGATCTGGTACATTTCAGTATATCTTCTTGGAGAGACTCCCGGAAACCTCGACAAGGGAGGCACGTGGGGCGCTTTCATCGGACTCTTTTTCCTTGCTTCCGTTTATGCCTCTGCAGGCATCTTTGCTTCATCGCTGACTGATAACCAGGTAATAGCGTTTATCATTGCTGTGCTGCTCTGCTTTGTCCTTTTCATGGGATTCGATTCATTTGCCTACCTGCCCGGTCTGAAGAAACTCAATGAATTTGTGATCGGACTGGGGATCAATGAACATTACAAATCGTTGAGCAGGGGAGTAATAGACATTAAGGATGTGGTATATTTTCTGGCTCTCTCTGCCATATTCAACGAGGCTACCAGGCTGGTGCTTTTATCAAGGAAATGGAAGAAAAGGAGCTGAGTCATGGCTGAAACTAAAGTTACTCAAAGCATAAGGACACGATCGTGGATCAGGTTTGTAGTGACGGTAGCTGCAATAATTATCACTGCTTCAGCCCTTGGCTTCTTAAGATTAAGACTTGACCTGACCGAAGATAAGCGGTTTACACTTTCATCGCCTACGCTCAAGGTTCTTGACGGAATTAAAAACGATATTTATATACAGGTCTATCTGGATGGTGAAATGCCTATCCCCTTTAAACGCCTGAAGAGGTCAGTTCAGGAAATGCTTGACGAATTCAGGATAGCCTCCGGGAAACGCATTGATTATGAATTCATCAACCCTGCCGAAACCAAAGATGTGAAGCAGAGAAACGAACAGTTCACCTCTCTTTATAATAAAGGGCTTAACCCTGTTAACATACAGGCTGGCGACGCTGAAGGAGGATCAAGTCAGAAAATGATATTCCCCGGTATGATAGTCAATTATAATGGCGCAGAAGTACCCGTTAACTTTCTTGAGAATAACCAGTCAGCATCCTACGAACAAAATATCCTTCATTCGATGGAAGGGCTTGAATACGAGATGGTTCAGACAATTGCCACTATCACCTCAGATACCGTCTATAAGGTCGCTTTTCTTGAGGGTCAGGGTGAGCTGCCTGAAATTGATGTCGCTGATATTACAGGGAACCTGGCAAAGTATTTTACAGTTGACAGGGGAGCTATCGGCGGTAAACCCGGCGTATTGGATAATTATTCAGCATTGATTATTGCAGCACCGTCGGCGGAATTCAGCGAAGCCGACAAACTGGTTATCGATCAGTATATAATGAATGGAGGAAAAGTCCTGTGGCTTTTCGAAGAGGTGGCAGTAAATGCCGACAGCCTTATTTATGGCGAAACAGTCGGGCTCTATCATCCGCTTAATATTGAGGATCAGTTGTTCCGGTATGGTGCCAGGGTTAATCCTGTTATAGTACAGGATGTCGACTGCATCATGCAGAGGTTTACGGTATCGACGGGACCAGAACAAAAACAGGTTGTTCCTGCACCATGGATCTATTCCCCGTTGCTTGCACCGAACCAGCATCACCCCGTGACCAGGAATCTCAACAAGGTACTTGGAAGATTTGTAAATACCATCGATACTGTTGGTCTCGATCCCTCAATAAAAAAGAGCGTACTTTTATCCACTTCTGCCTATTCCCGTACTATATCCCCGCCAATGGTCATCAGGCTTAAGGAGGCTCAGATAACGCCGGATATCAGGGAGTTTACAAAGTCAAACATGCCAGTTGCAGTTTTGCTTGAGGGAGCTTTTAGCTCAGCTTTTAAAAACAGGATGACCGCTAACCTTGTACAGGATCACAGTTTTAAGGTTAAGACAGCCGGTGTAAAGACAAAAATGATTATTGTGGCTGATGGCGACATCATCAGGAATGAAGTGCACCGTTC
>PMBC01000011.1:1903-7536 GCA_003152835.1 Bacteroidales bacterium | reverse complement strand
CTTCAGCGCCGTAGAAGTTTGAGGCCGAGTAGTTGTCCCACATAAGTCCATAACCTTTGGTTGACAGCAGGACCGGAATTGCGCCGGTCATATATTTGATAACCATATCCTGATTGCGTCCCTTGTAGTTTATCGAAAGTGAATCTTCGGGATGGCAGCCAAGACCATAAAGAGATTCATCGGCAGGTGATATAAACTGAGTTGTGCAATTGTATGTCGGAATACCGGCAATTGTGACTGATGTCATCGTTTTGCCCTGAGATCCATCTTCTGAAAGAATGATGTTCCCTTTTAAATCGGTATATCTGATCGAGTTGGTTTGTTTATTTACGATTACCTTAAGATCAGCCGTAGTAATAATAATTTCGCCGGCACTCTCATTTATAGTAAATCCCGGAGTGTTTTTCCACTCATTAGTAACGACCAGGGAAGGTTTGTCAAGCAACAGAGGAAGTGAAGTATACTTCACCTCGACTATATTGTCTGTGCAGATTTTCACTTTCATATACCCTTTGTCGAGGGTACATATGATCCCGTCGGCGCTCTTTGTAAACGACACCACCGTTGCCTGAGCTGTTAGAGTAATAACGGCAAGGAGTATTGCAAACAGGAATAATTTAAGATTTAATGCAGATAGTTTCATAAAAATTGATTTATTATTCTATTAATATATTCTGTAAAGTCCGGCACCGTGACGATTAATTGTACCGGTAAATGAGCCGGTGAATTTTCCAAGCTTTTCACCGGTCCAAAGATCTTTAACAGTATGAGTTCCCTTAAGATCAAGCTGGTCAAATTTCACTGATATCACAACAGGAGTTTCCGAGTCAGAAGCATTAAAAAGTGCCAGATACTTATCACCTGTTTTCGGATCATCTGCGGTCCAGGCGATCAGATCATTATCCCGGAAAAGCTGTTTCCCGTTAATACTGTGCTGGTTTACATTCAGAACATCTTTATTAGTGATAAGAGAAAGTGTAAACTCATCATTACTGGGAAGATCGCCGCCAAACATAAAGGGTGACCGAAAGATGGAAAACAGAGTCATCAGAGTGTACTGCTCATCTCTGGTGAATCCAGACCAGCGGGGCGCTCCGCGTTCGGCTCTCAGTCCTATTTTCTCCAGAGGAAGCATATCTCCGTCAGGATAGCAACCCGGTATGCCAAGCCCGATCCAGCTTTCAAGGATAGCAAACTGATTCTTAAGCTGCTGCCAGTTATCCCAGAAATCATTCGAGGTGCGCCACATATTGACATTATTCCTGAGGAATTCAGCTGTTTCAGGCTTGTCTCCGCCGGGAGAGATGCTTATTACAATTGGCCTTCCGCAATTATCAATGGCTTTTCTCACCATTTCAATTTCTTTTGTGCGGCCGGAAAGATCATCGACTTTTACAAAATCAATACCCCATGAAGCATAAAGCTGAAAAATGGAATTATAATACTCCTGGGCTCCCGGTTTCCCTGCCACAATTGTGTACATATCTTTCAGCCACATACACTGCCCTTCAGTGGTAAAAATGTCCTGCGCCTTTGTATCGCTTCCGGGTATGGGGGTATTTTTATTAACTGCAATAACAGGGATCCCGCGCATTATATGGATACCAAACTTCAATCCCCTGCTGTGAACATAATCCGCGAGAGCCTTAAATCCTTTACCATCAGATGCTGATGGGAAGCGGTTTAATGCGGGTGTGAATCTTCCATATTCATCAATGGTATAAACCGGATCGTTTTCGTTGTATCCTCCTGCTTTGTCATTACCGACATACCAGCGGATATCAACAACAATATACTCCCATCCGAATTTTTTAAGATTTTTCGCCATATAATCAGCATTGGCTTTAACCTCATCTTCATTAACGGTCGGACCATAGCAATCCCAGCTGTTCCATCCCATAGGCGGAGTTGGTGCCCATTTATGAAAAGCAGGACCGGAATCCTGGGATTTCTTTATCTGGCAGGCAGATAATAATAAAAATGCCAGAATTGCAGTCAGAAGCTTCTTCATTGATTAATGGGTTATAAGTGTATATTTTACACTTAATGTACAACATGGAGGTTATTCTGTCACAATAATTCAACCTTCGGCCCANNGTGAACTCGTCGAAATTATATCGTTCAACTTCAACAACCCCATACTGCATACCTGACTGCTTTGCTGCAGCCCATATTGATGCAAAATCCATTTTGCCGCTTGCTCCGATCTCTTCCTTGTCCTTGATATGCCACAGTTCAAAGCGGCCAGGATATTTATTGAAATAATCCACGGGATTTGCTCCTCCTTCAACAACCCAGTAAAGGTCCATCTCGAACATTACTTTTTTGGGATCAGTATTAGCCATCATAATATCATATATTGTCTGGCCGTCTAACTTGGTTGAGAACTCCTTGTCGTGGTTATGATATCCAAACCGGAGTCCTTTAGCGTTGCATTTTGCACCAACGGCATTGAAATATTCGCAATATTTCTTCAGAACGTTAATATCCTTGTAGGCATTCTCTCCCATCGAGGGCTGGACAAGGAATTTGCAACCGGCGGCAACATGGGTATCAATGCAAAGGTCCCACCATGCCATGGCCTTATCCCAGTTATCTGAAGAAGGAAGAGCCTCGTTCACGTGTGCACAAAGAACAAACATGCCGTTCTTTTTGCAGAGATCCTTAAATGCTACAGGATCCATTCCGTAGATCTTGCCATCGGCATAATTGGCAGGTTCGACAAATTTGAATCCCATTTTTGCTACCTTTTCGATTGCTGCAGGAACATTTCTCATAATGGAGTCGCGAATGGAATAGAGCTGGAGGCCAAGGTTTTTCTGATGCGGTGATGAAACTGCCAGCTTAGAGGTTTTGCAAGAATAGAGGGCTACTGACAAAGTGCCGGCTGACAGAAGTATCAAGGCAATAAATAATAATGTGTGATTTTTCATTTTGAACAGGTTTTAGAATTTTACGAAATATAATAATTTATTTACAGAGTTTAAGACGGAAAGAGGAGCCTGAAGCCCTCTTTTTGTCTCCTTAAGAATCAGAGGAAATTCATCCAGCCTTTATAGCATCAAATGGGACAGATCAGCGAAGATCAACATAAAAGTTAAAAATTCTTAAATTCTGATCCCGCCGTGTTCTGCTGAAGGCAGAAATTAATATTTGTCTATATTTGATCTGCTGAAAAAAACATCATATGAAATCCAGAATCAGCCTAATCATTTCAATTGCGTTGTTTCTTATAAACTCAATCATAGCCTCATCACAGGTTCCCATCAGCCAGCTGCCGTGGAAATATGTGGCAACACAGATGCCGGATGACTGGTATGGTACTGCCGAGTCGGTAAAGGTTGCAGAAAATGTACTCCTGTATCAGCGTGATATCGGGGGCTGGCCTAAGAACCTTCCTCTCCATAAACCTCTTACAGATCCCGAGAAAGCCAAGATCAACGATGACAAGGGTCTCAATGATGCCATTTTTGATAACGACGCCACCACGACAGAGATGAAGTTCCTTGCCAGAATGTATGGCAAGACAAAAACCCAGGCTTATAAGGATTCCTTCGACAGAGGATTGAAATTCATCCTTGATGCACAGTACGGCAATGGAGGATGGCCGATGTTCTACCCCTTGCGGCAGGGATATTATACACATATCACCTTTAATGACAATGCTACTTATAATATTCTCGAGCTGCTTAAGGATATTTTTAACAGGAAGCCTCTGTATGAGTCAATTGTCTCCGATAATGAGATCAGGGATTCGAAAAGAGCCTTTGACAAAGGTATTAACTGCATCCTTAAGACCCAGATAATGGTAAAAGGAAAGCTGGCAGTATGGTGTGCACAACATGATGAGAAGACTTTACTCCCTGCCAAAGCCCGTTCATATGAATTACCGTCATTCAGCGGGGCTGAATCGTGCGGACTGATTAAATTACTTATGGAGATTGAGAATCCGTCACCTGCTGTCATCAGAGCTGTGAATGGGGCTGTGGAATGGCTCGATTCGCATAGGGTAAAATATTGCCGGATTGAATTATTTAAAAACAGTGACGGGAAACCCGACAGAAGGATAGTTGAAGATCCGAATGCAGCCGATATATGGGCCAGGTTCTATGATCTCGATACCGAACTGCCTTTTTTCTGCGACAGGGATGGAATCAAGAAGAATACCATGGCTGAGATAGGTTATGAAAGAAGAACCGGATACAACTGGTATACTGATGCCCCGCGCGAAATCCTTGACAAGTACCCTGCCTGGAACGCGAAGTGGGGAAAATAATTATTGAAGAGATTTCAGAACAGAGAGACACAGAGAGGTTTTATTGAGAGATAAATTTAATTAGTGGGATGAGGATTGGCTTTCCTTTTTCGACAGTATATGTGACTTCCGTTTTCTTCTCCTTATCGCCTTCCCTGCTCTGGTCGCTAACCGACTTTACCGTGATATAAGGATTCATTTTCCCTGTAAAGGTCAGGGCACGTTCCCTGGCATCTGCATCATAATTCACAAAGACAGGATAAACCAGTGTGATGAGTTGTACCAGATCGGTTTTATTTGTAATGATAGTACCTTTGGGCCATGAAGGCAATGCGCCGTCCTGTGATATAACCACCGTACCTCCTGATGGGATCCAGTTCATCCAGTTCATTTCGTCGCCGGCATTTTTTTCCATTCCTTTTGTAATGACAGCGTCAGCATAATATTTTTTTAAGCCATCCTTAAAAAGCTGCGGAAGCTTGAGGCTGATAATATAACCGGATATCAGCCGGCAGTTGTTATAATGGCTAACATTGAAATTAAAATCATCGGCAATAAGGCGCCCATTATTATTCATAAGCTGGGACGCAAAGAGGCTGATCAATGTTCTGAACTCAACTGATGATGTATCGATTGCCTGGTTATTTTTAATAATATAATCCTTTACAGCTTTTGCATATCCCAGTTTATCTGAGGCTGAAAACCTGAGTTCATCATATGTCGATTTAATTCCTTCCGGTGTTTCCTCGAGTCTTTCCTGTTTGAATCCGGTCTTTGCAACAGTATTTCTCCCTTCATCGCTTAGAACAGGTTCAATAATGAAAGAGTCATCCGGCTTTATGTCCAAAGCATCAATATCAAATGATCCGGAGGCCAGTCCGGTTGCTGAAACCGTAACATGGATCTTGCCTGGTTTACCTGTCGACCTGATCACGTTTGAAACCGGCATATCCATATACCAGACTCCGTCAGGTTCATGATGCCTGTCAATGTCTGATTCATATACGGATGGACCGACAAGCGTTGCCGGACCTGAAACAGACCATTTTACCGGGTTATTTGCTCCGTATACATGGTTCCCTTTTGCATCAATGATATCTGCTGTTATTATTGCCACTGATGCACGGTCGGCATTTAGTTTCTGATCCTTGCACCTGAGGATGATCTTGGCAGGATCGCCTGCCATGACCAACTGGATTGATATAGTTGTCCCGTCTTTGGTCGCCACTGCGCTCAGGGTACCATTCTCAACAAGGATGTCCCTGAAGGTAACGCAGTGGTAATTGCTCTGATCGGGAACAAGAGTACCCTTGCTTTTCCCATTTACCTTAAGTTCTACCTTATCGCAGTTTGAGCTGACCACGATATCCTTCTTCTG
>PMBC01000011.1:0-1873 GCA_003152835.1 Bacteroidales bacterium | reverse complement strand
GTACCGAACCTGCCACTGGCAATGAGCATGTTCTGCTGATGCTCTTCCGTACCGCAATGCTGAGCATCATCAGGCTCAAAATCCTTTACATCCTTATTATACCATCCCCGGATTGTGCATCTTAACAGGTCCTCTATTGCCAGGTTATCGTCGGTATGATGAACGTAAGCGCCGGCTGATCCGTCCAGCACACGCCGTGCAGTGAGAATCCTAGTCGTATCTTCAGTTACTGCGTACTTTGAGTCCACGGCATGATTGGTCTCATTCCCCATGCTCCAGAACATAATGCTCGGATGGTTCCGGTCGCGCCTTATCATCTCTGTCATCTGCTGCTTCTGAACCTCAGGTGAAAAATCCTGGTTTTTGATACTGGGTGACTCCTCATCGATCACGATCCCGAATTTGTCTGTCAGCTCATAAACATATTTATCATTTGGATAATGGGCCGTCCGCATGAAGTTATAATTCAGGTTTTCAGCAATGTCTGTAAAATCCATCAATGTAATCCATTTTGGAATTGCGTCACCAAGCCACGGATACTCCTGGTGGCGGTTTCCTCCGTGTATTACCATTTTCATATTGTTCAAATAGAGGAAGTTCTCCTTATAATCCCATCTGAACCACCGGAAGCCCAGAGGACTTGCATAGGAGTCGGTAACCCTGGAACCATCCAAAACCTCCGAATAAACCTTATAGAGATAGGGGGACTCGTTTGACCATAACCTGGGACTTTTAACTGGCTTGAAAGTCTGATCAGACTTGTAAAGCTGTCCGGACTGGATAGTATATTTTGATTTGACACTCTGTATTGTCTTGCCAGTTGCATCAAGGATATAAGTGTTAAGTGTACACTCTTTCGGCTGGGCATTATCATTCTTAATCCAGGTCTGAACCCTCACTGTACCTTCCTTTTCAGATAGAACCGGAGTGGTTACAAAGGTTCCGCCTTCATGAGTTGCAGAACCCTGCATAGGTATATAAAGTTTATCTTTAATTACCATAGTTACATCGCGGTATATTCCTCCGTACACATCATAATTACCAGCAGCCATTGGCGGGATCCTGAACTGGTCCTTCTGGCTGTTATTCACAGCAACAGCAAGCACATTATCTTTTCCTTCAGTAATATAGTTTGTAATATCAAAGTCAAATGACCCGTAACCGCCTTTATGATCGCCAAGGTATTTCCCGTTAATCCAAACTTTGCAATATTTCTGAACACCTTCAAATTCGATAAATATTTTCTGTCCGGAATGTCCCGGGCTTACCCGGAAATGTTTCCGGTACCAGCCCCACCCTATCCACCAGTAAGGGTTATCGGTTTCTGAAGGGCTCTTTATAAACGGGTGAACCTCTCCTGTAGTTTCAAAAGTGCTCCATGTATGGGGTATGCTTATAGCCGGCCATTTTGAATCATCGAACCCGGGTGACTGATAACCATCATCAGCGCTTTCGTCAGAGAAATAATTAAATGTCCAGTCAGAGTTAATAATCTTTTCAAGCCGAGGGCTTTTTAAAAGTCCTGATTGACTCTTCTGGGCATTAAGCGATGCTATGCATGAAGCCAGAAAAAAAACTAATAAAAGCTTTCTCATGGTTGAAGAATTATACCCACTAAAATTACGAGAAATCATTCTAAAACACTACTGACCGAATAAAATTGTAAGATTCTTTGTTAGCGATCGCCGGTACTCACACTCTTCTTTTCCCCTTATCTGCTGTCTCAAAGAGGGGGAAAAGAAGGGGGTGAGTACGTGTTGTAAAAAAAGCACCGCTCCATTACGGGGCGGTGCTATTAAATTAATTTTTCTTTTTAAGCCCTCTCTTTGCGACAGCAGAGAGAGGGTTTGGGGGTGAGTACATTACTTGGTAT
>PMBC01000158.1 GCA_003152835.1 Bacteroidales bacterium | reverse complement strand
CGGATTATGTAACAAAACCAGAAATAAAAACCCTAATCAACTTGTCTGTATGGAATAAAAAATAAAATAAAATTAAGATTTTAAATTACTGCTGCTCTACAAGGAATTTCTTTGTGATAATTCGGCTATCCGCTATCAGCCTGCAGAGATATAATCCTGTTGAAAGATGACTGCAGTTATATTGGAAATTTTTTCCTATAAAACTGATATGATCCACAAGTCGTCCACTTAAATCATAAACCTGCATTATAATGACTTTCCCAACATCAAAATTTGCTTGTAAAATAATATGGTCGCTGGCAGGATTAGGATAGAGATCAAATCCGTCATTTTCTATTGAAATATTTTTAACACCCAAAAAAATCAGTGAGTCCTTATCAATGGACAAAATTTGCCTCAATTTTTCATCTTCTGAGGATGCCCCTATAATTACATCATATTTCCCCTTGTCAACCACAAATGAATTCTTGTCTACACTGTAATAGGAAAATGCACTGGCATCAAGTTTGATTGTAACGGTTTTTTTCTCCGCGGGCTGCAGATTTACTTTTACGAAACCCTTTAATTCTTTAACAGGCCTTGAAACCTTTGGGGCTTCAGGACTGATATATAATTGAGCAGCTTCTGATCCGGCAAGGTTTCCAGTGTTCTTAATATCAAAGTTGGCAATATTGTTGCCCGCAGAATCTGTTGTTAATATAAGGTTTGAATATTCAAAGGTTGTATAAGACAGACCAAATCCAAAAGGGAATTGTGGCTTGATATTATTCTTATCATAGTACCTGTATCCTACGAATAGTCCCTCGTTATATTTTACACTTTGGGTGCCATTATTCGGGTAATAACTTCCATAAACCGGATTATCAGACCACTGTTTCTCAAAAGTCACAGGTAATTTTCCACTTGGGTTTGTTCTTCCAAATAGTATTTCAGCGATTGCTTTCCCACCGTTTTGTCCGGGATACCAGGCATGTACGAGTCCTTTGATATTATTGAGCCATACATGCATATCTACATTACCACCTGAATTTAATATAACTACAGTATTTGGATTTACCCTGGCAACCTGGCTGATAAGGCTATCCTGGTCAGCATCCAGATTAAAAGGCCTGTCAAAGCCTTCACCTTCTGTTGAGCTGTTAAAACCGGCGCATATCACGGCTGCTTCAGAATTAGTTGCAGCAGCAATGCTTGCAGAATCTATTTCTTCAACACTCTCGTAGCCCAACGATATTTCTGCCAATCCAGCATCTTCATAATACTCAAGTTTAACAGGATATTCCTGTCCCTTTGTGAGATTTATTCCTGCTGTTTTTACTGTTGCCGCTTCATCAACCCAATTATCGATTATCAGCTGGTTATTCACCCACAATCTGAAACCATCATCGCCTCTTACATAAAAATTATATTTACCTGAGGTGGATGGCCTTATCACTCCTGTCCATCGAATAGAAAAATGATCAGCTGGTATGCCCGAAAGGTTTGGCAGACCTGACCAGTGGAAATCTATCACGGTGTCAATTCTTGCAATAGCGAATGGATCTGCCAGGGTCTGGTTGTTGAAATAATATCCTGAAAGACCTTTCAAAGCAGAACCAGGAGCAGAGTAAAAAACCGAGTTTTTTGCCAGCGTGGGAATCTGAGGTAATCCAACATAATTTATTGTCACCTTTGAACCTGCAAGATCAGTAATCCCTTTTAGCACTGAAATATAATGAAACGGACTGGTATAGGAACTGCCGCCCCCTGCGACATATTGATCAGCATTGGGTCCGATCACCGCGAGTGATTTCAAAGTGGAAAGATTGAATGGAAGAACATGGTCATTTTTCAGAAGTACAATCCCATTTCTAGCCAGTTGAAGAGATATTGAGTCATTATCTGGATTATCAAGGGGAATCGACGAGTCTGTCTGGATGTTATCATAAAATCCATAACTGAAAATTATCCTTAATATTCGCCGAACTTTGGACTCTATTCTATCCTCGCTGACTAATCCCTCAGAGATCGCTACGGATAATGTGGAAGGATTCAGATAAGAACCTGAAGGCATTTCCAGATCAAGTCCACCGTTAGCTGCTGCGACGCCATCATGGGTAGCTCCCCAATCACTCATAAGTATACCTTTAAATTTCCATTGGCCCTTCAGGATTTCATTATTCAAATGATTATTTTGAGTACAGTGAACGCCGTTAAGCAGATTGTAGGCGTTCATTACAGCTCCCGCCTTCGCATCTATTACAGCACTCCTGAATGCAGGAAGATATATTTCCTGCAAGGTGCGCTCATCGATGTCCGAACTGATATCATACCTGTTCCATTCCTGGTTATTTCCAGCAAAATGTTTAACTGTTGCAACTACTTTCTCACTCTGTACTCCTTCAACATATTTTAAAGCCATCAGACCGGCCAGAAAAGGATCTTCACCAAAATATTCAAAATTTCTTCCGCACATTGGCGCCCTGTATATATTTACGCCCGGAGCCAGAAGAATATGAACCCCTCGTGCCCGTGCATCTTTTCCCAAAGCCTGCCCAAGGTTAAACACCAAATCCTTATCCCAGGTAGCTGCATTACAGATGCCTGCCGGATAGGCAGTTGTCTCTCCCCATGTTCTGACACCCACTGGTCCATCAGACATCTTTATTTCAGGCAGATTCAACCTGGGAATTCCCATTATATACATACCGTCAACTCCACCAATATAGCTGAGTTTCTCATCCAGTGTCATGGACGAAAGCATACTCTCCACACGGCTTTCCACAGGTGCATTCGGGTCCTTATATATCTGAGCATCTGAGAGAAAACAGTAGAAAAGTAGAATTAAAAACGGGAAAGTTCTATGCATTATATTAGAGATTTTTCGCGAAAACAAATTACGCATATTTTTCTTGAATCAAATTGAAACTTTAATTGTTGTCTCTTAATATATTTTTGAAGTATAAATGATCAATAGAATAATAGATTGAAAAGGCTAGCACTCTTGACCATAGTTGGCTAAGATAAATTTACGGCCAAAAGTGAGATATAGATAATTGTTGTTTGTCGTGTTTGTCAAGTGTAATCTAAATNNGCCAAAATATTCGTTTAAAGAAAACAAAATCTAAAACAGGTTAAGATGAAATATAAAACCGTGTTGGTTATCTGTTTAATTATTTTTGGATTTCTATACTGCCAAAAAGAAGGTAATTATAACTATGAATCAATCGGTACAATTACAGGTCCAGATCCCAGAATGTGCCCTTCTCCTTGTTGTGGTGGGTGGTTCATAAACATTGACAGTTTGACTTATGAATTTGATTCTCTGCCGGACAATTCAAATATTAATCTGGCAAAAGAAACATTTCCATTGGTAGTAAAACTTGACTGGCAATTATCAAATACTATTGAATGCCCAAATAAAAGGATTAACATACAGAGAATAGCAATAGAATAAGAGTTCTTGAGATTATTTACTGGTGGAAAATCCCTTGCCCTTGGTCATAATTGGCCTTAATAAATTGACCATCCAAATCCTGAATTAAATACTTGTTGTTTAGTTATGTATGTTAAGTGGAATCTGACTGGCCAAATATGTTCAATAAGCCCTGTTTTTGCACCTAAACCGACAAATAATTTATAGTCTATAAGTTTGATAGAGATTTTCAAATGATTCCAAAGTTTTATATATGTCATGTTGCTGAACAAATTCCAGGCTTTTTTCACTCATTTTCCGATAAAGATCATCACGAACAATAATATCTTCTATATGTTGTACAATGGCAGCGATATCACCTTCCTTATATAAATAGCCATTCATCTTATCCTTCACCAACTCGCTGAGTGAACCGGCATTTACTGCAATGACAGGGAGCCCTGAAGCCATTGCCTGTAAAGTGACCAGGCTCAGCAGTTCGGCAATGCTCGCGATCATAAAGCATCTGCTTAATTTATAGAAATAAGGGAGCTCCTCATCTGGAACAAAACCTGTAAAAATCACTTTGTCTGTGATGCCTAATTGATGAGTGAGTTTCTCAAGGGCAGTTTTACTGGTCCCTTTGCCTACTACTACAAGGCAAAAATCAATTTTCTTTACAGCTAAAGCCACTGATTTAAGGATCTCTTCAATATGCTTTTCCGGATCCAGTCTGCCCACGTACAGTAGTACGGGTTTATCCGGGATGGCATATTTCTCTCTTATTTCATGGGTATCTCCTAAAGGATTAAACTTTTCAAGACTGATGCCGCTGGAAATGGCTTTGACATCCACTTTTAGTCTCGGCCTGATCAGTTTAGCTCCAAATTCTGTTGGAGTTGTGACCAGGTTAACCTGGTTATATACTCTGGAAAAATCCTTCCATAATAAGTTTTCAAACCGTTTTTTCAGGTTTTCACCGGATACAAAAGCGGAAAAATTCTCCGGTATGAAATGATTCGTCCCTATGATCGGGATCTTCAAGTCCTTGTTTACCTTAATGACCACTTTACCTAATAAAAAATGGTCCTGAATATGTATAATATCCGGCTTAAAACTTTGAATGATCCTATTGATACGGGATTTGAGCAGCAAGCGACTGGGCATTCGGAAATCTGGGTAAATCAAACCTGGCAGGGAGGGTAAACCATAGACATCAAGACCATCTATTTTCTTTTGGGAGGAATACATAGATTCCGAAGATGCGATGACTGCTACCTCGTGGCCCTTTTCCTGAAGCAGGGGCCCAAGGCGGCAGACAAAATAATATACACCATTTATATGGGGATAATAGGAATCTGATACAAAAAGAATTTTCATAATTTTTTACGAATTGATGTTAAAAAATAAGTTAATATGAATATCGTGAATAAAGATTAAAATCAATATGATACAGTTGTCAATAAGGATTAATATCTGCTTTATTTTTCTTTTGAATTATTTGCTTCTTCCTGAGCCAGATAAAAATAGAAATGCATATAATGATGAGCATAATGCCAAACAACACAAACTTAAATTGATCTATGTTTTTAACAATAATATTCCACGAAGGGCCAAGAATAAACCCCAGGATGGCATATACCATGGTCCAGGTGAAAGCTGATATTAATACAATTGGTAAATATACCCTAGGCTTTATATGCAACAAACCGGTGACCACTGATGTATAACCCCTTGTTAATGAAATCAACCTGAAAAGATAAATGCTCAGCCAACCTCCATTGTTGATCTTTTCCTTAAATCTGATTATCTTCTTTTCAGAAATAGGGATCCATCGGGGTTTCTTCTGAATCAGGTATGTCCCCGAGGCATAGAATATGAAATACAGAATATTGGCGCCGATGAAGTCTGCAGTAATAGTTGTAATGATTACATAAGGCAAATAAAGTAATCCTTTAAATGATAAATAGCCGGTAAAAATTAATAATAGTTCAACAGGTATTGGATTTGGTATACCAACTTCCTGAAGAAAGAGTATAATGAATATAGCGATATACCCATATCTTGTTATATAATAAACTACTCCTTCAGGCATATTCTATAATAAAAGTCTATATAAAATTGTTCAAATACTAAATTAAAAGAATCAAAATGACTTTCCGGAAATTATCAATTTAATTTCCTTTTGTTTTCAAAAATCCCCTTCTTTGGCTTTCCCAGAAAAGAGGCTTCCCAATTCTGAAAGGTTACTTCCCCTAATTTTATAAAATAGATATGGTGGATAATTCGTGATAAAACTAATTCGATATCTTGTTGCCCGTCAAAGTTGAATCTTTTATTTTCTTTTACCATTTTAGAGACAGCCCAATTTGATTTTTATTCTGAATGAAAGTGAGTTCTGTTTTGTTTTTTGATTTTGATGACAAAGAATTGTCCGGGTTTTGATATATTTTATTATAATGCGCTACAACTTGTTTGCCACAGATATATCCTATAAATGCTCCGACAAAAACATCAGATGCCCAATGCGCATGTTCTGTTAATCTTGATATACCAACTAGTGTTGCCATAGAGTAACTTAATATTGGGATAGCTGATGTATTGTTATATTTCGAGGCAAATACTGTTGCGATCGAAAATGCAGCAGCTGTATGGCCGGATGGAAAAGCATCAAAAGAGGAGATAGATTTATAAATGGGTATGTCCTGATCGTATTGGGCAAATGGTCCCCACCATTTACCTCCTGGTATTTTACTGTAGATATATGAAGCACTCGGATCCTCTCTTCCTGTAAAATGTTTGATCAGCTGAACCCAGGCAGCTGAGGTAATCAGTGCTTGTGTTGCCAGTAAACTGGTTTCAAATCCTTTCTGTTTTTTGAATACAGCACTTAGTAAACCAATTACAGCAACTGAAGAAATACCATATGTGCTGCCAAATTGGGTAATAACAGGAGAAGATTTATTTACCCAGGCATGTTTTTGCTTCTGGACAGTTGCCCATATATCAATATCATTGTCAAAATGAATAAGTGTAGCGGTTATGCCAATTGCAGCACTAAGAATCAGCCATTGCTTTGTTTTAAATTTAAAAGGCGCAGTTATCTGTTCTCTGAAGTTGTTATACAATGATGGAATATATCCTTTCTGAGAACGGAATGAAAAAATGCTGTCCGTTTTATAAAAACTTACCGATGGTTTTTGATAGCGGATTCTATTCCGATTTGATTTTGAAGAAAAACCAGATTCCTTAGTGACAGAATCTGCAATCTGCAAATTTGATGAGTAAGCAATACTATTATAATGGAGGGAAACTAATCCGCACATTATGAGATTGCATAAAATGCATGATATTGTTTTTGTTGTGGACAATGTTCAAATTTTGATCAAGTTCTTTATTGACTTTACTTTCCTCCAAATCTCCACTGTATCCCTGGACGAAACAATATGGCATTATTGTTATCATAACTAACTCCAAAAGAAAGAAGCAATTCTTTTTTCAGATAATATCCATAACCGATAGAACCAACATTTTCACCCCCTGAAAATTCCGTAGTATTCAAACCAGGATCAGTTGAAACAGCACCTTCAGGCGCTTCTCCGCCAAACGCAGATGTATTTCCATAAAATTCGCCATATAAAATACTTTTTGGTGTGACAGTGAAAATTGTTCCAATTGCATAGTTAAACAAATTGTTTGCTACCACACCTTCTGGTTTACCTAGAATTGTATAACTTAGATTAATGCTAGTAAAAAATTTCCCTGTTGTCTTGCTTAGAATTAAAAAAGGAGTATAATCAGTTTCGCCTGTTCCGATCATAGGATTCTGAGCAGTTGGAAATTTTATTTCACCTGAAATGGAAATAGACGGTAAGTATTTTTTCTCCGCAACAATCTGATAAAACAAAGTGATTTCCAAATCACCGATTCCTTTTGCCGAGGATCCTGTTGTAGGACGAATACTTGTGAAACCAACAGGTTCTACTAACAAAGTAAACTTGTGAGTTAATCCATACTCAATTGCCAAGGGTAAAGCTGTCTCATATCCTTCCTTTGAAGTTTGAAACTCTAACCCAGTTCCAATTTCAAATTGTCCCGGGAGTAATGGTTTAGATTCTTCTGTTTCAAGAACCTGCGATTGCAATACGGTAGAAAAGATCCAGCACAATAATGCTCCAGCTAAATGAGATATTTTCATAATACCTTTTTACAAACAGAATTCAAAATGTAATTTTATAAATACTTTCTGTGGTAAATCTGTTTTGACAATTGAAAATAATGTCAAAAAGGTAAAATTATACAGCAGAAAGAAGGTTTTAAGAAGAGAAATTAATAATAAAGATAAAGCGTTGAGAATTGAACAGTGACATACTCAACCCCATGTACTACAATATTAGTAGCCTCATTGTCACGAGCCCTGACAGAGCAATTTAAAAATCCAACTTCAAGTAAAATAGTGACTATTATGAGCATTGTTATAAAAAGACATATATTCATGGAATATTTAGTGTGATAGGAATGTCTAAAAGTGGTTATTATAATCTGAGGATAACACTTTGTAAGTATAAAGGTGGTGTTTGATCTAAATTCAACTCATTAAAATAAAAGGATATGAAAAAATCGATTTTTATTATGGCATGTATTTTACTGTCTTTGCTTGGTCTAAATGGCCAGAATTCTACAGGNNGATGATGCCACAGGTATGTTATATGTTTCTCACGGTAAAATGGTAAATGTGGTAGACATGAATACCGGTAAAAGTGTTGCTACGATTACAGATGTTAACGGTGTTCATGGAATCGCTATTGCTACGGAATTCAATAAGGGGTTCATAAGCAACGGAGTTGACAGTAATGTGACCGTTTTTAATTTAAAAGATTACAGCATCATTGAAAAAGTACCTGTTACAGGAAAGAATCCAGATGCGATAATTTTTGAACCGTTTACCAAGACCATAATTACCTGGAATGGTCGTTCATCAAATGCCACAGTGATAGATGCTAAAACAGACAAAGTCATACAGACTATACCGCTGGCAGGTAAACCTGAGGCTGCAGTAAGCGACGGAAAAGGAAAAGTATTTGTAAATATTGAAGATAAGAGTGAAGTCTGCATGATCAATGTAAAAACCTGGAAGGTGGAACAAACATGGTCAATTGCTCCTGGTGAAGGGCCAAGTGGACTCGCTCTCGATAATGAAACTCATCGCCTGTTCAGTGCTACTAGCAAGCTGATGGTGGTGCTTGATGCTGAGACAGGCAAGGTTATTTCAACCCTTTCCACAGGAGACCGAGTGGACGGTGCTGGCTTTGATCCGGGCCTGAAAAGGGCTTATAGTTCCTGCGGAGAAGGCGTACTTACAGTAATTCAGGAAGAAAATAAGAATTCTTTTAAAGTACTTGCAAATGTTCCGACACAGGCCGGAGCAAGAACTATCTCAGTAAGTTCAAAGACACACAGGATTTACTTGTCAACTGCTGAATTTGGACCTACCCCGGAGAAAACAGCCGAGAACCCCAGACCTCGTCCAACAGTGAAACCAGGTACATTTACTGTGCTTGTAATAGAGCCAGCAAAGTAGTTTCATTTCCCCTCTTCCCCATTCCGTCGGGCTATTATTCTTATTAAAATTAAATCCATCCATCCAGGTAAATTTCTGGGTGGATTGTTTTTTTATATACAACTATCCACACTATTGGAAAAGCCAGTGGCCCTGACCATTATTGGCCGGGAAAAATTGACCACTAATCTGGGGTGTTATTCCGAAAGTATTCGGTATAATTCAAGGTTTAAGTAATAATGATGACCTTCAATTTCCTTCTTTTCAAGCACTTGCATTTCACACAACATATTTAAATAATCTCTTGCCGTATTTTCAGCATAAATTCCTGCATCAACAAGGTGTTTTACTTTGGTTAAAGGTTGGGTAAATAAGAATTCTACCAGATCTTCAGGTTTTCGTAATTTTTGATAATCTTTCTTTATGTGTTCAAGTATTAAATCTTTGGCAGTTACGATGTCATTAATCTTGTTGAAGGTATTGTTGGAGGTACTTTCAACAGCTCTCAACATAAATAGTAACCAGTTTTTCCAATTGCCTCTCTGTGAGACGCCCATTAATCCTGAGTAATAATCATCCTTATGATCTAAAATATATCTACTGAGGAATAATATTGGAACATCTAACAGTCCTTTGTTTGTCAAATAGTGGATATTGAACACGCGTCCGGTTCTACCGTTTCCATCGCGGAATGGGTGAATAGCCTCAAACTGAAAATGAGCAATAGCCATTTTAAGTAAATGATCTATTTTAAATTGTTCGTCATTATTCAAAAAGTTTACCAGATTATCTAACCGATTTTGAATTATGGTCAGATCCCTGGGTGGCGTAAAGATTACTTTACCAGCATCCTTCCCCGTGCCTCCATGCTTAATAGTTGTATTCAAAAAAACAGGACGAATCGTATCAGTTGTTTGCTTTATTTCCTGAAATACCTGAATAAAGTAATTCCTATCAAACTGCCTGTTAGTTTTTAAATAGTTATAACCAGACCAAAGAGCTTCTCGATATCTTAATACCTCTTTTGATGCTCCGTTTGTTTTAGTGTTTCGATCGCTAAATGCTTTATATAGGTCATCATCTGTTGTAAATATGTTCTCGATCGCACTTGAAATCTTTGCTTCCTGTAAGCTTATGGTATTAATTAATAATCCTTGATTTGGAATAACAATACTTCGGCCCTGAAGTCTTGCTAATGCTGCTTTTGCATCTCCTAGTTTCTCCAATATTTCTATTGTTTGATAGAGTTCCTTTCTAATTGGCAATGTTGGAATATCATTCCAAGGAACATTTCTGTCTGGATTGATAGTATATAGTATTTCAGGCATTTATTAATTAATTTTTAATGGTTAATCAAATTCTACCCCAAAAATACGAAAATTTTACTTGGCAGACATTAATATATCGAATATTTAATGTCTACTCGGATTCTGACCTTAAAAGCATGATGTTTTACTAGCCAGACATTAAAATGTCAAATATTTAATGTCTACTCGGATTCTGACCTTAAAAGCGTGATGTTTTATCTGTCAGACATTAAAAATTCAAAGATCATTATGCTTCAATCCAAATGAAAAAGGGGCCAGATTTTAAGCCAGATATTTTGAAAACCAGTATTAATTAATGGACATCTTCAAAACAAATTTCCTTGATGCTGAATACAAAAACAAATCTATGTAAACTGGTGGAAACCAGATAATAACACTCATAATCAGGGGGTCGCTGGTTCGATGCCAGCTGGGCCCACCTTCGCCCTCCGAAGCTTTAGCATAGGAGGGCTTCGCTTTTTAATGCAAATTTGTGTCGCTAAATCTTCTCCGGGCTTCGGTGGACGATGCCCACAAATTTTAATTTTTATTTCCCATTTAGCGGTGGAGGGCTTGCGCGGCCACCACCCATAATGTCCATTTATTTTTTGCTAATTTATTTTTATCTTGCATTTTATTGCCTGAAAGGCAGATTTTCTTACTCGCTGTAAGTATGTGGTTTGTATATATATTAAAATGTTCGGATAGTACTTATTATACCGGGTGTACTTCTGATCTCGAAGATCGGCTTCGTCGTCATGCAAAAGGCGAAAATATGTATACGAAATTTAGACTCCCAGTTACCCTGATCTGTTATACGGCATTCATGGATAAATACAAAGCCTACGATTTTGAAAGATATTTGAAGTCTGGTTCCGGTAAGGCATTTGCCCAGAAGCGGTTGTTATAAATTGCCCTGCCCTTTTCTTGCTTATCCCGAGCCACCCCTGCAGACGGGCTCCTTCGCTATCCCGACATAACATGTAGGGACTTAACGCTCGGCCCTGATCCCAGAGCCGTCACGCCTTGGCGTGACGAGCATCCTCGTTCCGCCAAAGCGGAACGAGACTGGGCCCACAATGAAAATCAGACACTTACAGTTCTAAATTGTGAGTGTCTTTTTTTTTACGCCAGGTTCACGCCAGGTTTTGTACAAAAATGGATGTTTTTGCTCGAAAAAATAAGTTGGAAATATTCCTCTCCCTACAAGTGCATCATCTGATGAAAACTGATGAGGCAAACTGCTGACATGTTCAGTGGTTGTTAGAAATGGCTTTCCGTTTCCCCATCTGTGCTCCTATTATTGAAACAATTATTGATAGTACCCATCCACCGCATATTGGAATACACATTATGCTTTTCCAGAAATTGGGTTCAAGAATAGATGATAAAATAAGTCCGGCATTACAAATTAAAGGAACATACCAGATACTCTTTGGGTTTTCTATGACTATAAAAAAACAGCCAGCAGCAATAATTAAATCATTGATAATATGGCTTATTAATCCAGATTCAGTGTGTGGAGTCAATATTGAGTCAGTAATGAAAAAGACAATTAGTGCTACTATAAAGACTAATAATGCTAATACCGCACTTGGGATTCCCACAAAATATGGCTGTTTACCTTTTGGCTTTATCGTTTCATGTTGTGACTCATTATTATCATTATTGATATTCCTTTCTCGTTCAACAGACGAAATTGACAATGATTTTCTTTTCTTATCACTTTTGATTTTAAATCTGATAATAATAAAAAAAAGAAGTGCAATTATTGCTAAAGATATTAATGCTTTTATTTTAGTTTCCATATTGCATTTTTAAAATTTCTATACCATATCTCTCTTCTATTATCAAAGTTATACTGAAAAAAATTAAAGTCAAATACATCTTATAAAATTCTTCTGATTGCTATTATTAAACAAGCATTTAAAGCATTGTGAATGGTGAATTTGATACGGAATCTTTATAATAAGAAATAAAACTAACTCACCACATAATTAATTAACACTACATCTGAAATTGGATGATGCAGCGACAGTCTCAGAGTTCTGAAATAACCATAACAAACTTATTTGTCATATTGCCTGTGTTGCTGGTTATTTTTGTTTAATAATCAATAATAATGATTATAATGTGATTATTGATTATCTGAAAAAGCCATTTTTAAAGCAGGATAAAATGCCTCGGGATTTTCCAATTGAGGGTAATGTCCGCTCCTTTCTAT
The DNA here is from genome assembly GCA_003152835.1 of Bacteroidales bacterium. Taxonomy (GTDB): domain Bacteria; phylum Bacteroidota; class Bacteroidia; order Bacteroidales; family VadinHA17; genus LD21. Next base: position 1,058 of record PMBC01000158.1, on the reverse strand, counting down.
CATAACAATTTTAGATTGAGGTATTAATTCCTTGATCTTATATACAGTCTCTTCAGGTATGACATCTTGTCTGGGCTTAATAATTACACATTTCCCCTTGTAATTAATAAGCAGGGAGTTGAGATTATAGGTTTTATTAAGGTCTTTCCACATCAATTCACCTACCTTAAAATTGAATACAATATTTGAGAATTCTTTCTGAAGAATAGCATATCCCTTTTCATGATCAAAAAAATATGGTAATTGGGAAAAAATAAGTTGTTTAAGGTTTGAATTCTTGCTGGACGGTTGCTTACTCCAATAAAGTAAAGAATCTCTTTCGTTAGGATATAATCGCATTGTTTTATTGTCTTCCATGGCTGGTAAAAAGGTTAAGTCAGGCCCCATTGGGCAAATCAAAACTATTTCTTTGACATTGCTAGGATAATATGAAGCATATGCCTGGGCTAGACCTCCACCCCATGAGATTCCACAAAGTGAAATTTGCTCCTTCCCTAAATGTTTGCGTAAGTCTTCAATATCAAGAACTGCTCTATGGAGGTTAATTGTAGTACTATCCACTTTTACATTGGATGAAAGACCTATTCCTCTTTGCTCAAATAAAATACACTCAAATTTTTTTGACAATGTATCAGCCCATGGTTGAAGGCTATTAGCTCCCGCTCCTGGGCCACCTGAAAGTATAACTATTACTGGTCCACTACCTGTTTGGGTATAGAAAAGTGACTCCCCATCTGATGTTTTGAAGGATTTTATTTGTTGGGCTATCATTTGAACAGATACCAACATATAAAAAAATAGAAATAGAATACTTTTCATTTCTTATAAATTATATTATTCCTAATCTAAAACCTCTGAAATCAAAGTTACATCCTGTTTAGGCTAAAGTCAAATATTTCAATATAGATGATTCGGATGAAAAGCCAGTGCATATGGATATAATAGGTCATTATAAATTGACCACCAATAGCCGGAGTTAAATTCTTATTGTTTCTCTATGTATGTTAAGTGTTCTCAGACCGTCTTTTGAAGTGGTCAAAGAAGGACGGATTTTTTAC
>PMBC01000039.1 GCA_003152835.1 Bacteroidales bacterium | reverse complement strand
TATGGATATGGCTGTCTCCCCCGCCGGATCAAGCCGTCTTTTAATATATAACAGGGTATCTGGTATAAAAACATTGTCCTTAAGATACTTTCTGATATCAGCTGGTTTTGCCAGAAGTTCAATCCTGGCATCGGGCAGATTAAGATCGTTTTCATCGGTTCCCTTTACATAAATGCTGAAGGGTGTACTTCTGTACTGAACTGTTGAAGGAGCCCGTATTTCAAGTTTTGTCCTTTTCAGCTCATAATCTTCATACTCGAATGAACCGGAGATGTATTCCTTTCTCTCTCTCAGGATAAGATCTATTGTATAAGATCTGTCGAGCTGAAGATCCAGCGAATCATGAAGAAAAAAACTATACTCATAACCGCCATCAATATAAGGCATAAGCCTGGTAAGCTCTATCTGCTTTTTATAGGTATTAAGGATGACCTTTACAGGTTTTGTGACGGCTTTCCCTTTCTTCGAGGTGATGAAAGCCTTGAACCTGATTGTATCTCCCGGCAGGTATTTTGGCTTGTTGAATACAATGTAGCCTGTATGTTTGTTCCTGAATTTATTATCACCGTAATAATCATAATAATATGGATCGAAGATCCTGGCAACCTTATGATAAGAGTTTACAAAGAATCTTCTTATCATAGAAATCGTTCCCTGGAAATAACCCCTGGCGGCACTTTTTGCAATATCAATCGGAAGATGAATGACAAAATTTACAGGTCTCCATATATATTTCAGGGGTGTGCCGTACAAAAGGGTCCTTGTTCCCCTCTTCAATGCGGGATTGTTATAGCTTCTTGAAAGATTGTAGAATCCGGTATACCCACCGTACATAACCTTTAAAGGTCCTTTCCGGTTTGATTTTCTGTCGATATATAACTGCGTTTTTTCATCAAATCCCAGCTTTTTATGACCCGCATACACTGTAGCGGCTGTCACTATGTTGCCACTGAGGTCATAGACCCGGATGCAGAGATCAGTGTTGTTATTAAATAACATAACATCAAAGCCGGGAACTGTGGCAATGTAAAACTTCTGAAGATTTTTCTCCGAAAATGTCTTAAAGTAATGGCCGGGAGGAAGTTTCCCTGAATATTCCTTATCAGTTGGAAAGGAATCAACAAGGGTGTGGAAAAAAGTCGAATCGACCTTTGGAATCTCCTGGCCGGATATTTCCTTCGCTTCCTTGTCGGTTAATTTATAGATATAAGTGTAATAACTCGTCTGCCTGCTGCTTATGAGGTTCTGCCCCCTCGCAGCATTACTGATCAGTACGGGAAATATTAAAATGAATATCCTGAAAAAATTCAAAGTCTTAAGCATATTGTTCTTTGCTACAGACCTTGAATTTCATCAAAAAAATTCAAATTCCATCTAAAAATATTCTGAAAATATTATCCTGACTTAAGTTCAGGCAACTCTTTCCTTACTTTGACAGTACCGGAGCCTTCGATGCCGGAATTTTTGGCGTCTGTTCCAGTTTTGGTTCAGGTGCATTCTCATCGAGCCATTTCTTCTGCTCAGGAGTAAGCAGCTTCTCGATATTGGTCCTTTGCGTTTCGCGCATAGCCTTCATCTTGGACTGCATATCTTCTCTCATCTTTTTCATTTCTGTCTGCTGGTCGATGCGCATAACAGCAATGTCCTTCTTCTGCTTGTCGGTGAGGTCAGGGATATTTTCCATTATCATTCTTTGGTGCATCATACCCTGCATGCCTGAACTCATTCCCATACCACTGTGCTGCATGCTCATGCCCTTCGGCATCATACCCTGCATCATTGGACACTGGCACATACCTCCCTGCATACCGTCCCTCATTCCGCCGCGACCCATTCCTCTCATTCCGGGCTGCATCATACCAGGGGCCATGCCTCTCATTCCATGATGCATCATACCAGGCCTCATTCCGCGTATCGGCATTGAATCAGGATTATTCATCATCAACGGCATCTCGCCGGGATTCATCATCATCCTGTGCATCCTGGTTGTATCCATTCTCATCTGTCCCCTGTTCTGCTGCGCAGTGAGGGCTAAAGTGCCTGCCATAAATAGCATCAGCACCATTCCTGTTGTTTTTACCATCTTTTTCATATCGTCATTTTTTAAGTTCCTGATGAAAACTATATCTATCAGACAATCGAATATGGGAAAAGATTCAAAAGAAATGAAACATTAACACTGTATTAACCGGGAAAGAGGTCGTATTGTCAGAATTCACGTCTACCAGATTCTGAACTCCCCGCTGCAGTGAAGCATCGCCATCATATAAAGAAGTCCTTCGTAATATCTTTCATTGAAAGCTGATGGTATCGGAGTATCCCAGAGTGCTTCCGTGAATTCCTTTGCCAGCGCCTGTGTTGCCGCAAGACTTGCAATTGCATTTGTGGCAACAAGTCCTTTGGCATGGTTATTATCGAGTGGCTGACCATCGAGTGTAAACTGGCAGCCATAAGTTTCCATNNCCAGTTCATCTGGGTGCGGCGTGCATCATAGGAGAAATCTGCCGAACGTGTGTAAGTTCCGCGTGAAAAAGGAGTGCCGTCAAAATTGGCATAGTCGGGAGCAAGAGCGGTTTTCGGGTTTGTAGTTTTCTGGAAGAATGAGCGGCTTGTATCAGCAGCAGCAGCCCAGAAAGACCTGTCATCTTCAGGTCCCCATTTTGCCCAGAGCTCATAAAAAGCCGGGAGGTGGTATGATGGATCGGAGAATCCCCAGCTTCCGCTATCGGGAACAAACCTGATCATAAAATCCTTTTCTTCGACCATCGGACCAACGACTCTCCTTCCGAATTTAGTCATACCTCTTTTTATAGGATGGTGCCGCATAGTTGTCAGAATCTTGTCGGCCCACACCTTGTAGTCATATATGCCTTTTCCGTTACCCCAGCGATGCGATGCAAAATAGAGTGACATAACTATATACTCTTCTCCGTCAGGAGCTGCAGTCTCGGCATTTGGAGTTCCGTCTCTCTTTAGCGACCAGGAAAAGTAGCCTTCAGAAGGGTGTTCCGGGTTGCTGATGTACATATATGTCATCGCATAGTTCCACAGAGCGTCGAATTCGGCTTTCTTGTCCATCTGCACCGCGATCATCATGCCGTACGACATTCCTTCGCTTCGGATATCATTATGAAGAACATCGCTGACACAGGCCAGCGGGCCGTTACTGTTTTTACCAACCTCAAAATATACCTTCTGAGTCGCGGAATCGCCATGAAAAAGCTGCTTAAAAGCTACTTCGTTTTTAGCATGTATCTCCTTCTTTGAATGGCCATCCTCGCGGAATAGATTTCTGTATTTGCCAGTGTAATAAGCACCTTTAGTTTTGATTTCATTCTTAACAGCCTTCTGTCCGAATGCAGGTGATACGAGTGCAACAGAGATTGTTACGAAAAGTATTGATAGCTTTTTCATAGTGAATTATCGATTTACAGGTGAAATTAATTTTAAAATTTCATTTTGGAGTAAAGGCAATGAAAGATTAAATGACTATTCANNAAATTTATTCATAAATTTGAAACACTAAACAACTGCCATGCATCTCAGCTGGTTACTGGAATACAAGATCAAGATCAACCGTTCGGGACTCTGTTCATGAACCGGGAGAAATCCTCATTGTATGACCCCCATCCCAACCCCCGCCGAAGCGGGGCAGGCTTTCCCACATGCGAGAAGGCGAGTTCTTTCATCTTTGCCCCCTTGGGGGAAATAAGAAAGGGGGTATTAAGTAAATATTTTGAAATCACTAATTTTTCATTCTTAATCTTGATTTTCATGGAAAAACTTATAATGACAGGTTCGAAGCTCTCTGTTAATGATGTCGTTAATGTCGCACGTCACGGGCAGAAGGTGGAGCTTCACCCCGACGCCTGTAAAAGGATAAACGAATGCAGGGCTATGCTTGAAAAAAAGATCGTTGCGCACGAGATCATGTACGGTGTTAATACCGGTATCGGTGAGTTCTCGGAGATGGTCCTGAACGACGACCAGATAAAGGATTTTCAGAAATACCTTGTATATAATCATGCTGCAGGGATAGGTGAGCCTGCATCCATTGAGATTGTGAGAGGTGCTATGCTGGGCAGGATAAATGTTCATGCCCATGGCAACTCAGGGAATCGTCTTGAGATAACCGAGACATTTGTTGAGATGCTCAATAAGGGCTTGACTCCTTTTGTGTGTCAGAAAGGTTCTGTGGGCGCTTCAGGCGACCTCGCCCCTATGTCGCAGATAGCTTTGCTGTTGCTTGGCGAGGGTCAGGCATACTACAAGGGCGAGCTTCTCGAGGGTAAAGAGGCGATGAAAAGAGCGGGCATTACTGTTCCTGGTCTGCAGGCGCGCGACGGGCTGGCTGCCATCAACGGCTCCAACATGCTGACCGCCATGAGTGCCATCTGGCTTGTTGATGCAAATAACTGGCTGAAACAGGCAGAGATCGCTGCTTCAATGTCGCTGGAAGCCCTGAAAGCAAATATGAAGCCTTATACTCCCCTGCTCCACGAGGCACGTGGTTTCAAAGGCGCTATCAGAAGCGCAAATGCAATAAATAAATGTATATCAAGCGGCGACCTGAAAGAGGGAAAGGTGAAATCGAAGGTGCAGGATGCTTATTCCATGAGGTCGACACCGCAGGTTATCGGAGCTGCGCATGATATGCTGGCCTATGCCCGCAGCCAGGTCGAGATCGAACTCAATGGCGTCGGAGATAATCCCATCTTTTTCCCGGAAAAGAATCTTACCCTGTCAGGAGCAAACTTCCAGGGATCGCCGGTGAGCGTTCCGATGGATATGGCAGGAGCATGTATAACAATGGTGAGTGTGATGTCGGAAAGAAGGATGAACAGGCTTAATAACCCCGCGCTGAGCGTAGGTCTCCCGGATTTCCTCACCAAAGGTGCTGGAATGTTTTCCGGGCTTATGCTGAGCCAGTATACAGCCGACATGCTGATCGTTGAACAGAGAATACTATCCATGCCGGCATCAATACAATCTATTCCCGCCGCAGCCGACCAGGAGGATTTCGTCTCAATGGGCATGAATACAGCCATCAAGAACAACCAGATAATTGAGGCTGCGTATGGTGTTCTTGGGATTGAGTTTATGGCAGCTGCGCAGGCTCTCGATTTTAGAAAAGAGGAATATAAATTCGGAGCAGGCGTTCAGAAGGCAAAGGATGTGATCAGAAAGCATGTCACATTCCTGGATATAGACCGGCCGCTCTATCCTGATCATACCAGAATGAGGGAACTTGTCAGGTCCTGCGAAATACTGACGGAAGTGGAAAAAGTTATAGGAAGCCTTGAATAATGTCGGCGACCGGTAACCGGTAACCGGTAACCGGTGACCGGCTTGCCACTATATATTTTCACATAAAATTACTTTAAAAATACTTCGAGTACCGGTATCTCTACCGGTGGTTTCAGAACAGGAAGTGACAGATTCAGGTCATTGGCAGCTTCGCCCCTGCCTTTTGAGAATTGTACTTCAGAAGCATCATTCAGAAGCTGGATATATTTTACCTTGTCGGCCATATTCGTAAGGGTCAGATTACCCATCGGATATGCCAGCAGGTGAATATATAACCGCCTGGTTACCGGATTATACGTAAGAAGGGTATTTGAGGGAGCGGTAAACTCTGCAGGCGCCTCTGTACAGTTATATACTGAACGGCTGTTGAATTTCATCCAGTCGCCCATCGCTTTCAGTCTTTCCTGTGCCCGGGGATCAAAGGTGCCACGCGCAGTCGGACCAACATTTAATAACAGATTGCCGCCTTTGCTTACTGATTCAATAAGCAGCTCCAGCAGCTGGGAAGGACTCTTCCATGATGTTTCATCGCGGTAGTAGCCCCATGATCCCGAGAATGTCTGGCATGTTTCCCATGGCACTTTCTTTCCGTTGTATTCAGGCCATTTTGTTACCTTATATTGTTCCGGAGTGGTAAAATCCCATCCTCCCTCAACATCCCTGAGATCGAGACGATCGTCAACTATGATTCCAGGCTGCAATGAGCGTGCCAGCTTAAGAAGGTTTTCAGAGTCCCAGTCATCATGTCCTTTCCCATTTTTACCAGGGAATGAGAAGTCAAACCAGATGATGCTTATCTCACCATAATTGGTTAGAAGCTCTCTGACTTCGTTCTTCATATACTCACGGTATTTGCTCATATCCCTGCCCTTGTTCAGCCTTGCATAAGCCGTATCCGAATTCTGGCGCTGAGGATGGTTGCTGTCAATAGTATAATCAGGATGGTGCCAGTCGATAAGTGAATAGTAAAAGCCTACTTTGAGACCTTCAGCCCGGAAAGCCTCCACATATTCTTTAAGTATATCCCGTCCGAAAGGTGTGTTTGGTGCCTTGTAATCTGTATACTTCGAATCCCAGAGACAGAAGCCTTCATGATGCTTGGCTGTTATGACAACATATTTCATGCCGGCTTCCCTGGCCATTTTTGCCCAATCCTTAGGATTAAAAAGATCCGGGTTGAAAACATCAAAATATTTCTGGTACTGGTCATTTGTCAGCCGTTCATGATTTTTTACCCATTCATGGCGGGCAGGCGATGCGTATAATCCCCAGTGGATAAACATGCCGAAACGGGCATCTGTCCACCATTTCATACGCTGCATTTTCTGAGCCTCAGTTTCCCTGGGAAGCTGGGAATGAACCGGTTGTGAAATAATTAACAATAAAAGAAAAGCAATTAAGATTGTGGATGTCTTTGTTTTCATATAAGCAGTATTAACTTTTAAATCAGGCATATCTTTTTTAAAGGATTCCGGATATTTCGTCTCAGGGTTTTATATATTAAAAAACACAATTTACGATCAAAGGCAACAAATTACTATTTCTCAAATGCAGCGGGTATGATTTTATCGTCAGTCAGACCCGATAAAATCCGCGGATTCAACTTTATCTCTGAGGTTACCAGTTCAGGTACATTATAAGATTTAATGAAAGTATTATAAAAAGAAGGATCCTTCTGGGGAAGGATGAATGGTTTGCAGGCTTTTCCGGAAGTGTCGAAATAAGCGATAAACGGACGTGTAAACAGGCCATCGAGCCGTCTGCTGCTAAACACTATCCATCGTCCGGAAGAGGACCATGTATGATAGCTTTCTGATTGCCCGCTGTTTATATCAGGTTTTGTAATTTCACCTGTTTTAAGGTTTTTCATATAGAGGTCGCTTTCCTGATGCCAGATTGAGAAGTTGCCATAGTCCGACATGCAGAACAATAAATATTTTCCATCTGGTGACACCCGGGGGAATGACACGCTCAGCTTCTTCTTCGATGCTGAAACAACGGTATCAACACTCCCGAACTGCTTTGATACAGGATCAAAGGCAATCTTCAGCAGATCATACCTTACCTGGTCGTACTTTTCAAGCGGAATGGCCCTGGCGCTGCAATAATAAAGGTATTTACCGTCTGGCGACCAGGAAGGAAATGTTTCAAGGTTTTCCTTTGTTGAAAGAGCGTTACAAGTGCTGATTTTTTTTGTGTCTGTATCATAAATGACTACATCGGAAAGTGTATCAATCACATCAATTTTTCTTCCCGGAGCGGAGTGAAACATCTGGACGATATTATTCACAGAGAAAGCGATAATGCTGCCACCGGGATGCCATGAAGGATATACCCCCGCAGATATTGTACTGCTGGTTTTTGTATTAACCTTTTCAAGCTTGTTGTTCCTGTAAATAATTGTCCCGCCATGCTGAGCCCTCATATGAAACATCATTATATTGCTGTTGTTGAGGCAGAACGCATGGCAATTCATACAATTGCCATCACTCATATCATTGACCATCACGGGCTTTTCAGAGTAATTTTCAAGGCATCGCTGATAAATTCCCATCTTGCTCCATGTTTCAAATCCCGGTTCGATAAGACGATAAACCAGGTAATTATCGATATTCTCGTTTGCTACATGGTTGATTATTGTATTGTACTTAAACCATTTTCCGTTCTTTTTTGCATATACCTCTGTAAACAGATCATTGCCCCTGCACTCCTGAAGCAATTTTTTCCATTTCCTTCCGGGAATGATTACTTTTCCCTTTCCTGAGTTTATGGAAATTCTGTCTTTGCCCTGTAAATGAATATATACCCTGAATTTATCAGCATTTTCCCTGATCATAAAATTTGCCGGAGCAATATTCGGAGGAAATGTAACACCGTTATAATCGGGGAATATTGACGCATCCCTGCCCTCTTCAGAATAAGATGCCAGCTTACCGGAACATCCGAAAGAAAAAATGAATAGCACCATTAATAATGAAGTTCCGCAAAGTGATTTCAGAGTTTTCATGTTTTTATTTTTTTGCAGAAGCTGAAGCATTATTCTCATCTGGCAAATTAACAAAATTCAGATAAAACCAATATGTTCCGCCATATTCACGGAAAAGCATCTGGGATGATTTCCTGCGGTCACTGCCGTAAGTATTGAGAATTTCAAGATACCCTGAGAGCCGGCTGAGTGTTTCGCGGCTTATTGTGTACCCCGCAGGAACAATATTCTTCCCGGTATGTTTCATATAAACCAGCATAGCCTCTTCATATTGAACAGGTATACGGGAATACCCCAGTTCCCTGAGTTTGCTGATATTGGCAGCAAAGTTGTCTATATCCTTGTTCAGTAACACCTGCGCCATATAATATTCAAATGCCATCCTGTTATCAGGATGATCCTGAAGCAATTGCATTAAGCCGATATCTTTGCTGGTTATATCGGCAAAAACATCAGTATACAAGTTAAAATGCCTTTTCTCCATGATTTCGTTATCATGAATCAGAAGTTCAGGATGACTTAACAGGTTTTTGTAATGATTTGCCCATTTACTGTAAAACAATGTCTCATCCAGTATATTAATATAATGCCTTGCAAGTGAAGTATCTCCTGTAACCATGCTCGTAATCACAAGTCTTTTAAGCGAGCGGGGATTTTCACCCATAGCAACCATGGATTCAAAAGCCCAGCGTGATGCTTCGCTGATATAACCAAGCTGGTAAAAAAGCTCTCCGCCGAAAAAAGGAGTTATTTCATTCCTTTTCCATTCAAGCCACAGTCCGTGAGTACCCGACTGAGGGAGGTGAAACATTTTGTCCCCCATCTGCCCTGTTTTATACATCGCCATATTCCCATAATATAATACCAGCTGATTTGTCCCGGGATAAGCGAATGAGTAATCAAGAGCTTTCTTCCAGTCTCCCTTTTGAACATAATGATCAATTTTAAGCAATGCCTCTGCTTTTACATCGTATACATAATGAAACGTATAAAAAGATAATGAACTGATTACAATTAATCCGGACAGAACTGTTTTCCAGTTCCATTCAGACAGTGATACCTTCATTGAAAACTTATCACGAAATCCGGAAAGAGCAATGAGAAGAGGAATGTATAAGAGTATGGCAAATACGAATGGCTCCAGCGATTTTTTCAGATGAAGCGGTATAAGAGACATCCATATTCCTTCTCCTTTTACATAGTAGAGAAGTCTGGATGACAGAATCGGCACCAGGATTGCAAGCATGATGTACACGATGACGGCAATATACCGGCTGCGATTCCCGGAAAAAAGTAATTCGTGAATTATGCAAAGAGTAAAAGCCAGCAATCCAAAACCACCAGTAATTAAGCAGAGCATTGAACATCCCACAGATCCTGCCAGGTATCTGTACCTGTTGTTCTTTACAGAGATATAAATGATGAAGAAAAGTGTTGAAATCAGAAACCCGATAGTGGTGCTTATTGAATAAAGCTGATGGCATTGCAAAGAAGCAAAAAGAATAACCGGAACTATCGGCCAGATTATTCCGTTTATTCCGTAATGCCTGAGGATCGAAGCCAGAATTAAAAATATAAGAAACCCTGCAACGGTGACAATAAATGCTGCGGCAATGGGATTCTGACAGAATTGCATAATAAATGCACCTGTATAGGAGCTTATCCCTCCCGGCTTCAGCAGGAAAGAGGCGAAGTAGCTTTTATCAAAAAGAAAAAGTTGCGTCTGTTCCTGAAAAATAAGATGGTAACCATTAAAAAGCAGGAAAAAGGCAAAATAAGCAAGAAAAAATATTGCTGTCGTGAACCAGAAAGCCAATTTCCTGTGGTTTATCATTGCAGTAATCGCTATTCGACTAAAATTAAGATTCAGGAAGAACTGGTTTATAAAGATCAGTTTATTGCTGATTTATAATTCTTTCCTTCGTCAGCTAGTCAATTAATAATCTCAACCAAGATATAAAAAAAAGAGTTTATTGTTAAAATATTTGCATTTAAAGAATACTGTTATTAATTTAGCTCTCCTATACCTAAAAACCTGATAAGATCATCTGTGGCAATTTCCTTATTTTTTGAAAAGATTTTTCAAGGTTCAATTCAAGTTAACTTTTTGAAAAGAATCCTGATTTGTGATTGGTATTTTTACAATCAATATATAACTAACCCAATTTTTTAACCTTTAATTAACAATGTAACCGTATGGAAAAAACTCAGAGTCACTTTTGGCTTCTAAAGCCAGGTGGTGATTTTCGCAAGTTCCTGATGACTGCGAAAATTGTAACTTTGCTGCTTATCTGTGGATTGACGCTACCAGCCACTTCACTGGCTTCGGGAAATCCTTCTGCTGTTGATCAGCAACAAATCAAAGTATCAGGTAAAATTATCGATGTTGCCACAGGCGAAGCTTTACCTGGCGTTAATATCGTGATTAAGGGCACTGTTATTGGTGCCATTTCAGACGTGGATGGTAAGTACTCATTAACCTTACCGGACAGAAATGCAACCCTGGTGTTTTCATTTTTGGGATATGTCAGTCAAGAGATCCCTGTAAATGGAAGATCTACAGTTGATGTTGGTCTGGAGTCAGAAGTTCAAAAACTTCAGGAGGTTGTTGTAGTTGGTTATGGCATCGCAAAGAAAGCTTCCTTAACCGGCTCTGTAAGTGCTGTTAATGGAGCAGAACTTAAACAATCGCCAGCCACCAACTTTACGAACAGCATTATCGGACGTATTCCCGGTATAACTGCCATCCAGAAGAGCGGTGAACCGGGTTATGACCAAACTACGATTACAATTCGCGGGAGCAACACCCTTGGTGATAACGCCCCCCTGATAGTTGTCGACGGGATCCCTCAGCGTTCTCTCGACCGCCTGGATCCCAGCGACATTGAAAGCTTTACTGTTCTGAAAGACGCATCGGCAGCCATATATGGTACCCGGGCCGCAAACGGTGTTATCCTCGTTACAACCAAACGCGGTCAGATCGGGAAACCTACAATCACCGTAAATGTGAACGCCGGTTTTAACCAGCCTGATGTTATCCCTAAAATGGCCGACGCTGCTACCTATGCAGCATGCCTGAACGAGATTTCATATTATGCTGCTCCAAGCAAGGGACGCAACCAGCAATTTTCAGCTGATGATATTACAAAGTTTGCTGACGGATCCGATCCATGGGGGCACCCTAATACTGATTGGTTCAAATCAGTGTTCAAACCATGGTCTGCACAGAATTACAAAAACATATCTGTTTCGGGTGGTACTGAAAGCATGAAATATTTCCTGTCGTTGGGAAGTAAATTCGAAGATGCCTATTATAAACACAGTGCAACCAACTTCACGCAGTATGATTTCCGTAGCAACATAGACGGCAAGATAACGAAGAATATAAGTATTGCCTTTGACGTTTCCGGCCGCCAGGAAGACAAAAATTTTCCTACAGTCGGTGAAGGTGATATTTTCCGTATGCTCATGAGGGGCAAGCCTGATATGCCGGCCTATTATCCTACCGGAGAACCGGGGCCTGATATTGAATATGGTTTTAACCCTGTAGTAACCGTTACCAATGCCACAGGATTTGACAGGGACCGCTACTATTATCTGGAAAGCAACTTAAGGCTTATTGTTACAGTCCCGTGGGTAAAGGGATTGTCTATACAGGCTAATGGTTCATACGATAAGATGTTCAGATACGATAAGAAATTCCAAACACCATGGTACCTTTATCAGTGGGATGGAATTCACAAAGATGCAACCGGACTGACTAAAAACCTTAGAGGATTGGCTGCTCCTCAGCTTACAGAGAACTGGCAGGAGGGAGGAAGGAAAACCTTTAACACGTTTGTCACCTATGAAACCAGCATTGCTGAAAAAAACCACATCAAGCTGATGGTTGGTACGGAAAGTCAATATGAACTGAATAACTATGAAAATGGTTTCAGAAAGAATTACGTTACCTCCTCTATCCCGCAGCTGTTTGCAGGTGCTGCTGACGTAAACATGAACAATAATGGATGGGCTGATCAGAATGCCCACCTTAGCTACTTCGGCCGTTTCAACTACGATTATAATCAGAGATACCTGGCAGAAGTGGTTATGAGGTATGATGGTTCCTATATGTTCAAGCCGGGTAAACAATTCGGATTCTTCCCGGGAGTATCGCTCGGGTGGCGTATATCTGACGAGAGCTTCTGGAAAGATAACATTTCCTTCATCAGCGACTTCAAGCTCCGTGCCTCATGGGGGCAGACAGGAAATGACAGAATTTATTACGGTGGAGCCAAGAAGGAATATCAATATCTTTCTACCTACAGCTTCGATGGCATTGATTATTTTTACGGTCAGAATACTGCCAACAAGATGCTGATCGAAAACGTGGTTCCTAATCTCGAAGTAACGTGGGAAGTAGCCAACCAGTCGAACATTGGCTTCGATGCAACTCTGCTGGATCATAAACTGACGGTGAACGCCGACGTTTTCTATAACCTGCGCACCAGGATCCTGTGGCAGGCATCTGCCATTATCCCTAACTCTACAGGGATGATACTTCCTCCCCAGAACATTGGAAAGGTTTCGAACATGGGATTTGAATATGTGGTTACCTACCATGGTACTGCCGGAGCATTGGGCTATAGTATCTCCACGAATGGCAGTTATGCAAAAAACAAAATCAAATTCAGCTTTGATACTCCCGGAATACCTGATTACCAGTTATCAGAAGGCATGCCTATGAATGCCGTATTATCTTATCAGGTCATCGGAGTTTTCAAGGATGCTGCCGCTATAGCAGCTTATCCTCACTGGGCAGGTGCCCAACCGGGTGACTTAATCTTCAAGGATGTGAACGATGATAAGAAGATCGATGGACTGGACAAGGTTATGGAAAGTAAAACCAATCTTCCGACATTTATTGGCGGATTGAACGCAAACTTTAATTATAAGCAATTCGATCTCAGCGTATTGTTCCAGGGAGCAGCAGGTGCCACAGTTTATCTTGGTTCCGTTGAATCTGGTGAAATCGGCAATTACTATGCTGATTGGGTAAAAAACCGCTGGACACCTGAAAACACAGACTCCAGCTGGCCGCGTGCCTTTAACCGCAGCAACGAGTACTGGTCTCCCGGAAACCAGCGCAATACTTTCTGGCTATTCTCTACAGACTATGTTCGCCTGAAAAGCATGGAATTTGGATATTCTCTGCCGACAAGCATCACCAAGAAACTGACTGTCCAACAACTACGCGTATATGTCAGCGGACAAAACCTGTTAACCCTGAGCAAGATGAAATTGATAGACCCTGAAGAAAATGCGGGTACATCTTATCCTCTTCAGAGAGTTGTGAATCTTGGAGTAACTTTAACCTTCTAAAAATTAAAGTGATATGAGAAAATTATTATTTATATTAAGTGCAGTTTCTTTAATAGGGATAGCTACTTCCTGTAAAAAAGACTTTCTTAACACGGCACCGCTGGGAAATTATTCCGATGCTGCCGTATGGACAGACCCCAATCTTTGTGCGGCTTATGTCAATGAAATCTATAGAAATGCTCTGGGGTATCCGTTCGCTATTGAAAGGCTTTCCGATTTCGTCGACGAAACATCCTTCACACCAAACTGGGGCGTTTTCGACTTCAACAAATGCTTTATGACCCAGGATGCTCTGATGGGCTGGGATTGGAACTGGGGGGGCAATGGGCCATTGGGTGGTAGTGATGGAGTTAGTCCTACCGCACAAACTCGTCGCCATTATATCTGGGATGCTCTTTTTAAGACCGCGAGGGCATGCAACGTATTCTTTACAAAAGTTGGCAGTGTGCAATTTCCTGATGATGCAACAAAAACCAGAACGATTGGCGAGGTTTACTTCCTGAGGGGCTATACATATCATTGCCTGGCTGCCCTGTATGGCGGCGTACCCCTTATAACCAAGCCCTACGGATTAAACGAGGATTATAGTCTTCAAAGGAATACTTATGATGAATGTGTAAAGTACATCGTTGGTCAGCTCGACACTGCAGCATTGTACCTGCCTGCTTCTTTTACAGGTGCTGACCGGGGTCATGCAACCAAGGGAGCTGCACTTGCTCTTAAAGCAAGGACNNATCGATCTGGGAACCTACAGCCTTTACAAGCCATCACCTGCACCCAGCGATTCCGTTGCACAGAATTTTGTAACTTACTTCCTGTCTTACGGATACGAGAATGAAGATATCCTTCTTCAGTATTTTACACTTAAATCGGCTTATGACTGGTCAGATTATTTCCCGGCCAGATATTGCGGACCAAATGGCTACCACCTCTGGGGAAACAATACCCCTCTTGGAGATATTGTGGATGATTATGAAATGAAGGATGGCACCAAGTTTGACTGGGCAAATCTCACCGAGTCTGCCAATCCATATGCTAAACGTGATGCCCGTTTCTATGCTTCAATTCTTTATGAGGGCACTCCTTGGAGAAAACGTCCTTCAGATTGTCAGGTTTATGATCCATGGGACAAAATACAGGTAGGTCATGTTTACAGGAACACTTATCCCGCCGACACAGTTCAGCTTGCTCCCGGAATTGATACCCGTCAGTCTAAAATAGAAGACTGGAACGGAGGAAGGTCCGGCTACTACCTGCGCAAGTTTGTTGATCCATCGCTCGACCCGCAGTTTGTGAATCAGGATATTCCATTCCGTCATATACGGTATGCCGAAGTTCTTCTGAACTATGCCGAAGCCTGCATTGAGGAAAATACAGGTTCTGATCTCACGGATGCCAGAACTAATATTAACTTGATCCGAACGAGGGCAGGACAACCAAATCTGGCTTCGGGTCTGACCCAGGCTCAGTTGCGTACAGCCGTAAGGCACGAACGCCGCATTGAGCTTGCATTCGAAGATCATCGTTTCTTTGACGTCCGCCGCTGGGTGATCGGCCCCACTGCCTATAAACCAGCACATCGTGTTGAGGTGAAATACCTCGCTGCAGCCGGAACCACCACTTACCGTAAAGCTGATGGTACCACATGGGGCGCTCCGATGTATTCCGACGCGTATCTTGTTGAGGAAACCAAAGTATGGGACAATAAGTGTTATTTCTTCCCGATCTACAGATCTGAAATGAATAAGAATACCAAATTAGTTCAGAACCCTGGTTATTAACAGGTAACCTCTGGTATAGAATGTAGTTTTATAAGGCCGGCTTATTATGCCGGCCTTATTTATTTATATCAGTTATAATAAAAATCATATTTATTCTTCATCCTGCTAAACCATTCACCTGATCCATATGACCCGATCTGAATGATTTTGTAAAATCAATTAATTTGTGGTAATTTACCTTTGAAAATCGTGCATAAGTCGAATAATAGGCTAATGCTCTGTTTCAATAAGCTTTGATTACTGCTGATTTCATAAATCAATAAACTATGCCCAACAATTTTAGAACAATAATCTTTCAGAACCAAAGACTGTTCCGGAAGCTCCTTTTTGCTTCCTTCCTGGTACTTCTTATATGCTCCTGCAATAAAGTGCATGTTAACAATCAGTTTCAAAATATAGAAAAGAACCAGATCCATCCATTTGGGATTGTTATTGATTATCCCCGGGAAGGCACTATTTTCCCTCCTGAATTTCCAGCGCCTGAATTTTCATGGAATGACACACTGCATGCATCGGCGCATTGGAATATCCGTCTTTTAACCCTGAGCGGGAAAGAATTATATCGCAAAATTGTGGAATCACCCTCCTGGAGGCCTGATTCAGCAGTTTGGCTGAATATAAAAACTGTTTCAGCATCAGAACCTGTTTCAATTAC
>PMBC01000208.1:203-6499 GCA_003152835.1 Bacteroidales bacterium | reverse complement strand
TCATCGGGATTTTCTTCATCAAGATTGCCAAGCCTTATATTTTCGCCGGCTTCAAGGTTGTAAAGCATAAAGTCCTGGAATACGACCGATAAAAGTTTTCTGTACTTATCAGGATCCATATTCCTGATGTCGGAGCCATCCAGCTTCACGGAGCCTGAATCCGGATCATAAAGCCGGCAGAGCAGCCTTGCCAGTGTGCTCTTCCCCGCTCCGTTGGGACCTACCAGAGCAATAATCTCCCCCTTCATTACCCTGAAGGAAACATTTTTAATTGTCGTCTCGGAATTGCCGGGGTACTTGAATGACAGGCTTTCAACCTCTATGCTTTTATTTAGTCCCGATGGAACTATCTCTGGCTGGATCGCCACAATATTCTCCTTCAGGTTGAGGAATTCAAAAGTGTCGCCGATGAACAGTGAGTCCTCGTATAACCCGCCGACTGATACCAGTAGATCCCTGATATATACCATGCCCTGCCTGAACGCCAGCAGGAACATCGCCATCTGGCCCAGGGTAATTTTTCCAAATATTGTCTCCCTGGCAATGAAGAGAAACGTGATTAGAACGGCCGCCGCCTTAAACAGATCGGATACCAGTTCAATGAGAGTGCGTTTTTTGATAATCCGGAGCTCATCCTCTTTTGTTTTGAGGAAAGATTTATTGAAAAGCGACATGAAATATTTCCCGAGTCCAAATAGCCTGATCTCCCTTGAAGGACGATCGCCGGTAAGGAGCCAGTTGAAGTAGGCTGCCTTTCTTGCCTCAGGGGTCTGTTCCCTCTGGAAGTTGTAAAGAACATCGGCATAATAGAACCTCAGCCATACACCGGGGACATTCACGACAATAAGCAAAAGCGCCAGCATCCAGTTAAGTGATGTCAGCAATCCGGCCATCAGCAAAAGGGATATGAGTCCTCTGAAAATAGAGACCAGGTTGTTAAGAATGCTGTTTGGCCGCCACGGCGCCTCCCTTGAAGCCCTGGTAAGAGTGTCAAAATATTCGGGACGCTCAAAATTGATCAGGTCAAGCCTGATGGCCTTTGAGTGAAGGAGTCCGTACATGAAGGTTTCAAGCTTCAGTGATTGTTTTTTGCGGACAAAATTTGAGAGATCGGATGCTGCCTCATCGAGAAACCATATTATCACAACTGCAACTACGGGCCACAGGATATTCACAATCGGCTGTCCTGGTCTTGCTGAAGCGGCNNGGCGCGGATCTCCAGACCAGCTTAACGGATTCCCTGAAATATTTAGTTTTCTCTTTCATCTGATCTTGCAATGTAATTATTGATTTTCAATAATTATTTAGATACAATTTTATAAAACACCCCCATCCCGACCTTCCCCCACGGGGGAAGGAGTTCATTTAGTCTTTGCCCCCTTGGGGGAAATAAGAAAGGGGGTAAAAAAGAACATTTTGCAATTTATTAAAGAACCGTCAGGGATCTGGTTATCCTCTTCCATTTGAAAAAAAGCCATACCCTGAACCTGTTATAAAAATAACAAGGTTTATTGATAAGCTGATCCCCCTGCATCGTTTTTCCGTGCTTGTCCTCAATCATTATCACTCTGCCTGCGACTTGTTCACTGCTTATAGGCTGGTCCTCCTGAAGGCAGCTGTCGCCCCTGGTGATAAAGTGTATCTCGTTTCCGTTCTTTATTACGCCGGTAAGACGGTGGAGCACTAATCCCGATTCCCTTTTCCATGCAATTATCTCGCCGGGGATAAGTGTCATGCCATCGTTGACCGGCCCGAGAAGAACGTTCGATCCGGGCCTGATAAATGGATACATGCTGTAGCCTTCAGCTTTTGCCCTGATAGTCTTCCCTTCCGCAAGCAAGGCAAAACTGATCTCCTTAAGGATAGTATATGTGTCATTCTCCTTATTCATTTTCGAGGATATGATCGATTATGTTTCTGTCGGGCTTAAAAAAGAGCCTGGCAACGGGAATGGAGGTACACATTATTGATACCGATCCGAGCAGCTTTGCCACTATTTTCGGGTCCCAGTTGTGCTGAATGCAGTTTGCCATTATCAAGCTAACCCCTGCAGCGCCACTCACTGGGATGATTTCATTTTTTTCCCCGTGTTCAATTAAAAATATTCTGTCGAGGGGTGATTCTCCAGGCACATCGTTATTATAGACCGGAGTGTTAAACATCTTATATCCGGTGTCAATCCTGCGTATTATAAGTCTGTCGTCATGAATGACCCTGGCGCCTGAATTGTCCCAGAGTTTTGCCATGGTGCTTTTGCCCTTGCCGGAGACTCCGCTGAAAAGATACCCATGGCAGGAGTAGTTTACTCCTGAAGCATGTATCAGTATGTCGCCTTTAATAGCTGTGAGGTAATAGAGTATCAGTCCATCGAGCGGGTATTCCATAGGGTCGGTGTCCGTGCCGGCCCCGTCAATCCAAAGATCCCATTCCGGTGAAGAAAATGAATATTTAAGAACTGCCCTTTTTCTGAATGAAGAAAGCGGGAAAACTGTCTTGATAAAAAGGTCATTCTGATGCTTGTGAACGCTCCAGAACCTGGCACGTTTTTTTTCCGCGATGCCATTGATCTCTTCAACATACGGGGCGTTGAAAACCATCTTTGCACCCCGGGGAAGTAAAAACCTTCCGGCATGAACATTCACCACGACATCCGGGTAGTCATCCCCGCATATATTCCTGAGTAACCTTTCCGAAGGTACAAGATCCGGGCTGCCATCAGCACTCTCAAACCTGATAATGTACCCGGCAATATTTAAGCTGTAACTCCTCATNNATCAGGTATTTTTTCATTTCTGAAATGAATGAAAAAACATCTTCCGATGCGGCTTTTTCGTCAATCTCATATTCTTTCACAAGTGCTTCAATCAGGTCGTTTACGCACCGCTTTCCGTCAATATGTTCCCAGATAAAAGCGCCGGTCTCATTAAGTGTGTAAACACTGTTCATGTCGGCAATGTTATTGGCAACTGGTACAAGCACATATTCATCCCCCGTTTTCCTGGTAACTATTGAAGGAGAATGCGACAGAACGGATTGCAGGTCACTCATTGTCTTCCATATTATAATTCAAATTTAGGAAATTAATGGTTCATTCTCTTACCTTTGCAAAAACCGCAATTTATGAGCAAAAAGGGAAGGGGAAAGAGAAATGCTGACTTTTCAAGTGAGTCAGCCTCAAGCCAGGTTCAGGATATATTATCAAAAGACCCACAGCAGACATTCAACTATAAACAAATAGCAAAACGCCTCAACATAAGTGATCATTCTGAAATACAGATGATCTCTGATGCCCTTAAAGAGCTCACAAAAAAGGGAGTTATCAAGGAGGTTTACCAGGGAAAATACAAGGCGAAGGAGAGCCGCGGCTATATTACCGGAACAGTTGACATGACGCGTATGGGATATGGGTTTATTTCGACCGATGACCTCGAAGATGATGTTTTCGTCTCGGCAAAAAACCTCAGGACAGCGCTTCACGGAGACACGGTAAAAGTGTTGCTGTATGCAAAAAGAAAGGGAGCAAGGCCTGAAGGTGAAGTTGTTGAGATCATAGAACGATGGCGTACTTCTTTCGTAGGCACGGTGGAGCTCATGCCAAATTTTGCATTTCTTATTCCCGATAACAAGAACATGCCATTCGATCTCTTCATACCGGCGTCGAAGCTGAACGGGGCGAAACAGGGAGAAAAGGCAGTTGCTAAAGTTATTGACTGGGATCCCAAATCGAAGAATCCTGTTGCAGAGATCATCAATATACTGGGACTCCCGGGAGAGAATGATACTGAGATGCATGCCATACTTGCAGAGTTTGAACTACCTTATCATTTTACTGCAGAGGTGGAAGCAGATGCTGAAAAAATCGAGGCAGTAATCACACAAAATGAAATAAAAGCCAGGCGCGATATGCGCGGAGTTCCCACATTCACAATCGACCCTGCGGATGCAAAGGATTTTGATGATGCGCTTTCACTTAAGCAGCTTGCCAACGGCAACTGGGAAGCAGGTGTTCATATTGCCGATGTTACATATTATGTTAAACCCGGCTCACTTGTCGAAGATGAGGCAAGGCAGCGCGCCACGTCAGTTTACCTTGTCGACAGGGTTGTGCCGATGCTCCCCGAAAGGCTCTCAAACCATATCTGTTCACTGAATCCGGCCGAGGATAAACTCACCTATTCTGCAATTTTTGAACTGAATGACAAATCGGAAGTAGTTAATGAATGGTTTGGCCGGACCATTATAAATTCTGATAAGCGTTTTTCCTATATTGAAGCCCAGAAGGTGATCGATACCGGGGAGGGAGATATGAAAGACCAGGTGCTGGTTCTTCACAGGCTTGCTCAACAGCTCCGGACAAAAAGATTTTCGGCAGGGGCTTTCTCCTTCGAAAAAGTTGAGGTGAAATTTGACCTTGACGAGGCAGGCAAACCTGTGGGCATAAAATTCCGCGAGATGGGCACCGCCAACCAGCTTGTCGAAGAATTCATGCTCCTGGCTAACAGGCGCGTTGCAGAGTATGTGGGGAAAACACGCAAGGGCAGGACATTTGTCTACAGAGTACACGATAAACCAGATCCTGAAAAAATCGGAAACTTCAGCCACTTCATAAGAAAGTTCGGGTATAAGCTTTCCGAAGATGATAAGACTCCCCTGCCAAAGGCAATGAACAAGATTCTCCGCGAGGTTGTCGGCAAGAAGGAACAGAACATTATTGAGACACTTGCCCTGAGGTCGATGGCCAAGGCAGTTTATTCAACAGAAAATATAGGCCATTACGGTCTTGCATTCAAATACTATACTCAGTTCACCTCACCCATCAGGCGTTATCCCGACATGATGGTTCACCGGCTGCTGACAATGTACCTTGACAACGTGAATCCGGAGGGCCGTGAGAAATATGATAAGCTGTGCGACCACTCCTCAAAAATGGAGAGGCTTGCTGCTGAGGCTGAAAGAGCTTCAGTAAAATACAAGCAGGTTGAGTACATGAGCGATAAAACCGGAACGCCGTTTGAAGGAGTTATCTCTGGAGTTACCGAATGGGGTATTTATGTCGAGATAATTGAAAACCAGTGTGAGGGGATGGTTGCCCTCCGCGACCTTGAAGACGATTTCTATGAGTACGATGAAGAAAACTACTGTATAAAAGGCCGTTCTAACGGTAAGGTTTATACTCTGGGCGATAAGGTCACAATCGAGGTTGTAAAAGCTGACCTTCAGAAAAAACAACTGGATTACAAACTCGTTACTAATAAATCAGAAGGGGATATCGGTAAAATCAAATCCGTTAAACACAGAAACCGTTAAGGCTTTATTTTTCTTTCTGATCGGTGTTGATCAGGTTCAGTAATTTTTTAATGGCCTCTTCAACCGGCACATTTTTCAGAACGGGTACCGTTCCCCTGTATATATGAACCTTCCCTTCTCCAGCGCCAACGTAACCATAATCTGCACCTGCCATCTCTCCCGGGCCATTCACTATGCATCCCATAATAGCAATCTTCAGTCCGGTCAGATGCCCTGTTGCTTCCTTCACTTTTTTAACGGCCTCCTGCAGGTCAAATTTTGTCCTGCCGCAAGTAGGGCATGAGATATATCGGGTCCGGGTGATCCTGGCTTCAGTTGCCTGGAGTATCGAAAATGAGAGCTCCTTAAGTTTATTGCCCTGAACTTTGCCCTGGTTGGAGATACAGATGCCATCAGCCTGTTTTAAAATAAAATATTTACCGAGCAGTGCTGCCGCATCNNCCGTTTTCATCGGCAAAAACCTCCGGGCGATAAAGTCCATCCCTTGACTTAACATCAAGTTTCTCAGCAGGAGAAGACAGCCGTCCGGTCTCTCCGCAGGTAAAGCAAACGATCTCTTTTGCCACCGGGATCTCCAGTTCGGGATCCTCTGATAATGAAACGCGTATTGTGTCACCGATGCCTTCTGACAGCAGCGCTCCTATTCCTGCTGTCGATCGCACTCTGCCGTCCTCCCCCTCGCCGGCTTCAGTAACGCCAAGATGAATGGGAAAAGCAACTCCTTCGTCCTGCATCATCTCAACCAGGAGCCTGTTAGATTCAATGACCACACCAGTGTCGGATGATTTCATTGAGAGGACCAGGTCGGTGAAATTCTCGGAAAGAAATATCCTGATAAACTCCGCTGCCGACATTACCATCCCTTCCGGGGTATTCCCGTAACGGGTCATGATGCGGTCGGACAGCGATCCATGGTTGATGCCGATGCGAACGACAGTTTTGTTTTCCCTGCAAATATTAATAAGAGGAAGAAGCCTTTCATGGATCCG
>PMBC01000208.1:0-168 GCA_003152835.1 Bacteroidales bacterium | reverse complement strand
GTGAATGTCGGCAATCAGCGGATTAACAAAACCTGCTTTATGAAGTTCCTTTTTAATATTTGCAAGGTTTTCAGCCTCCCTGACTCCCTGGGCTGTCAGGCGTACATAATCGGCCCCGGCTTCAATTATCCTTATGCATTGAGCAACTGAAGCAGATGTATCGAGAGT
>PMBC01000097.1 GCA_003152835.1 Bacteroidales bacterium | reverse complement strand
AGATGTCGCCTGAGACTACGCATTCCTTATCATTTGCCGGTGTTGATATTATATTTCCGCGCGGGTCGATGAGCACCGAATCGCCGCAATAATCCACTCCTGCCCCATCTGAACCTGTGCGGTTTGATCCAGCCACATAACATTGATTTTCAATAGCCCTTGCCTTAAGCAGTGTCTGCCATACAGATTGGCGCGGAACAGGCCAGTTGGCCGAATTGATAAGCAGATCGTAATCGTTTCTGTTCCTGCTCCAGACCGGAAAACGCAAATCGTAACATATATTTGGACAGATCCTTACGCTTCTGAAACTGAAAACAAGACGTTTCTTCCCTGCTGTAAATGCGTTATCCTCACCTCCCATGGAGAACAGGTGACGCTTATCATACTGAAATATTTTATCGTCAGGTGACACAAATATCCACCTGTTATAGTATTTGTTCTTCTCCCTTACAATATAGCTGCCGCAAATTGCACCACAAGTTTTTTCAGCCATCATTTTCATCCATTCAAACGTAATTGAGAATGGTGGCTCAGAGGTTTTAGCAGGCTCTACAGAGAACCCGGTATTGAACATTTCAGGCAGTACAATAATATCTGCATTAAGAGCTCCTCCGGCAATCAGGTTTTCAAGCTTTTCGAAATTGGCAGCCTTATTTTCCCAGACAATATCAGGTTGTATTATTGATATCTTCATTTCATAACGAGATTAATGAAACAGATGATATGAGCAAAAAAAAGTACAGGCTTAAACCGGCCTGCACTTTTTAATATTCCGAAATTAATAAAGTTTCTATTTTTTTGCCATTGAGCTGTAATAGTCATTGAATATCTCAGAGATAAGAGGCTTATAATAGAGCCAGAAGAATCTCCTTGTATCATCAGGTTTGCTTGAATACAGGATGAACTTCAGCTTTTCAACTCCGACAAACCTTGAGGTCCACAGGGGGATGCTTGTATCTGTGAAATCGCCTGAGAAGTAATAGGTTCTCATCTGTTTAGGCTCCTGCACAGCAGCAGGGAACAGGTTTGTGAGTCCGTAATCGGCAAGCAAAGAATCTCCGAGGGCGGTAGTTTCGATTTTGAATTTAGAGATTACATTGTTTTCCAAAGGATCAATTATATCAAACCAATGATCGAAAGCAACCGATGATGGTACTTTATACTTTGTGCAGTTGGCAGAATCTGTAATGATATGTGGCAACGAAGATTTGAGCAGAGTACCTTCTTCAAGAACTATAATTGCCTTATCTTTCAGCAATATAATGCCCTCTTTTGTGAATGTCCATGGTTTTTTAAACTGTCTGCGGTACATTGCTGTCATCCAGATCGGGAAATCCTTTCCTGTGGTATCGAGGGAACTGTAGTATTTGCCAGTCCATCCTGACCATTTGATTCCAAGCCTATCCTGGATCCTGTATGACTCATAATCTGCAGTTGGATAATCAAAGCAATTATATTCACAGATAACAAGCTTGTTCCTGTCTTTCATTTCCTTGATCAGGAGGTTATCGTTATTATTAAGGGCACCGAATAGTTTCCTGGATTTACGGCTTACATTAAGTCCCTGGTACCAGTCATTGAAAAAGACTCCGTAAGTATCGGCAAAATAAACAGCGTCGCTTTTTTCCCAGAGGTCAGGCAGATTGGCAAGGTGATATTCATTCCTGTCCCAGAGGTGGTTTCTCAGCGGCCGTGTGGGCATAAACCCATAATAATCCTTCCTGTATGAATAGGCAGTCCCTTTCTCTTTCTTAACAACTCTGTCATTTGTCAAAACCCAGTTCAGCGATTTGTGTTTTTCACGTTCCAGGGTAGGCACAGTTTTATCAACAATAATAATTCCTATTGGCTTTTTTGTCTGAAAAGTCCATCGGAGCGTGTTGATTACCGGCAGGATCAGAATTACTGCCAGAATGATTACTACAATTAGCAGAGGTTTTTTCATAACTGAATTTATATCAGAAAGTACTCAAATACAATAAGCTGTCTAATGTTCAACGATAAATTAACTGTTAAAAGTATTAATTTATTTATTTTAATGAAAATAAAACTGAAGCAATTTAGTAAAAATTATTCAACCGCAAAAATTGTTAGTAACCACATGCTGTGTTATTACCTCTCCAGTCTGCTCCGGCGGCAATTTTCCCGTCAGGAAGTATCTCAACAGCATTTACACTGCCGATCGTAGTTCTCTCCCTCAGATTATAATTCATTCCTTTAAGTCCCTTAATCACAAGTGAATCAATGGTTCCTATCTCAAACATAATGTAATCGGGCAGCCATTGATCGTGAAATCTTCCCGTATCTACAGCCTGACGGATGTTCATCTTATAATCAATAACATTTGTAATTACCTGGAATACAGTTGTTGGGATTGTCGATCCGCCAGGAGATCCGGCCACAAGAAAAAGTTTTCCATCTTTTTCAACAATTGAAGGTGTCATTGAGCTTAGCATCCTTTTTCCGGGGCTTATGGAATTTGCTTCCCCTCCAACCAAACCATACATATTGGGAGTTCCGGGCTTTACAGAGAAATCATCCATCTGGTCGTTGAGGAGGAATCCTGCTCCCTCCACAACTATGCTGCTTCCGAAGGTATTGTTAAGTGTTGTGGTAGCCGAAACGGCATTACCATAATCGTCTACTACGGAATAATGGGTTGTTTCATCGCTTTCATAACCGGTCAGAGCACCTGCTTTAACCTGCATTGAACCGGTAGCCATGTTGAGATCAAAATCGATAAACCTTCTTTTTAGATACTCAGGGTCGAGCAGAATATCGGCATGAACTCTGACAAAATCAGGATCGCCTGCATATTCCGCCCTATCGGCAAATGCTCTCTTCTCAGCCTCGGCAATGAGGTGAACCGTCTTAAGAGAATGGAAACCTGCTTCCCGGAGGGACCATGGTTCCATCATTCCCAGGAGCTGCAGAAGTATTATACCTCCGCTCGAGGGTGGTGGTATAGAAATGATCCTGTATCCCCTGTATTCACCCGAAAGCGGTTTCCTGAACACCGCTTCATATTCATCAAGATCCCGGGCTGAAATGATCCCGTTGCCACGCTTCATCTCATTGATGATCATCTCAGCGGTCTTGCCGGAATAGAATCCATCTCTTCCGTTATCCCTTATCCTTTCAAGTGTTGCAGCAAGTTCGGGCTGCCGGAGTATATCTCCGGCTTTCCACTCCCCATCTTTAACAAATGCCGGGCGTGAAGCATTCATCCTGAGGAAATATTCCTTGTTACTATTAAAAGTTTTTGCCTGCCCCTCAGTTACCGGGAATCCTTTGGTAGCCAGATCAATAGCAGGTTGAATTATTTCCCTGAAACTTAGCCTGCCATACTTTTCGTGAACCCTGATCATTCCATCAACAGTGCCAGGGACCCCTGCTGCCAGGCGTGTCTCAGTGCTGGATCCCTCTGTTAAATTGCCCTTCTCATCAAGAAACATATCCCTGGAAGCACCGAGAGGAGCCTTTTCCCGGTAATCAATTACATCAGTTGAGCCATCGTTCATTCTTATAAGCATAAACCCTCCGCCTCCTATATTGCCGGCTTCAGGGTAACACACTGCAAGTGCAAATTCAGTCGCGACCGCTGCATCTATTGCGTTTCCGCCTTTCTGCAAAATAGAAATGCCTGTCTTTGAAGCTTCAGGGTGCGCCGAAACCACCATACCGTGTTCAGCTGTAATATTACGGCCTGTAATTACAGGAGAAGGTGTTTCATGGCAACCTGTAATCAGAAGTATTGCAAAGAAGCTGATGACTATTCTGTTTGTACGCATTTTTCTTTTTATTTTTAACTGACTTCAAATTTATCAAAATAGGTGCATCATGGGAAAATAATATCCGGAGATGTGTAGAAATATCCTTTAAACCGCAGAGTAGGCAAAGCATATGCAAAGTTAAAGCAATGTATTTCAGTTATTTGCGATTTTCACGTAGAATCTTTGCGCTCTTTGCGGTTAATGGATTTCGACTTTTCCAAGACCTCAAAATTATTTTTGTTAATTTTACGCAAACTTAAATTTATGCAGCCAAACCAGCCGCTTGCTGAAAGGATGAGGCCCAGGGATCTGGATGAATTTTGCGGACAGTCTCATCTTGTAGGTGAGAAGGGAGTATTAAGAAAGGTGATCGAGTCGGGGAATATACCCTCGTTTATCCTGTGGGGCCCTCCCGGAGTAGGAAAAACAACCCTCGCATCTATCATAGCCAATACGATGAAAAGACCGTTTTTTCATCTCAGTGCCGTACATTCTGGGGTCAAGGATGTGAGAGATACAATTGAAAAGGCTAAGAGGCAGCAATTCTTCAACCAGCCGAACCCGATACTATTCATTGATGAAATCCATCGCTTTAATAAATCGCAGCAGGATTCCCTTTTGAGCGCCGTCGAACAGGGGATCATTACCCTTATCGGAGCAACTACTGAGAATCCTTCATTTGAAGTGATCTCCCCCCTCCTTTCGCGATGCCAGGTATATGTGATGAATCCATTAAGCGAAGAAAACCTTATCGGCCTTCTTGACAAGGCAATAAAGAAGGATGCTTTCCTGGCTGAATATAAGATCGAAATAGCTGAATATGAGGCTTTTATGCGTGTCTCTGGTGGCGACGCCAGGAAGCTTTACAATGCTCTTGAGCTCATAGTTGCAGGTGAAGCCGATGAAGCTGCAGATGGTAAAATATTAATCACTGACGAAAAGGTTCTGTCTCATGTACAGAAGAACCTTGCATTATATGACAAGAACGGTGAACAGCATTATGATATAATTTCAGCGTTCATAAAATCTATGCGGGGAAGTGATCCCAATGCAGCCGTCTACTGGCTCGCAAGGATGGTTGAAGGAGGCGAAGACCCCAAATTCATCGCCCGCAGGATGCTTATCCTGGCTGCCGAGGATATAGGTCTTGCAAATCCTAATGCCCTTCTGCTTGCCCAGGCTTGTTTTGAAGCNNGGAGCAGTAAAGGATAAAGGAGATCTCCCTGTTCCTCTTCACCTTAGGAATGCGCCGACAAAACTCATGAAGGATCTTGGATACCATAAGGACTATAAATATGCCCACAGTTTTGAAGGTAATTTTATAATCGAGAATTATCTGCCGGAGGAAATAAAGGGATCTCAGTTTTATGAACCGGGAAATACTCCAAAGGAGGAAGAAATAAGAAAAAGGCTAAAGAATCTCTGGAAAGATATTTACAATTACGATAAATAATCTTCTCTGTGTAACTCTGCGCTCCTCTGTGGAACTCAGTGTAACTATTTTTTAAGAACTTACACAGAGGTACTGGGAGAACCACAGAGAAACACAGAGGGACGAAGAGGTGTTTTCAATATTGGTATAGTTTTTGAAATTAAACTAAAATTCATATTTTTACATAAATGAATAAGAGCGGAATAGATATTCCCGGAATCAGTTTCGGGCAATCCGGGAATTTTTTCCTTATAGCCGGGCCATGTGTGGTTGAAAGCGAGGAGGTTGTTTTTGAAGTAGCCGGACACCTATTAAAACTATCTGAAAAATACCAGATCCCTTATATATTCAAAGCTTCATACAGGAAAGCCAACAGATCAAAAGGCGATTCGTTTACAGGGATCGGCGACATCAAGGCCCTGAAGATTCTTGCTGATGTTCGCAAAAGGTTCTCTATTCCGGTTATCACCGACATTCACAATCCTGAAGAGGCAGCAATGGCAGCCGAATATGTTGATATTCTTCAGATACCTGCCTTCCTCTGCAGGCAGACAGACATTCTTGTTGCAGCAGCCAGAACAGGCAGATGGATCAATATCAAGAAAGGCCAGTTCCTTTCCGGTCCCTCAATGAAATTTGCAATTGAGAAAGTAAGGGAATCAGGCAATGATAAAATAATGGTCACCGACCGTGGCAATATGTTCGGATACCAGGATATCATTGTTGATTTCAGGAATATCCCGCTAATGAAGAAGACCGGGGTACCCGTTATAATGGATATAACACATTCGCTCCAGCAGCCTAACCAGGAGGCAGGAGTATCCGGAGGAAATCCGGAGATGATTGAGACTATCGGCAAAGCCGCAATAAGCGTCGGAGCCGATGGTATCTTTATTGAGACCCACCCCAATCCCGCCATGGCAAAATCGGATGGAGCAAATATGCTGAAACTATCAGGAATGGACGATCTCTTAAATAAATTAGTAGCACTTAGAAAAACAATAAATTCATTTAATAATTAAAATTACAGATTGTATGAAAAAACTATTTTTATTCACCACCTGCCTTCTGGCTGCACTAATGATAAATGCTCAGACTCTCGATGAGATTGTTAAAAAGTACACCGAGGTAAACAAGCTTGACAAGATGTCGAACTTCAAAACACTCAAGATCACCGTAAGTATGTCAATGATGGGTCAGGAAATGCCTATGGAAATGTGGATGAAAAACCCAAATAAGATCAAGACAGTCACCAATTTCGGCGGACAGGAAATGATACAGGCCTATGACGGAGTGAAGGGATACATGGTGAATCCGATGGCTGGATCGAGCGATCCTGTTGAAATGACAGAAGACCAGGCCAAGAGTCTGACAAAAAGCAACATCTTTCAGAATTACATGGCTGATTACCTTAAAGATGGCAAACTCACCCTTGAAGGTGAGGAGAGTGTTAATGGGAAGCCGGCCTTCAAGATTAAGGCCGTTGTCAGCCCGGAAGCAACTGCTACCATGTTTATTGATAAATCATCCTATTTCCTGGTAAAGACCAGTGCTGATGTGAACCAGGGAGGACAGGTAATGACCGTTGAATCCTACCCATCAGATTACACCGAAACGAATGGTGTCGTACTGCCAATGAAAACCACTACTTCAGTGAGCGGAATGGATTTTGTAATGAACTTTACAAAGGTTGAAGTAGACATTCCGATGGAGGACAGTATATTTACGATTAAATAACCCGACAGCTAGAGACGGGTCTGAGACCCGTCTTTACAACATAAAAGGCGGATCAAAAATCCGCCTTTTATGTTAGCAGCCGGCCTGTAAGCCGGGTTCTGTGCGGTTTAGCCTTCTTCGAGAGAATATTAAACCAATTCCCATCATTTATCTTGTCACGCCATTGCTGACGTGATCCTACGACCTACCCCCCGGCATCGGACGAGCAGCCCTAAAAGCCGGTATACATGGTCTTTCAACCCATCAGGTGTACGGCTCCCGATGTTACCACCGGAACCGGTGAGCTCTTACCTCGCCTTTTCACCCTTCTCCCGCTTTTACAATATGTAAAAGCGGGAAGGTTATTTTCTGTTACACTGCTATACCCTCGCGGATATCTTCCCGTTAGGAAGCATGGTGCTCTCTGTTGCCCGGACTTTCCTTCCCCGACGCTTCGGCCGGGAACGATGGGACAGCCTGCTGCGATGCAAAGGTAGTAAAACGTCGTCAAAAACTGACAGAGGGTAAAATTTAGTTATTTTTGCAGGCTAATTACCCCCGTCCCGTTCCGCAAAACGGAATGGGACTGCCCCCTGAAGGGGGCCTGATGCAGTTGACAGACTTAAATCTGGTTACCTAGTTAGCCCCGCTTTAGGGGGGAGGAGGGGCCATTAGATGCGACCAGCAACCGATTGATCATTATGACTCACAACATTAATATTGACGATTATGATTATGGGCTTCCGGAGGAGAGGATAGCAAAACA
>PMBC01000115.1 GCA_003152835.1 Bacteroidales bacterium | reverse complement strand
CCCTGCGTGCAAGGCAGGTGCTCTGGCCAACTGAGCTAATTCCCCAGTGTGTAGTCCCGCCCGGAGTTGAACCGGGGACCTCTACATTATCAGTGTAGCGCTCTAACCAACTGAGCTACGGGACTATTTTCAGTTTCTGGTTTGCTTTCGGCGAACTCGGCTTCGCCTCGGTTCAGGTTCCAGGTTACAAGTTCAAGGTTTGAACTATGAACCTTGAACTAAAAACTCAAAGAACATTTCTGCTTCAGGATTTATAGATTTAAACTTTTATGCCTAAAGCGGGTGCAAAGATATAAATTGATTTTTTCCTTACAAGAAAAGATGCCAAAAAAAATAAAATATTTTGAAATTGAAATAAGTCTGACGTCAATTATATGATATCCTGCGAGTTGTAATTACCTCTTAATCCATCCCTCCAGGTTTACCCTTAACTTCAGCATCTGCTCATTGTAAACTCTTCCTTCAAGAAAATGAAGAGAATATGTTATCTCCAGGCTTACTTTATTGTTCTTTAGTAAATCCAGGTAAATGTCTGCCCGGTCTGATGTTCTTGCCCTGTAGACAGGATCTCCCCAGTACAGATCATTGCCGTGATCATTATAGAATTGCATTAGTCCATCGCCGGTGAAAAAGGTATTGTAAAGACCTGCGAACTTATATTCTGCCCGCATCTCCAGAAGAAGTCCATTCATACCGATCCACCCTGTATTATCGGCCCGGGCCCTCTCAAGTCCTGATACCCACCCTGCACTTGCCTCAAGCCTTCCCGGAAAGAACCTGCCTGAAAGGTCAATGCCCGCTGAGGTCAGAAAAAGAGCATTATCATGAAGCGCCTCATCAAAAACGGGATCCGTTTTGCTCGCATAATGAAAATAATATCCGAAATGCCGAATATTGAAAATGCCGAGATTATACCTTCCGCTCAATCCTAAAAAGAAAGCTTCGTGAACAGTGTGCGACTGACGGCCGGTCCAGTCAAGCCAGACATTAATATAATTCTGATCAGCCTGATATTCAAGGAACATCCCATTAATATTAGGACGATAATACGATATCGAATCCTGGAAAAAAAGCCTTGGATATTTTTCTATCGCCATGTTCCGGGGAAATGCACCCATTATAAACCTGAACGGCTTGCTGTTATAAGTATAATAAGCTGTAGCGTAGAATTTGTCAATAGCGTTTAAACTTCCAAACTCATGCATCATGTTTACTCCGATATTCACACGGTGTATTGTGTCCCAAGTTAATCCGGCTTCCGGGATGATCATCACACCGGCCATTGTCTGAGGCGACTTAACTGCTGACTTTCCGAATTCAACATTATCAAAAAAAGAAAAGAGACCTGCGCTCCATGTTACTTGTTGTGCTAAAACAGCGGAAGAAAAAAGTAGAAACGGGTAAAAAATCAGAGAAAATTTTTTCATTTAAACTTTAAAA
The DNA here is from genome assembly GCA_003152835.1 of Bacteroidales bacterium. Classification (GTDB taxonomy): domain Bacteria; phylum Bacteroidota; class Bacteroidia; order Bacteroidales; family VadinHA17; genus LD21. The sequence goes on along the minus strand of PMBC01000115.1, from coordinate 13,839 downwards.
AAGTAAATAATCACATTTAAAATTTCTTTTTGTTGATCCTCGCCTCCATTCCCTCCCGATAGCTATCGGGACTTCCCCATTATGGTAATCCTCCGCAGCAGGCTGGCTCCTTCGCTAAAATTGCTCACAAAGCAATTTTTTAACACTTTGCCCTCCCCTGGGGAAAATCAGAAAGAGGTTTAAAAAGAAAAATCACAAAATCAGTATCTTTGAAATATTCCAGGTCTTATTGTTTCTATTAATCTAATTTCCTTATTTTCGCAATAATATTGAAGATAATGTCAAATATAGTCATTATACCTACATTCAAAGAAAAGGAAAACATTGAAGCAATAATCAAGGCCATTTCCTCCCTGACTATCCCGTTCGATATCCTGATCATTGATGATAACTCCCCTGATGGCACTGCTTCAATCGTAAAAGATCTCCAAAAATCTTTTACTAACCTGCACTTAATTGAAAGGCCTGGCAAACTGGGTCTGGGGACTGCATATATTAATGGGTTTAAATGGTCCCTCGAAAAAGGGTATGACTTTATTTATGAAATGGATGCTGATTTTTCTCATGACCCGCGTGACCTGGGAAGGCTCTTGAATGAATGCAATGACAAGGGTGCTGATGTTGCGATCGGTTCCAGATATATCAGCGGTGTGAATGTTGTAAACTGGCCGCTCTCCAGAGTACTCATGTCATATTGTGCCTCAATATACGTAAGGCTAATAACCGGCATGAGAATCATGGATACTACTGCTGGTTTTGTATGCTATAAAAAAGAAGTTCTTGAAAATATCAAACCTGCGCAGATCCGTTCAAAAGGTTATGGCTTTCAGATCGAAATGAAATTTGTTGCCTGGAAACTCGGGTACAGAATAACCGAGATCCCAATAATTTTTACCGATAGGAAACTTGGTTCCTCAAAAATGACGGGAGGTATTTTCAGTGAAGCATTCATTGGCGTTCCACGTATGAAGGTAAGAAGCTGGTTTGTAAAATACAGGCGCAATGGCGCAAAGAACTGACCCCCCATCCCCCCTCCCGCTTTGCGGGATTTCATGCCGGGGGGCTAAATAGTTAGATTTCAAAAACCCTTCCGCTTGGCGGAGGGAAGGGGTGGGTCAAAAGATCGTTGAAGAAGTTGAAGGATAGGTTTCACTAACTATAAATAATGGGCTGCATATTAATCAGGAATGCTACTATTATAAATGAGGGACGATCATTCAAGGGTGATCTGCTTGTGAAGGATGAAATCATTTCAGCCATATCCTCACACGGAGAGATTGAGCAACCATCTGATGCAAAAATAATTAATGCTGAAGGATTGCTTCTGATCCCGGGAGTTATAGACGACCAGGTACATTTCAGGGAACCCGGGCTTACCCATAAAGGAGATATCTTCACCGAATCAAGGGCTGCCGCGGCTGGCGGGATAACCTCATTCATGGATATGCCAAATACTGTACCACAGACAGTTACGATAGAAGCACTTAATGAAAAATACAATCTTGGCTCTGAACACTCGATAATAAATTACTCATTCTGCATCGGAGCGACCAATGATAATCTGAGTGAAATATTGAAGACCAATCCCGCTGAAGTGTGCGGTATCAAGGTTTTCATGGGTTCGTCAACCGGGAATATGCTGGTCGATAACAAAGAAGCATTGAGAAATCTGTTTAAAAATGCTCATTTGCCAGTCAATGCTCACTGCGAAGACGAACAGATCATCAGGAAGAACCAGGAGATATACCGGCAGAAATATGGCGAAGATGTACCGGTACAGATGCATCCGCTGATAAGGAGCCGTGAAGCCTGTTTCAGATCTTCTTCATTTGCCGTATCTCTTGCCAGGGAATTCAATACCCGGCTTCACCTCTTTCACCTGTCAACTGCCGATGAGATGAAACTACTAAGCAATGAGATTCCCCTGTCCGAAAAAAGGATTACCGCAGAGGTCTGCGTACATCACCTGTGGTTTGACGATTCCTTCTATGAAAAACTAGGTTCCAGGATAAAATGGAATCCGGCAATAAAGACCAGGTTCGATCGTGATGCGCTGACCAACGCAGTCAACTCTGACCTTATTGATGTTATTGCTACTGATCACGCACCCCATACTCTGGAGGAAAAATCCAACACCTATTTTAAGTCGCCGTCAGGTGCCCCGCTTGTTCAGCACTCTCTCGTTGCCATGCTTGAATTATGGCACAGAAAAACTTTTACCCTTGAAAAAATAGTCGATAAGATGTGCCATGCTCCCTCCATACTTTTCAATATTAAGGAACGGGGCTTCATAAGGGAAGGATACAAAGCTGACCTTTGCCTTGTGGATCCTGATAATCCATGGACTGTTTCAAAGGAGAATATTCTTTACAAGTGCGGATGGTCGCCCTTCGAGGGAACAACATTCAGATCAAAAGTGATAACAACCATTGTTAACGGGACTATAGTATATAATTATGGTGTAATTAATGATGGTTACCGGGGCCAGAGACTTTTATTCGACCGGTAATGATTAAGTAAAAGGATTGCTTCGTCCCGCTGACACAGGACTCGCAATGACATTGTACTTCAGATGATTTAGTTTAAGTTATAACAGGAAGACTATTGATTATTTTGTCATNNGTGTAATGCCGTATTGAAAGCAATTCTACATTTTCGTTATAAATTGCTGAATATTCAGTTTTAAGATCCGAAAGAAGGGCTTCAACTTTTGATCTTTCGTCATCGACACAAACATCAATGCTCACAGCACTGGCTTCTACAAGATTCACTTTTATTCCGTTAAGCATGAATACATGAAATATCATGCTCAGGTTATCGCTCATTGCAAAGGAAAAATCTCTCGGGAGAATGGAGATAAGTAACTGGCTCTCTTTCCTGATGTAAACAGGCAATATTTTAGTCAGAGTGGGTGAAGCCACAACCATGGTGCCTTTCTCCGAGGGATCAAGAAATGATTTTACGAAAAGAGGAATGTCCTTGTTCTGGAGCGGTTTAATTGTCTTGGGATGTATGACCTTTGCGCCTGAGAACGTCATTTCAACTGCCTCCCTGTACGACATTTCCTCAAGCTTCCGGGCATCCTGAAGCCATTTTGGATCGGCATTCAGAAGCCCCGGCACATCTTTCCAGAAAGTAACGCTTTCAGCATTCAGCATATTTGCCATGATGGCTGCAGTATAATCAGATCCTTCCCTGCCAAGAGTAGTGGCCTGTCCGGTAATTGTCCCGCCGATGAATCCCTGCGTTACATAAATACTGAATTTGCTGAAGTCGAATTCATTTTGAATCCTCCCGGTGCTTTCATTCCAAAGAATATTTGCATCCCTGAACCTGTCATCTGTAAGCAGGGCGCCCCTTATGTCGACCCATTCGGCATTCAGTCCGCTCTTTTTCAAATATTCTGCAACGATGATAGTGGACCATATTTCGCCATAAGAAACAACCTGATCATATTCAAAATCATATTGTGATTTTTTAGCTTTCAGAAGGTATTCCTTCAGAGAGGCAAATGATACATCGATCTTGCTTTTTGCTGAATTTCCCGAGGGAAAGAGCTCTTCGGCAACTGCTATATGATAACTGTAGATATTGTCAAGAAGGTCCTTATAACTATTTCCTCCTGCCAGCCAGGCTTTCAGCACCATCTCAAGAGCATTGGTTGTCTTTCCGAATGCCGAGACTACGACTGCCAGGTTCCCATTCTCCTTAGAAACTATAGCAGTAAGATTCTTAATACCGGCAGCATCTTTGACTGAGGCACCTCCGAATTTGTAGACCTTCATAAAATGAAATTTGTTATAAAATTAGGATTTCTGTTCTAAAAACCAATTAACCACGGAGTCTCACGGAGTTTTCTCGGAGTAAAACCTTAAAAGGATCTAACAGTGTAACTCTGTGTTAGCTCTGTGCAACTCCGTGGTTAAAAATCTGTTATGAATAGTGCCTGTGGTTCTAAATAATAAATTAACTTAGTAATCAGAATGAACAGCTATAAGATAACCACACTAAATGATTTTGTGACCTTGCGGCAAAAAGACTTTCCTTATGCCAAAGGAGAACTCTCGAGTCTGCTTCATCATATCGGAACCGCAGCTAAAATTGTCAATAAAAAAATCAACAAAGCCGGGCTTGTTGATATCATTGGACGATCGGGAGAGGTAAATATACAGGGAGAAAACCAGCAAAAGCTTGATGTTTTTGCAGACAAGGTGTTCATCAATGCGCTTCTTGCAAGCGGTGAATGCTGCGGAGTTGCCACAGAGGAAAACCAGAATGAGATAGTATTTACTGACAAATTTGCCAGGAAAGGAAAATATGTCGTATGCATGGATCCTCTTGACGGTTCATCGAACATAGATTATAACGTATCGGTAGGTTCAATTTTTTCAATTTACAGAAGAATTACTCCGCGCGGAGAAAAGGTTACCAATGAAGATTTCATACAGGAAGGGTCAAAACAAGTTGCAGCCGGTTATGTAATTTACGGATCTTCAACCATGCTTGTTTATACAACCGGGAATGGGGTCAATGGGTTCACTCTGGATCCGTCAATCGGCGAATTTTGTCTTTCTCATCCCTGCATGAGGACACCTGATGATGGCAGGATATATTCAATAAACGAAGGCAATTATATTTATTTTCCTTCCGGGATTAAGAAATATATCAAGTATTGTCAGGAAAAAGATGAGGATACGGGAAGGCCATATACATCAAGATATATAGGATCTCTTGTTTCTGATTTTCATCGTAACCTGCTTATGGGCGGCGTCTTTTTGTACCCTCAGAATGAAAATGCACCCGAAGGAAAACTAAGGCTTGTCTATGAGTGCAATCCTATTGCCCTTATTGCTGAGCAGTCCGGTGGTGCAGCTTCCAACGGACAGGAACGCATATTGAATATTATTCCCGGGTCGCTACATCAGCGTTCCCCATTCTACGCGGGATCAAAAAATATGATAAAGAAGATCGAGGAGTTTATTGCTTAATTCCCTGTTATGTGATTCTATGTATTGACAGCTTTATTCCTTATAGAAAAACATTTCCTTCGGTAATGGAGTTGCTTTCGGTTTTTTCTTAAATGACACTGTTCCGATAGTAACCGACTGATCTCCTGCTCTTTCAAAGAACTGGATCAATATTGGATAATATCCGGGATTAAGCGGAACAAGTTTAACAACAGGCTTGTCAGCAGAATGCAGTCCATCATTTTCCAGAAGCAACTCATTGTTAAAGTATAATTTCGAACCATCATCCGACACTATCCAAAGATCATACAGATCTTTTTTAGTTATATGAATATATCCTTCAAACTGGACAGCAAAACTATCCTTTTTCAGGGCAAACTTTAAGTCAAGGTTTTCGGTAATGCCTGACTTTTTAGGTGTCAGTTGGGAAAAATCAGGTAGTGAATCCCAGACTCCTTCATAATATGAATATTTAAGACCTGGCTTAAGACTGGCAACTGATTGCTGCCCGTCCATGTACTTGCCTTCAGCAAATATCCGAGTCACTGCCGGAAGATTATTATATGTTGATGATACACTCTTAACCTTTAATGTACAGGCCTTATCTATTTTGATAACATCTTTGCACAGATGAGAATTTATAGTCGGTTCTGTTCCATCAGTAGTATATCTGAGATGAGGGTTCACATTCTGAATAACGGCGTATGTCGAAGTACCCTTTGGCAAAACCCCCGACAGCGGGAAAACCAAAAAATTGCTTCCTGAATCAAAAATATAACGAAAACCGTCGTACACGCTTTTGAACGGGACGGAACCGTGATCTTCATCAGCATATGCCACAACCTTCCAGTTCAACCCTTTTGGTGCGGAACTTTTCAGTAATTTTTCCATCGGAGTTATTCCCATATCCTTCATTCCACCTCCTTCACGCCCGGTGATGAAAATGGATTTATTCCAGTTTTTAGTTTTGACAAACTCAGTCGTAGCATTTTTTACAAGTAACAGGTTCTTGTACCAGATACTTGGGTCTATGGCAATATAGGCATCGAAAAGATCCGGGTCATTTAACAGTGCATGCACCGCGAATACTCCTCCAAAAGAATGTCCTACAAGGACCTTAAAGGGTTCGGTTTTGAAGTTTTTATCGATATATGGAATTAGTTCCTGTTTAAAAAACTGTATGAAATTATCAGCACCTCCTCCTGTCGGAGTAGTCTGGCTTGAATCGGGAAGGAAATCATGGTTCCTGTCGATATTGAATACTCCGACCAGTATTGCCTTTGGCATTTTATTATTCTGAAACAGGAATCTTGCAGTCATTGCAGAATGCTGAAGGCGTCCGTCGGCATCCAGAACATAAATCACTGGAAATCTGGCATCTTTGGCTTCATATCCCTCAGGTAACCATACACTTAACTTGCGATTTTGTTGTAATACCACTGATTTAAGGGAATCTCGTTTTACTGTATATCCCTCCTGTGCTGACGCAGTTGCATAAATGCATAATAATACAATCGAGGTTAAAATTTTCTGTTTCATGTTTTTAGTTTAAATATAAGAATCCAATCCGATTCAAATTAAAAAGACTCCCAAAATTACTAATCGCTGCATTGAATTCCTTTATACCCCGGGGGATTCAACCTCACCCCCTAAATCCCCCTCTCCCAGGAGAGAGGGGGACTTCAATTCATGTTTTGTTAGTCCCTCCCTCTTCCTTCCCCGCTTTGCGGGAAGGCGAGCCCGCGAGGCAGCGGGGGATCATTCGTACCGTAGCGCCTCAACACTGACGCTACCGGTCAGTGTTTCGTCACTCATATCTGAGTGCCTCAACCGGATTCTTCGTCGCTGCCCTCCAGCTCTGCCAGCTCACAGTCAGCATTGCTATTGCTAATGCAAGCAGTCCTGCCAGTGCAAAGATCCACCAGCTGATTGCAGTTTTATAAGCAAAGTTTTGCAGCCAGAAATGCATGGTATACCAGGCAATAGGAGTTGCAATGACAAAGGCAATAGTCATCCATCTTAAATAGTCTTTATTTAGCATGGTCAACAGTTCAGTTACTTTGGCTCCGTTCACCTTCCGGATACCAATTTCTTTAGTCCGGGAGACAGATGCCATCAAAACCAGTCCGAAAAGTGAAAGACTTGTAATAATAATTGCCATTATGCTGAATAGCAAATAGCACCTGAAAAGCTGAATATGCGATTTATACTGAGCATTAAAAAAATCATCCAGAAAATAATATTCAAAGTACTGGTCTTTAAAATACTTTTTATATTCTGTGGTCACTTTCGAAATAACATTAGGTATATTCTTACTTTGAATCTTCATAAAGATATAATAGCCCCCCTGATCGCAATTAAAGATCGTAGGTTTTATCTCCTGATCCAGCGAATTTTGAAAATATCCATCAACCACACCAACAATCTCTCCAATATCTTCCTTATTATCAGAATCATATAGTGTTTTTCCTATAACATTCTTATAATCATCCTCTCCCATAGCCATCGCAGCTTCTTTATTCAGTATAAGATGCTTCGGACCTCCGAGCCAGTTATTTTCATCACTGAAGAATTGCCTTCCGGCAAGTAATCTGACGTTGAAAAACTGAAAAAAATCCGGAGCTACATCTGCCTGGAAGATCTGGATATCCAACTTGTTCTTTCCTTTTAATGAAATCCCACCTTTTACCCAATCGTTCTTTTCTCCCGGTGAAATAGTAGAAAAAGTTATTCCGGTTATTCCTGGAAGCTTAAGAAGGCTTTGCTGGAATGCCGTCTGGGAAGAATTAAATTCACGGGCGACAGGTCTCTTGACAACAAGAGTCTGATCAATACTCATAGTAAATGCATCCTTTTGCATATAACTGATCTGCTTAATAACCACTATTGTGCTTGAGATAAGGACAATAGAAATAATGAATTGCCCGACTAGTAAAAACCTTTTGTTATTCCTTCTGCCTATTACTACCAGATCCTTTCTTATTAAAGAGACCGGGGCAGTCTTTGAGATTCTTATTCCAAGAAGCCAGCCGACAAAAAGGCTTAATAATATCAGCAGGAGAGACGGGAGCAACCATGCTTTGTATTGAAATACTGATACAAGAGTAAAATCAAGGTTGAGAAAGCTTTTAAACAGAGGGAAAAGAAGAAACAATAAAATAATGGAGAGTATCAGGCTTATAATACCAGTCAGAACAGCTTCGGTTGCAAATTCCGAAATTATGTCTCTTCCTGATGCTCCGTTAATTATCCTTATCCCAATCGAATTAATACGCTTCCCGGTTATTGATGAATAAAGGTTAAAGTAATTAAGACAGGCACTTATCAGGATCAGAAAGGCAATAATAGATAAGATGGTAACGTATTTAATATTCCCGTTCAATTCATGCTCAAACCTGAAATTGGAATGTAAATGAATATTTGCAATTGGCTGAAGATGATATTCAATTGGGAAATTAATGTCAACATTCCTGGAAGTGAAGTTAGCTTTTGCAAGGTCAGTTATTTCACTTGCAATTTTAACAGGATCGGATCCTTTCCTGAGAAGAAAATATGTATTTGTATTGTTACAACCATAGCAATATGAAGGAGTGGTTAATGTTGATAATGAAATTACAACATCAAATTTAAGGTGTGAATTCCTCGGTACATCTTTTATAACACCCTGAACAACCAACGGTTTCTTCCCCGGATTAACTCCATAAATAGTTTTTCCGACCGGGTTGTAATTTCCGAAGTATTTATGTGCTGTCGATTCTGTAATGACTGCCACATCAGGCCCCCTCAGAAATCCTGATTTTTCTCCTGATATTACAGAATGCGAAAAAATGTCGAAGAATGAACTGTCGGCGAATAGGGTTCTTTCTTCTTTATAGATTTCATCGCCCACCTGAATGAACTGGGTCAATTTTTTACAGCGGCAGAAGTTCTCAATTTCCGGAATCTGTTCAGAGGCGATCTGCCCGACAAAATAGTTGTTTCCTACACTTTTATCCAGTCCTGTCTGGTAAAACCTGTAGAAAACAAGGCGGTATATCCGATCCTGATTTTCAAAATACTTATCATAGCTTTTTTCAAAACCGGTATATTGGAAGATCAGCAGAACAGCCATCATCCCGAGGGCAAGACCAAGGATATTGATGCTGCTGACTCCTTTGTTCTTAAGGATGTTTCTGAAAGCCAGCCGAATGTTTTGCAGTATCATTATTTTATTGTTAATTCTTCATTCATAGCGGAGTGCCTCCACCGGATTCCTGGTCGCAGCTCTCCAGCTTTGCCAGCTCACTGTCAATAAAGCTATTCCAAATGCCAGTAAACCTGCCAGCGCAAAGATCCACCAGCTCAGACTGGTTTTATAAGCAAAATTCTGCAACCATTTATTCAGAGCAAACCATGCAAAAGGGGTAGCAATAATAAAAGCAATTCCCACCCACTTCACAAAATCTTTATTGAGGATGATCAGGATTTCCGATACCCTGGCGCCATTTACTTTTCTGATCCCTATTTCCTTAATCCTGTTTTCACTTGAAATTACTGCCTGTCCGAATAATCCCAGACATGCAATAAAAACGGCAAGTGAGCAAAACAGGTTGATCATTTTTGCAATACGGGTATCCTTTTCATATAGTTTTTCATAATCCTGATCCAGAAAATGATATTCAAAAGGGATCCCCGGATTATTTTGTATCCAGACTTTCTGTACATGTGATATTGCACTATTTATGTCTCCATTGATTTTAATGAATAGTGCACTGAAATATGATTGCGACGATTCGTCATCGTATAAATGGAATACCTGGGGATTGATATTCTCATGCAATGATTTAAAATAAGTATTTTTAATGACTCCCACAATTATCCCCTGCTGGCCATAAAGCTTGAATTCAGTTCCGACAGGATTGTCAATACCCATTAAGCGAGCGGCTTCCTCGTTGACGATATAGTTTTGTTTGTCGGTTGCTATTTCTTCTGAAAAATTGCGCCCGGCAACAAACTTCACATCCATCATTTTCAGATATTGATCATCGATCCGCGTAGTTTCCATACTTATTAGATCCTGCTTCCCCTCATTTTGCCATTCTCCATTGTTTTTCCACGAAATGCCAATAGTTCCATTTACCTGTCTGTAAGGGAGACAATCTTTCAAACCGACCTCTGAAATATTCGGATTTTCAAGTAACGTTTGCCTGACGACTTTGATCTTTTTAAAAATATCACCTCTCAGGTATGTATAGGCAATCTGTTCTGTATTGAAACCCAATTTTTTATGCCTGATGTACTGCATCTGTCTGTTTATCCCCAATGCTGCGACGATCAGAAATACAGCAATAATATTCTGAAAGACAACCAGGCTTTTCAGGATCCCTGTTTTTCTTTCGGAATATCTGTTCATTAATTCAATCGCTTTTGAACCTGAAAAAATTATCGATGGATAAACAGAGCATAACAATATGGAAAGCAGAAACAATCCCCCGATGAGACCTGCAAAGACAGGATTGAATAAGTGTACAAATAACACTTTATCGAGGAATGTATGAAATTTCGGTATTAACAGCCATAAAATTGTAAGTGTTATTACGAATGCCAGAAATACCACTGCACCGCTCTCAAAAAAGCTGTTCCAGAATATTGTTGATCGTTTAGCACCACATACTTTCCTTATTGATGTGCTTTTTAATCTCTTTGCATGCAGTGAAAGAGTGAGATTGACGTAATTAATACAGGCCAGTATCAGAATCAGGAAGGCTATCGTGCTGAAAATATACAGATAACGATAATCGCCTGTTTCACCTAACCTGTTATTGACCTTATAATCAAGATATATATCTTTCAAAGGTCTGAGAAGAGCAGTGAGTTTTCCATATTTCACATGTGGCATTCCCTTATCTTTTGCTACACGGGTTATTGCCTTTGAAGCGGCCACAGGATCAGTACTGATTTTTAATAAAACATATGTCCTGAAATTCGGGTCGCCCCATTCCGTTCCGCATAAATGATTCTCTTCAGCAAACTTTTGAGAGAGCAGGAAATCAAACTGAATATGGGACTGGCTGGGTATATCTTCAATTACTGCCATTACCGGCATATACCCCTTTCCTTCAATCTGAATTTCCTTATTCAGAGGATCTTCTGAACCAAAATATCTTTTAGCGAATGACTGTGTAATTACAAGACTATTCACCTGATCAAGAGCTTCTTTCGGATTGCCCTCAACGGCTTTGAAACTGAAGATATCAAACAACTGCGGGTCAGATGTAAGCCCGTTCTCTTCAAAATACATATTGTTTCCATACTTAAAGGCAAATCCCGGGGCATTTCTCAACCGGACAACCGATTCAATGGCTGCAACATCATTCATTATAGCAGGAGCCAGCGGGTCTGGTGTTCCGGCCATGCTGAATTCACCCTTATCGTTTTTGAAGTTTATCTGAAAAATACGATCATAATTCTTATTGAATTTATCATATCGCGATTCATTGTAGACCCATAAAGTAATAACCAGTACGCTTGTTAACCCAATGCTTAATCCAAGAAGATTCAGTCCTGAAAAAAGCCTGTACCGCAGCAGATTCCGAATTATAACTTTTATCTTCATATCTTCCTTCCTGAATTGCTCATTGTTAACTGTTAATTGTTAATTGCTCATTCATATCGCAGTGCTTCGACACTGACGCTACCGGTCAGTGTTTCGTCACTCATATCTGAGTGCCTCAACCGGATTCCTCGTAGCCGATCTCCAGCATATGGCGGTTACTGTAATCAGGGAGGCAACCAGCATGGATAATCCCGCCAGGGCAAAGATCCACCAGCTCATTTTTGTACTGAATGCGAATCCTTCAATCCATTTATGCATAACCATCCATGAGATTGGAATTGCAAGGAGAAATGCAGCCAGCACCCACAATGAAAAATCTTTGTTTAATAATAGAAGTACTTCAACGACAGATGCACCATTCACTTTCCGTATCCCAATTTCTTTTACCCGTCTTATGATTGTCATAGAAGTTAATGCTACCAGCCCCATCAATGCAAGCAATATCGATATCACAACTGTCGTAAAGAGCATCCTGCTGACCTTCGCTTCCTGCAGGTACATGCGATTAAACTGATCATCGACAAATTCATAATCGAGACTGTAAAAGGGATCAACGCTCTTTACAGATTTATAGATCAGATCAAGACCTTTTTTGATGAATTCAGGCTTTAACCTGACATAGATTGTACCCCCTCTCGGGTCCTCGAAAGTAAGTACCAGGGGAGCTACCTTATTATGCAGTGAGGCAAAGTTGAAGTCTTTCACAACCCCGATTACAGTACCGGTATCATTCATTGCGATTTGCTGGCCAACTGCACTTCCCTGAAATCCCAATGCCTTGCATGCAGCTTCATTTAAAATAAAGTTATTCTTATCTGTCGGGTAAGCCTTGCTGAAATCCCTGCCATCAATGATCTCTATTCCGAAAGTTTTTATAAAGTCTTCTGTTGTCCTGGTATGTTTGGTTAATATCTGCCCGCCCGTTTCACCTCCTATCCTGCTTAAAAACTGACCACTCATTTCATCATCAGCAATTCCCTGGGCAAGGCTTATGTTCATTATTCCATCATTCTGCAATAACTTTTCCCTGATTACGGAATAACTTTTCACTGTCTGATTGGTAAGGCCATTGATAGCGACAACGTTCTCCTTATTAAATCCGAGGTTTTTGTTTTTCACATAGCTCATCTGCCTGTAAAAGATAAGCAGGCAGGAGACGAGGGTAATGACAATGAAGAATTGAGTCAGGACCATCCCTTTAATAAGCGGACTTATTTTCCCGCCTTTGGAGGTAGCCCCTTTTAGAATTCTGACTATTGAAAAACGTGATAAATAAAGTGCAGGATAAATTCCTGAGACAGCTCCAATAATAAGGCTCAGCAATACCAGAATAAAAATGAGATTAAGATCGACCAAAGCTGAAACAGCAATGTTTTTTCCAATGAAATTATTAAAGAAGGACCACGAAATCCTGACTAGGAGTAAAGCAAGAAAAAGTGAGAGAAAAGTAATTATAACTGACTCACCCATATACTTCTTAATCATATCAAACCGTGAAGCGCCTGACGCCTTTCTTACCCCTACTTCTTTAACATGAGTCTCCGCATTGACTGTGAATAAGTTAATAACGTTAATGATTGCCACAATAAGTATGAAAATTATTAATGCGGTTGCGAGATAAATATTCTGCATATTCCCATGCGGAACATCCCATGCCAGATTATCAGAGTGCAGTTCGATATCATTGAGAGGCTGAAGCAATCCCTCCATCCTATAATTGGAATCTTTCCAATGCTCTTTTGAAAATGAGTTATATGCCATGCATATCTTATCAAGAGTTGATTTTTTATCAACATTTTCTTTGAGGAGGACATATGTATAAAACTCATTCCCTGAATGATTTACCAGCATATCAACTAAAGGATTATTCGAACCGCGAAGCATATTAAACTGGAGGTGAGTATTTACTGGCACATCATCAAGTACTCCTCCGATTGTCAATAATTTCCCATTAATCTTTACTGATCGCCCTATTATGTTAAGCGAATTGAAAGCTTTAAGAGCCAAGGACTTACAAATCAGAAGTCCATTAGGGTCATTAAGCGTCTCAAGGGGATTGCCGCTGAGAACTTTAAAAGAGAAAAAATTAAAGAAGGTCGAATCTGCATATATGAGTTGATTCTTTGTAATCCGTGTATTATCAAATTCCATATCTACATAACCCTGAGACAAGATTCTCAATGTTGATTCAACTTCCGGGATGGTATTTAAATGCATTGGGAACTGCCCCTGGCATAAAGCTATATATTCAGGGTCGCGGTCAAGTACTGTTTCTTT
>PMBC01000106.1:4363-6433 GCA_003152835.1 Bacteroidales bacterium | reverse complement strand
CCTTTATTGCCGGGCCGTTAGCTGTAAGCGATTTGGCGCCACTAGATAACTTTCGTACCTTTGATAAAAATAACTAAACAAGGTGACCGCTCAAGTATATATTGATACCTCTGTTATTGGAGGTTGCATCGATCAAGAATTCAAAGAATGGTCAATAAAACTATTCGATGAATTCAAAAATGGCAAAAAAATTGCTGTAATCTCTGATATAACTCTGGATGAGCTGGAATTAGCTCCCAAAAAAGTGCAAGAAATATTAAAACAGATTCCGAACAGATATTTAAAGATTGTCGAATCAAATACTGAAACGGAAGAGCTAGCCAGACAATACATCCTAAAAAATGCGGTATCAGAAAAATTTTATCTTGATGCATTACATATCGCGATTGCAACTTATTACAATGTGACTGTATTATCAAGTTGGAACTTTAAATATATTGTAAACCTTGACAGGATTATAAAATATAATTCTGTTAACATCGAAATGGGCTTTAAGATCTTAGAAATTAGAAGTCCTCGTGACATTTTAAAAGTTGAATAATATGAAAAAAGATAAAGACTTCGATGCAGTTGAAATGATGAGATCAATACGATCCAAGCTGCAGAAAAAATATGAAAAGAACCCGAATTCAAGAAAGAAAAGACTCTTGGATATTCGGAAAAAGTATAGTATTAGCCCAAGACGAAAAATTCTCGCCAACAGCTAACACGGACAATAAAGGTCATTTGTTTGTCACGGTTTTTGAACTTACTGCTTTCTTATAACGTGACCCTTTTATCGCATCACCCGGACACCGCTCCAGTGATCGCAATCAAACTCTTGTACCATGACTCAATTCTAGCTCCGCTGCCAACTTGTACCGCGATACTGCGCCAGTTCTGTTAATAAAATAACAAGAAGGTGACAACTAACCTGCTTTCTATCAGCATTGTACCGCGATGCTCGTATACGCCCGAAAATCTGTACCCTGACGCCAAAAACCGCGCCATGCTTCNNTGCCGGGCCGTTAGGGGTAATAATTTCGTCACCAAACAACCATACTCCCAGACAATTTCATAACCTGAGACATCTTGTCAAGCTAAATATTACTACCGCTAACAGCATCAAGTCATCCATTATTTTCCATGGAAATCAGCTGTAATTTTAGTATCTTCGTGTTGTGAAAAAGCAAAAAGAAATAGGATTTGACATCGAAATTGATGAGATGACAAATTCAATTAAAAACGTAATCTCAGGAGATAGCTTTTCAACTGATATTTCTCGAATTACCAAGACTGACCTCAAGACAATTACAAAAAAAGATGGTTGGCTATTTGACTGGAAACTTGAGCTCAGCCATCCTGAGAGAGACATTTACAAATTAACAATTGTCAATAATCAATCTATAATCCAAGGATTAATTAGTCTTGAGGTAAAATCTGATCATGTCTACATGCACCTTGTTGAGAGTGCTCCTTTTAATAAAGGGAAAACAAAACTTTATGCAGGAGTACCAGGAAACCTTGTTGCTTTTGCGTGCAAGTTGTCATTTCAAAGGGGACATGAAGGTAATGTTGCATTCATCTCAAAAACACAATTGATTGACCATTATATTGAAAGTCTAGGGGCAGAACACGTTGGAGGACTGCTTATGATTATTGATTCAGCAGCTGCTTTGAAATTGATTAATAGGTACTTTTCAAATATTCAGATTATGAAAACAAAGAAGGTAGAATTAGATGTTGATTTTATTGGAGGGCAAACTTCTTTGACAAAAGAGGAGGAGAAGGCTATTCACGAATACATTAAAAAAAGCAAATCAAAAAGGACTAAGAGTACTTCTCTCAAAACTAAGACTGTCAAGCAATTGATTTAAAATAATTACTAACCGCTAACACGGACAATAAAGGTCATTTGTTTGTCACGGTTTTTGAACTTACTGCTTTCTTATAACATGACCCTTAAATCGGACCACCCGGACATCGCTCCAGTGCTCACAATCAAACTCCTGTACCATGACTCAATCCTGGCTCCGTTGTTAACTTGTACCGCGATACTGCACCGCTGCGCATTTTGAAAGTTTCTGCACC
>PMBC01000106.1:1988-4321 GCA_003152835.1 Bacteroidales bacterium | reverse complement strand
CCCTTTATTGCCGGGCCGTTAGCCGTAAAAATGACCCGTCCTGTAAAAGGTTGACCCAAAATTTATACTACCTAAAAGGAAGACTATGATTTAAATTACTAAGCTATGAGCAGAGGATTTGTTAAAGAGGACGATCAAGAAGAAATTCCGTTAGTACCACAGAGAGCATATTTACCAGAAGGAGTGACAAACTTTGTTACCCCATTTGGTATGAATCAACTATTGGCTGAGAAACAGATGCTTGTCAATGAAAAAAACAATCTGAATAATGCCAGCGAGAATGAGAAACGAATCGCGTTAAACTATATTAATGCAAAATTACAACTATTGAATAATAGAATTGTTGAAGCCAAAATAGTTAATCTAAAGGACCAACCACAAAATGAGATAAGATTCGGTGCAATGATAACTCTTAAAATAGAAGCATCTAAAAATATTCAGACTTTTCAAATTGTCGGCGTTGATGAAGCAGATATTTCCAAAGGGAAAGTCTCCTTTATATCACCTATTGCCAAGGTATTAATAAATAAGAAAATCGGAGATAAAGTTATTTTAAAACAAGCCCAGAAAGATATTGTCTTTGAAATTATCAATATATCCGATAGCCTATAATTAAGAGAAGATTAAATTGACCAATTTTAGAGAGATTGATAGTAATAAATATATATTGAAAGATTGGGAATAAATTCTACTGCTAACACGGACAATAAAGGTTATAAGACTTGTCACGGTTTTTGCAAACCATTCCCTGCTGTCAAGAGAACACAGTATAAGGGGACTTTACCGTGATCGCGCCGCTGCTCTCAACCAAACCTGTATAAGGGGACAGGTGACCTGCTCCCAATAAAACCTTGTACCGTGACACTCCTAAAACTCAAAAAACTTGCAACTGGATGGCAAAAACCGCGCCATGCTTCGCTCTTTCCGGCTGGTGCCGGGACATTACTCCGATTCGGCTTCACTGCTCCAGCCTTCACTCGCTCAGNNTTTATTGCCGGGCCGTTATGGGCAAGTATCAACATTCCGAAACACATTAAAATCAAATAATGAAGACAGCTATTATTTTTTTATTTCTGTACTGCACATTGAATACTATAAATCTTTACTGCCAAAATTATTGCATGCCTGGTCGATTTACGAATGAATATTACTTTCAATCGAGAGATATTCAAGTTGACAAGGACATAATTTATGGGCATGCCATTGATGAAAATGGAAAAACAATATTATTGGATCTAGATGTTTTTTACCCAAAATTCTCAGTAGACAATTTAAAGCAAAGACCATTCATTATGCTAATTCATGGAGGAGGCGGAAATAAAACATCTATGTATAGATTTTGCCCCTTGTTTGCTGAAAGAGGATTCGTTATTGCAACCATTACATATAGAACTCAACTTAATGGGGATCCAATTTCAGGGAGAAACGTCTATCAATCAATACAAGATGCTCATGCTGCACTAAGGTACTTGGTTTCAAATGAAGATAAGTATGGGATTGACACGAATGCGATATTTATTGGAGGACAAAGTTTAGGAGCTGTTTCAAGCACATCTATTGCATATTTAGATCAACAAGACTTTGATGTACTTCTACCGAATATTGAAAAAATAGCTGGAAGAATAGATAATTCAACAAATAATCTTAAAACCAAATTTAAAATTAGAGGTGTTATTGATATGTGGGGACAAATCGCAGATACATCTTTTATTTCATCAGAAGAAGCTCATAATATTCCGATAATTATGTTTCATGGTACAGCTGATAGTTCGTATGTAAAATCAGTTCAAATTTCAAAAAGATTCAAAAATCTAGGAGGTTGTTATCAACTTCATACGAAAACTGGAGCAGGACACGGACAAAACATGAGTAAATATTATATCGCTGCAAAAGCATCCTGTTTTATAAAAAGTATCTTTTGCGGATCATGTTACCAGCTCGAAAGAGAAATAAACAATAAAGATATAACTTGTGATTTACCATCAAGAGGCGACTCAACTCTTTGGGTAAGAAACTTTAAGCCTTTAAATATCATCCTAAATAAACAATTTAATGGTGAATTCCGTTATTTAGATGAAGATCGAAACGAGAGAGTCCTCATTGTTTCTTCAGAAAATGGACATTTATTTTTCTGCGAAAAAGGTGATACAGAAAAAACAGAACTCTTTCCGGAAAGCGAAAATGATTTCTATATAAAAGATTTTAATGCTCAAATATCTTTTAATTTAGATGTTCATAGAAAGGTCATTGGTCTCAGATATTATATTGATGCACAAGAAATATTTGCAAAGAAAAAATAAGTATCTGCCCATAACACGGACAATAAAGGTTAT
>PMBC01000106.1:1156-1880 GCA_003152835.1 Bacteroidales bacterium | reverse complement strand
TTGCCGGGCCGTTAGGTGTCATAGCTGAGCTCGTTGACCAAGATCACTACCTTAAGAATAATCCTACTGGCTGACAAATCACAAATGTTGTATAAACTCCTTCAATACACTAAATTATAAAGCTACGACACCTAACGACAAAGATTTAAATTACTTGCCAAACGACAGATAGATGATTAAGCTTTCCGAACAACAAATCAAAGAAATTGCATCTATACTTGATTGCGGACTTACTTGCTTCATCGATATAAAAACAGGACAAGTAAAAAACGTCTTAAATGCAGAGAACTTTGAAATTTCAGAAGATGGATCTTGGGAAAACGTTTTAAGAGACTCGGGTAAAATAGATTATAATTACCTTGAGATAAGCCCAATGTCACCAAGAGACGCTTTCCTTATAATGGAGGACTTTGTTGAAATAGTTGGAGACGTGGACCTGCAGATCAAATTATCAAATTCCCTCAATAAAAAGCACCCATTTAAAAACTTCAAATGGGAAATTGATAGATCTGGTGACTATAGACAAAAATGGTTTGATTTCAAAGAAATAAAGTATATCGATTGGGTAAAGAACTACCTCGATAAACTTAACTCAAAAGAAAGATAGTAACTTAATATATTGAATAATAAAGTGCTACGAACACCTAACACGGACAATAAAGGTTATAAGACTTGTCACGGTTTTTGCAAACCACTCCTGCTGTTAATAAAATAACAGTATAAG
>PMBC01000106.1:0-1051 GCA_003152835.1 Bacteroidales bacterium | reverse complement strand
TTTATTGCCGGGCCGTTAGGTGGCATGTCCCCACCGATTTGACTTTCAGTTTAACCCCCAAGATAAAGATCCAAATATTTTGCCCATTAGTCAGATGATTATAAGGTATGGTGATTCTTAACTATATTTTTTTTAATAATTATTCAAAATGAAAGAATCTAATATCAAACAAGTTGTTTTATATGCTAGTATCCTGGTTTGCATATTATACTGTAAAAATCCTCCCAGAGAAGATTCAATGCAACCTTATGCAGGTTACCCATTGCTGGATAACATAGATTCAGTAAAAAAAATGCTTGCGAGCCATTGTCTGGATACAATTAATTTCAAAAATGGAGAAATAATAGCTGATATTGGTGCTGGAAATGGGTATCTGGAGGGTATGTTATCGCTCTTTCTTGATAGCCTGACTTTCTATATTCAAGATATTGATACTTCAATTTGTAATCAATCAGCTGTCAACAAAGTAGTTGACTTTTATAAAAATTTAAAGAATAAACCGTTCAATAATAAATTCATAGCCATTAATGGAACAGATTCAACTAGCAATCTACCTGATAATATTTGTGATAAAATTTTAATGTTATATACGTATCAGTATATCAAAAAACCTAAAGCTTTTATTTTGGATGTCAGAAAAAAAATAAAGAATGATGGATTATTTTATGTAGTTAATCCTCAATATGGTGATTACGATAATCTAGATTTCCAAAGGAAAGAATATGGATGGAATGCTTCCCCTCTTGAAACAGAGATATCTGATATAATCAGTTGCGGTTTCGAATTAACTAAGATCTCTAGAAAAATAAATGATTCTGATGATCCCTATATAATGGTTTTCAAAATAAAAAATTAAAAACTATTTAAAGAAAATATAAAGATTTAATTGGCAAACGTTCACCTCTGAAAGGACAGAAAATTAAACACGACCACCTAACACGGACAATAAAGGTAAGTTGTTTGTCACACTTTTTGCTTTTGCTCCTGACCTAAGACAAATTGCTAATGGCCGTTGCACCAGGACACGCGCATCTGCCCGCAATTATAATCC
>PMBC01000136.1 GCA_003152835.1 Bacteroidales bacterium | reverse complement strand
AAAGGAATAATGCTGCCAGCTTCAGCCTGAGATAATCTTCCTCCTGAATCCTCTCAGCCATAGCAAGAAGCTCGACCTGGCTGCTTACGTTTTTCACAAGCGATGAGTTATGGAAATAGAGATCAGGAGGAGCTTCATCATCGAAAAGCTTTATAATCGCCTCTTCGACGTCCTGCAATTTCAGCATCTGCATTTTAAGAATAAACTTCCTGTTTGGCTTGTTTTCCTTATCCCTTAATTCCGGAATAATACCGGTTACAAAATACATGTCAAGCTCACCCTTGTATTTGACAGGCATCTTACCACGGTGCTCGCAGGTAAAAAAATCCTTTACGAATTCATAGGTTGTCCCCGAGATATTTATTTTTCCGGCTTCACCCGATGACTCCATTCTGCTGGCTGTATTTACAGTGTCGCCCCAGATATCGTACGAAAGCTTTTTCTGTCCCACTACTCCGGCAACGACGGTACCCGTATGGATCCCTATTCGGATATCCCAGAATTTCATTCCTTCAAGCTCTGAGGTCTCTTTAAGATTTGCCATATATACCTGCATTTCAAGTGCAGCAAGGATAACCTCTACCGGATTGGTCCTGTTCTTTTCAGGTATCCCCCCGGCGCACATGTAAGCATCACCGATGGTCTTGATTTTTTCGATCCCCAGCCTCTCAACAACAGAATCAAAATAAAAGAAAAACTTATCCAGCTCATCTATCAGGATCTCAGGGTTTGTTTCTTCAGCAATCTTTGTAAATCCCTGGATATCTGAAAAGAGAACCGTTACAAAATTATATTTGATTTTAGTGGCCTTGCCCTTCTCCATGATTTCGTTCGCCGTATTTTTAGGGAGAACATTGGCAAGGAGCTTTTCTGTCTTTTCCTTTTCAACAATCAGGTCTTCCGTTCGCTTATTGATTATCTGTTCAAGCATGTACTGAGTACGCGCAAAACGAAGGTTCATGGAAGTATAAAAGACCCAGATCCCCAGACCTGCAGCCAGCATGTAAAAGAAAAGTACCATAGGCGAAGAGAACCAGCGGGAAAGCACCCTGAACTTTGGCAGTATTATTTCTGCTGACGGACTGTTTTTATTAATGTACCTTACCTTTAACTGATATTTTCCGGCAGGCAGATTTGTATATTCCTTATAAGCAGATGACTTGAGAGAGCTCCATTTTTTATCAAACCCTTCAAGAAAAAATTGATATGCAGCGGTATCGGTTCCTTCAAAATCAAATGCGATATTGTGATGCCTGAAATCGAGGGTTAGATTATCCCGGCAAGGGCCAGGAATGATTGAATCTCCATTTATTATAATCTGCTTAAGGACAGGGACTTCTGTCTTGTTTATTGCAATGCCTGCTGATGAGACTGCAGGAAGGAGCAGTGAGATGAAAAGAATGCCATTCCTCTTTAAATAATTCCTGCACTGAAACATATAATTGCTGAAATATAGTAACTCAAATGTAGCACTTAATATACTTTGGTCAAAAGGAAAGATCAATTTTAAGTACTTTTGCTTCAACATGAACGCAGAAAAAATGCAATTAGTCTTTGCGACAAATAATGACCATAAATTAAGAGAGATCAGGGATATCCTGGGTGACAGTTTTAACCTGTTAACTCTCAAAGATTTAAATATTGAGGAAGATATCCCCGAAAATGAACCTTCCCTCGAAGGTAATGCAATGCATAAAGCGAGGCACATTTACAGAATCCTGAATATAAATGTATTTGCTGACGATACCGGCCTCGAGACAGATGTTCTCAATGGACTTCCGGGGGTTCATTCAGCACGTTTTGCAGGAGAAAATAAGAATTCTGATGACAATATTGATAAGCTCCTGGGTATGATGGGCCATTCAAAAAACAGGAAAGCACGGTTCAGAACAGTGATTGCCCTCATACTTGATGGAAAGGAGTATGTTTTTGAGGGAATATCGGAGGGTGCAATTATCACTGAGAGAAGGGGCAGGGAGGGGTTCGGATATGACCCTGTTTTTGTTCCTTCAGGCAGTAATCTTACTTATGCTGAGATGCCGCTTGATGAAAAAAATAAAATTTCGCATAGGGCCAGGGCTTTTAACAAGCTGAAGGAGTTCCTTTACCTGTACGAACAGAAGGACAATAAAGACCGGATTTAACTGTTTAACTTCCTGATGAGAAGATCCCTGACGATAGCCGTTATAGTATTATTTTCATCATTCGCCCTGGCGCAAACACCTGTGGGAGAGTGGACTGATCACCTGATTTATAACAGCGCATCATGTGTCGCTTCCGGTTCAAAGGAAGTTTTCGCCTCAACAGGCTCATCAGTCATTGTCTATAATAAGCAGTATGCCGAGCTCAGAAAATTATCAAAGGTAACCGGACTCTCAGGAACCGGAATCAGCACCATTGCATGGTCTGAAGACTACAGCACGCTTATCATAGCATACGCCACCGCAAATATTGACCTGGTAAAAGGAAGCGCTATTTACAATATACCTGATATAGACAGAAAGTACATCCCCGGGAATAAAACCATATACAGAATAAGGACCAGCGGCAGGTATGCATACCTTGCCTGCAGCTTTGGTATAGTCGTTCTCGACCTGGTGAAGAATGAGATATATGATACCTGGAAGCCTGGGAACAGTATAGAATCTGCAGATGTAAAGGATGTCGCTTTTGGAAATGGCAAAGTGTACGCAGCAACAAATATCGGGGTTTTTTCAGCTGACATTACCAATTCAGGCCTTGCATATTTTGGCAACTGGTCTCTTCTCAATGTGCTTCCTTCCCTGGCCGGAAACTACAATCTTGCACTCTTCTCCGGAAACAAGCTTTTTGTCAACCGGACTGACAAGAATTTTACCGGAGATACAATTTATACTGTGCAGGGAAGCACATCAGTATTTTCTTATATCCCGGGGCGTTTCAACAGTTCATTTGACAATTCCGATGCCGGCTTTACTATATCTTCCGGAAGTTCAGCAAGCATATTTAACCCTGACGGATCACTGAGCAGGACCATTTCGACTTACGGATGGGGAAGCCCAAATATAGCGCAGGCAATTAAAGAGGGAAGCGACATCTGGATTGCTGATATCAGCAGAGGATTGGTTCTGGACAGAAATATTTCAGAATACTCTCTGTTGACACTTCCCGGTCCGGTTTCGAACAATGCAATCAGCATCATGTCTCAGGAGGGCAAAACAATTATTTGCGGAGGAGGCATAGATGCTGCCTGGAATAACCTGTGGAGACCCTTGCAGATATCCATATATGAAGATAATGCCTGGACAGACATTTCATCGGCTGGGATTTCCGATGCAATGAGGGCAATGGTGGATCCTTCCGACAAGACTCATTTTTTCGTTTCAACCTGGGGCGGAGGATTGCTCGAATATAAAAACAACCTGCTTGTAAACCAGTTTACCGATGCAAATTCTCCTTTACAGACCATAATTCCCGGGAAGCCCTATGTGCGGATTTGCGGCCTTGCAATGGATAAAAGCATGAATCTCTGGATCACTCAGTCAGAAGTTGCAGGAAGCATCAAGATGCTTAAGCCTGACGGAACATGGATTGTTAATCCTTTAACAATAGATGCCGACGATATCGGCGATATAATTATTACCAGGAATGGTCAGAAATGGATAATATTACCCAGAGGCAATGGCCTTGCGGTTTTTGATGATAATGGCACTCCTTCCAACTTTAATGACGACAGTTATATTAAAATGCCGGTCACCGATTCCGATAACAATGTGATTTCATATGTTTATTCATTAGCTGAAGATCTTGACGGGAATATATGGGTTGGAACGGACCATGGCCCGCTTATCTATTACAATCCCGAAAAAGTCTTTGAAGGCGATCTGAAGGCATACAAGATAAAAATCCCCAGGAATGACGGAACAGGGTTAGCTGACATTATGCTCGGAACTGAAACTATTACTTCCATTGCTGTTGATGGTGCAAACAGGAAGTGGCTCGGAACGATGAGCTCAGGAGCATATCTTCTATCAGCAGATGGGACGAAAGAAATTAAAAACTTCAACGAAGATAACAGCCCATTGTTCTCAAATGTAATATCAAGCGTTGCTGTTGACAACAAGAACGGAGATGTGTGGCTTGCGACATCATTGGGTATTATCTCATACCGGGGCAATGCCACTGCAGGAAAAGAATCATTTACAAATGTCTACTCATTTCCTAACCCGGTAAGGGAGGATTTTACAGGGAATGTCACAATAACAGGACTGGTAAGGGATACGGAGATCCGGATCACGGATGTCAGCGGAAATCTGGTCTTTAAAACCAAATCCGATGGCGGTATGGCAACATGGAACCTCACTACTTATAATGGCAGACGAGTGGCAACAGGTGTTTACATGGTATTCTGTGCGAGCAGCGATGGATCACAATCGTGTGTTACAAAGATCCTTGTGATACACTAGTTATAACACCCCCCTCAAGGGGGGATGAAGGCTACTCAGTAATCAGGCTTTGTATCCTCTCAATCTGAAGCTTCTTATTTACCTCCCTGAGGCTTCTGGCAGTCTTTGTAAAATACTGATGACCGGAAATAAACCTGACCTGGATTTTATTCCAGTCGTTCAGGGATCCCATTTTATTCTGTGCTTTCAGCTCCTCGAAAAGGGTATTTGAAACAGGGATAAAATCACTGCGCCCAAGATAATCAAGGTCGGAATCACAGATAATGTTCTCAAGCAGAGTTGTTGGTTTAGGAGGAAGCTTTGTGGACATTATTATTGAGCAGATCTTCCCGATCTGTTCAGGGCTGTAATTATATTTTGGCAGCATCTCCCGTGCAATCAGGGTTCCCTGATATTCATGGCCGTCATAAACTACAGTATGCCCGACATCATGGAACAGACCTGCTGTCTTCAGAATGAGGATCTCTTCATCAGTGCATCCTTCAGCCCAGCCGATAAGTTCAACTTCAGTCACAACATCCACCGTATGCTTCACATTATGATAAAAGAGATAATCGGGTAGCTCCCTCTCGAGTTTATCGAGAATTATTTCCTGGATATCCGTAAACTGTATAAGTCCGAATTTAATCCTGAATGCCTCATTGGGGGATATTCCCAATCCGTCAACTGAGAACTCCGGCTTGATACCCTTTACCTTGTACATCTGAAGGTCGCCCTTATATTTAACAGGCAGCTTACCGAAATATTCGCAATCGAAAAATTCCTTGACAAGTTCATAAGTCATCACCGAGATCAGTATCATCCCTTTTTCAGAGACAGCTTCAACCCTGCTTGCAGTATTGACAGTATCTCCTTTTATATCGTAGCTGACTTTTTTCTTACCTGATATCGAAGCTGTGACCGGTCCTGTATGTATACCGATCTTCAGGTCCCATATCTTGTTTCCCTCTCCTCTTTTACCGATTTCGTATTTCTCGAGAAAATTGCGCATCTCCATTGCTGCCATAACAACATCAATGGGGTTGGTAATATTCTTATCTGGAATCCCTCCAGCGCACATATAGGTATCACCGATAGTTTTTATTTTTTCAATCTTATACCTGGCAACAATGGCATCATATTCATAAAGGATCTCATCAAGCTCATCCATAACAGCCGAGGAATCTATCCCTTCGACAAGCTTCGAAAACCCATGAATATCTGCGAAGAGAACTGTCGCCATATTAAACTTCAGCGATGTCTCCTTCTTCTCTCCTTCAGCTGTTTCCTTCAGCGTTTCAGGATATGCCTTTTCATAAAGAGCTTTGAATTTTTCATAATCCCTGGAAAGCTTCTCATTCTGCTTCTCCAGTCTCTTGATGTGATTTTCAAGCTCCTGGTTTTGACGCGCAAGCTTCGCAATTCTTTTTACCAGCTCATTATTATCGGTGCCAGCCATATTGGAATTTGTTGAACAGTAAATATAATAAATTCCTTATTCTCATTTCAGCAGGCAAAAATTATCAAAATGTTGTATTTTTGAACAAAGAGAGTACTGATGATTGAGAAGACGAAGGGCATAGTCCTGCATCAGATAAAGTA
>PMBC01000082.1 GCA_003152835.1 Bacteroidales bacterium | reverse complement strand
CTTCCGGAGGAGAGGATAGCAAAACATCCGGCTGCTCAGCGTGATTCTTCGAAACTATTGCTATATATTAATGGTCTCATCTCGGAGGATAAATTCAATAACATAGGAGATCACCTGCCTTCAGGCTCACTGCTGGTTTTTAACAATACCCGGGTTATCAGGGCAAGGCTCCTCTTTCAAAAACCAACCGGGGCAGCTATTGAGGTTTTCTGTCTCGAACCCATCTCTCCTGCAGAGTATCAGCAATCTTTCAGTTCCACGAAAGAAGTTGAATGGAAATGCATAATAGGCAACCAGAAAAAATGGAAAACAGGAACAATCACTTCGCAGTTTGATTTTAAAGGCAAAAAGTATGAGCTTTCTGCTGCAAAAGTCGGCCCTGACGGTGAAGCCTGGAGAATAAGATTCAGATGGGACCCTTCTGATCTTACATTCGGAGAGGTGATTGAAAATGTCGGACATATCCCTCTTCCTCCTTACCTGAACAGGAAGGATGAGGCCGAAGATTACTACAGGTACCAGACTATCTATGCGACAATAAAAGGATCGGTGGCTGCTCCCACTGCAGGACTTCATTTTACGAATGAAGTTTTCTCAGATCTCTCCGGGAAGGGTATCGACAGAGCTGAAATAACGCTCCATGTCGGCGCCGGGACATTTAAACCCGTTAAAGCCGGCGATATATCTGATCATGAGATGCATTGTGAACATTACTTTATCACCACAGAAACTCTGGAAAAACTGATCAGTTTCCGGGAGAGAATAATTGCAGTTGGCACCACAAGCGTCAGAACGCTCGAAAGCCTTTACTGGCTCGGGGTCAGGATGCTGGGCGGTACGGAAAAGTCGGATGGCCTCTTCACGAATCAGTGGGAATATGACGAGCCGGGTGCTGAGGTACCTCTGGAGGATTCATTCAGCGCCATACTTAAATTTATGAGAGATCGTAATATCTCGATTCTTCATGCATCAACGAAAATAATGATCCTTCCCTGTTATAAGTTCAGGGTTATCAAAGGAATGATCACAAACTTTCACCAGCCGAAAAGCACTCTATTGTTGCTTATTGCTGCCTGGACAGGGAACAATTGGAGAGACTTATATCAATATGCTCTGGAGAATGATTTCAGATTCCTCAGCTATGGCGACAGTTGTTTATTTTTGTGACCAGGAATTCACCACATAAAATTATCAGTTGGTCAATTAATTACCCTGGATCTTTGAATTCAGACTGATTTTTATTTTATTAGCACCTAATTTAAAACTGATGAACAGCAACAAAATGCTTCAGCAATTTCACGCGATGTTCGGCATCTTCATGGTTATGTTTTACCTGGGTGTCGGCATTGCCCTTCTCTTTTTTCTCAAAATGTTCAAAATCGA
The DNA here is from genome assembly GCA_003152835.1 of Bacteroidales bacterium. Lineage (GTDB taxonomy): Bacteria > Bacteroidota > Bacteroidia > Bacteroidales > VadinHA17 > LD21. Next base: position 4,351 of record PMBC01000082.1, on the reverse strand, counting down.
TCAGGCTTTAAGAGGTATAGTAGGTTCAACATTTCTCCTGTACGGAATATACAGGATGACAGTTACATATAAACAAATCAAACAGGCTTTTTTTACTAAAGAGAATGAAGAGGAATAATGCTTCCACAGTGAAATCAAATTATGAAACAATCATATTGGAGGTACGCATTTCTTGGCATATACTTTGCAGTATTGTCAATGGTAATTAATTTAACTTTGACAAAATTTTAAGGATATGAGCATAATGACATTTATACAAAAATTTATTATTATTGCATACCGTAATATTAAGACAGCCACGGGTTTTGCATTGACGAGGATCAAAAACCATACACTTTATTCAGGATTGCGTATTCTTGCGATCGGCTTGCCACTTTCGATGATTTCCTGCGGTGGCGGACCAAAATTTCCTGAGGAGACTCCTACCCAGGGCAATATAAAGATCATTGCTGATGAATCTTTCCAGCCTCTGATTGATGCCGAGGTATTTACCTTTACCCATCTCTACGAACATGCCTTTGTTAAAGCTAAGTACAGACCTGAATATGATGTTATAAATGATTTCATGAACGATTCAGTAAAGGTCATCGTAACCAGCAAAAAACTTACTGACGACCAGATCAGATATCTGAGGGATACTCTTGTAATTGCCCGTACCATAACATTTGCATATGATGCACTTGCGCTTGTAACAAACAAGAGCAACATTGATACGCTGCTTACCTACAAGTCGGTAAAGGATATTTTCCTTGGAAATGTCACGAACTGGAAAGATATAGACAGGAAATCAAAACTTGGGAATATCCGTGTCGTTTTTGATAATACTAAGTCAGGCAATATAAGGTATTTCAAGGAGCTGTTTGAAATTCAGGACAAGCTGCCTGAAAATTTTTATGCGGTGAATAGCAATGCCGAAGTAATTGATTTCGTTTCAAGAAACCCTGATGCAATTGGAATCGTTAGTGTAAACTGGATCAGCGACAAGGACGATCGTACAAGTATGAACTTTCTGAATAAGATAAACATAGTGGCAGTTTCGCAGCAGTTATCCAGCGACAATTCCTACTACAGGCCCTACCAGGGTTTTATTTACGACAAATCATATCCGTTCGTAAGGGAGATATACCTTATATCAAGAGAAACATTCAAGGGACTTGGTTCAGGTTTTATACAGTGGGCTACCGCTGAACAGGGACAAAGAATAGTTCTTAAATCAGGACTCGTGCCTGCAACCATGCCGATAAGGCTGGTGCAGATAAAGCATTGAAGAAGTTTGGAGTTTGGAGTTTGGAGTTGAGAGTTGAAGTTTAAGGTTGAAGGAAGAATAGGAAATTTAAAGTGAATAAGTGTATAAAATACATTAAAAAATGAGTATAATTGATAAAAATAAAATTCAAGCCATGAAACGTTCATTTTGTAAAAAAGGTTTAATTCTGGCTGCCTTGACGGCAGGAATTATTGCAAACAGCATTCAGGCGCAGGATCTGGCTTCTGCTCTGCTTCTTACAAAAAGCGAGCAGTATGATAAGGCAGGTGCTATGCTCCAACAGTTGATCCAGAAGGAACCCGCTAACAGCAAAAATTATTTTTTTCTGGGAGAGAATAAGCTCCTTGAATATTTTGCTGACACAATTTCAAACTCACTGGCTCTTGCCACAAAAGATGCAAAAGGTATTTTTCAGAAAGGAGTTGATGCCAATGCAGGTGATCCCCTGAACTATGTGGGTCTTGCAAAAGTCGCAGTTCTGCTCAACGACGATAAAACCGCTGCCGATATGAGGATGAAGGCAAAAAGCTACCTGATTCCAAATAAAAACATCAAAAAATTAGTCCCTCCGGCAAAGGATTATGCATTTGCACTTGCAAAAATAGCAGAATCATATATCGAGGATGGCCAAGTAGATACCTCTATCGCACTTCCGATAATCAGGCAGGCGCTATCCATTGATTCCAAGAACCCTGAAATCTTCCTGATCGCAGGTGATATTTATATTCTTGGCCACGACGGTTCGAATTCAATAAAGAATTATAATCTTGCCCAGTTCCTTGATCCAAAGTCTCCCACCGCGGCCATGAAGATCGGGAACATTTATGTAAGAGGAAAAAACCTCCAGGTTGCAATTCCGCCTTTTGAAGATGCCATAAACCTGGATGCCAACTTTGCTCCGGCTTACCGTGAGCTTGGACAGCTTTACTACCTCGCAGGAAGGCTGGATCAGTCTAAAACCAATTATAAAAAATATCTCGACCTGACGGCAGGTAACATTCCTGCAAAAACCAGGTATGTGAACGCTCTCTTCTATGCAGGCGATTATGATGAAGTTATCAAGAATGTTGAGGAGATACTTGCTGTCGATAAATCAAGGTCATATATGAACCGCCTTGCTGGTTATTCGTACTATGAAAAGAAGAATGCGGATTATAACAAGGCACTCTTCTACATGGAAGAGCTCTTCAAAACCTTACCTGCTGACAGGATACTTCCGAAGGATTATCATTATATGGCGAGAATCCTGATGAAAAAGAACATGAATTATACCAAAGCGGCAGAAGAGCTGACAGGCCTGCAACAACAGCTCCAAAAAGATAAAGCAAAATACAATTCTGCGTCAGCAGCCGACAAGGCCAGGCAGAAAGCAGGACTGGACGAGTTCACAGCCAGGGTTGAAAAGCTCACTGCTGATGTTTCAAATTCAAAGAAAGAGATCGACAGGGGATTTCAGCAATATGTAAAAGTCCTTGAACTTAAACCTGAAGATAAAGGCGTGATAAATGAGATGATCTTCAATTACAGCCAATTCAAACGTTACAATGATGCTGCAAAAATGATGGCAAAACTTATTGATCCGTCAAAAGACGATTTTGATGCTTATATGAAAATAGGCAGAGCATTCTATAATGGGGAAAACTACAAAGCTGCTGACTCTGTTTTTAATATTATTCTTAATAAATCGCCCAATTACCTGCCTGCCTATGTGCAGATTGCACGCACATATTCTAAAATGGATCCTGATTTTAAAATGGGACTTGCGAAATCCAAATTCGAAAAGGTCATTGCTATTGCTGATAAAGATTCAGTCAAGAATGAAAATGAAATGGTTGAAGCGTGCTCTTACCTTGGATTTTACTTTATGTCAAAAGACAATTATACTGACTCAAAGGCTTATTACGACAGGTTAATATCGTTAAATCCGAACAATAAGGATAATAAGATAAAAGGCTATTATGGCATAGGATCACTTGAGATACAAATGGTTGCTAATGAAAAAACAAATGAAGGCAGGCTTCTTGTTTTATCAAGAGCTGGTGATGCTTTCAACAAAATCTTGTCAATAGATCCAAACTATGCAGCAGCAAAAACCCAGATAAATTATGTTCATGATTATGAAACCCAGGTTAAAAAAGGGATCCCCCCGAATGAGATCAGAGGCGTGGTGAAAGATGCCATAACAGGCGCAAGTATTGCATATGCATCAATCAAGATTAAAGATACGGCTGCTGAGAATCTTTCGAATGGTAAAGGTGAATTCAAGTTTGAAATTCCAAAGGGTTCTGAAATCCTGGTTGTCAGCGCTAAAGGATACAAGCCTCAGGAAATACCAATTACGAAATCAAGAGTATATAACGTGTCACTTTCTAAATGAAGGAGATTGAGGAGTGAAACGACGAACCGAGCTGAAGGCGAGTTCGGCAAAGCCAAATTCCGCGAAGCGGAAAAGGAGAAGTTTAGATTCCGCGTTCGCTGAAAGGAGAACAGGAAAAGAATAAGTTACTTATGCATTTTTAGCTTATTTTGAAAAGGGTTCTTATAGATTCAAAGGTCTTTCATATTGAAGATATTAACTGAACTGATTAAAAGTTTAACATTCTTTTATTCACTGTTGGAAAAAAAGAATTGATAATATATATTTGCGAGTTGTTAAATCTTAAACCTAAACAAATCGATAAAAATGAGTAAAAAAGGAAGTTCGTTCAAAGATGCGCTGCAGAATGTTTTCGCAGCTAGTGCTATTTTAATAGCATTTATTGTTTCCTATATTCTTTTCACACAAGTTATGGGAAACCCGGTTAACTTCGAGGGACGTAACCCTAATGGAACCGCTCTCAATTACCTGGGAATGGTTTATAGAGGTGGTACGATTGTTCCTATCCTTATGACCTGCGTTCTGGTCCTTATCATTTTCGTCTTCGAAAGGGCAATTACTCTTACAAAGGCTAAAGGAAAAGGCAGGATAAATGATTTCGTTCATCAGCTTCAGACTCTTCTTGCAGAAGATAAAATTGAAGAAGCTATGGATGCATGCGACAAGCAGAGAGGTTCACTTGCCAATGTTATGAAAGCAGGACTGTT
>PMBC01000092.1:269-9845 GCA_003152835.1 Bacteroidales bacterium | reverse complement strand
GGTTCGAATCCCCCTCTCTCCGCAATGCTTTAATAATCCACGATCCATGTACACACCTCCCACGTTCTCTCCAGATACATCAGGACAAGCACTCTCTTCTTTGAAAAGATGGGAAAGGTATCAAATGGTTTTCTTACAGGGATAAGAAGGTAGCAAACCAGAAATCGAGAATTGTGGCAGATAACCCGATAAAGTAGATTATGTATCAGATTATCAAGGCGCTAAATTTTTATTTTAATATTTTATCAAGGTTAAAAAGCCTTACGATAACTCTGTTTAATGAAGATGTTAACAATATTATTTGATTTTTTTATTGTTAAGTTCCTAAATAAGTAGTATATTCGCCCCGTAAAATTTGAAACTCAAACGATTAATTAAATAAATCGGAAGTTGTTAAATAAACAAAGTATTAAAAAGGTTAGAAAAATGAAGAACAAAGTTTTAATGGGATTAGCAGCTATCGCAATGGTTGCTTTCCTTTCAAGTTGTGGTAAAGTCCCACAGACTGAAATCGATGCTACTAACGCAGCTATTGCTGCTGCTCAGGCTGCTGAAGCTAATGTTTATGTTCCTGCTGAATTTACAGCATTGCAGGATTCAATGAATGTCATCACTGCTGCAGTTGAAACTCAGAAATCAAAATTATTCAAGAAATTCGGCCCGATCAAGGAAAAACTTGCATCAACCTTAACACTTGCAAACACTGTTGCAGCTAATGCAGCTACAAAGAAGGAAGAAGTTAAGAAAGAAGCAGAAACTCTTCTTAACGACATCAAAGCTGTTATTGAAGAAAATGGCAAGCTCATCCTGAAAGCTCCGAAAGGAAAAGAAGGTGCTGCTGTTATCGAACAGATCAAAGCTGACATGGCAACTATCAACACCTCAGTTGTTGATGCACAGGGTCTTTATGATAAAGGCGCATACATGGATGCTCTTAACAAAATCAAAGCTGCTAAAGAAAAAGCTGACGGTATCAACACCGAACTGAAAGAAGCTATTGCTAAGGTTAAGAAAAGATAATTGATTTTAAAATCAATACTCTAAATAAAAATCCCCGGGCTATACCCGGGGTTTTTTGTAATTGACGAAGGCTTTATTTTATGAGTTTGATCTGGAAACAAATATTGATTATTTCTTCAGGGGTAATTTTTATATTCCTGTTATTTTACTTTTTAATCATCTTTACGCCCCAACCTCCTGTCAGAGATATGGTATATGCACGAGTTGCACTTTCACTCGCTGCAAAGAACAAAGCCGACTCTTACTCAAGAAAACAATATAAGGAAGCTAAGGGCTATTATATTTCAGCTCTCAGTAAATGGCAAAAGGAAAATAAAAGGTTCCTTTATTCCCGGGATTATTCCATAGTGGCAAAACTGGCTAAACTTGCTGCTAAAGCTGCAAACCAGGCTGCCATTAGTTCTCAAATCAGCTACTCAAACCTTAAGACCAGCCTTAAGAAAAAAATTGATGCTCTTAACAACCTGGATAGTAATATCGACGAGATGTTTACGTCTTACCCCTTAACCACTGAAACCCGGAACCGGATTTCGAAGGGGAAAATGTTGCTGAAAGAGGCTGAGATAATATATAATAAAGGCCAGTACCTGGAAGCTGACAAGAAAATAACTGAATCGGAATATCTGCTTACCACATCCTATGAGAATGCCAGCGGCAACCTGAAAAACTATTTCAGGTCGTACCCCGAATGGAGGAATTGGATTGATAAAACCATTGCTATTTCAAGGGACAGTGGCGATTATTCTATAATCGTCGACAAGTTTTCACGTAAACTGATTGTTTATCTTGAAGGTACAAAAAAATATGAATATTCAACTGAACTTGGCAAAAACTGGGTTGGCGATAAAATGGTCAAGGGCGATAATGCTACCCCCGAAGGCATGTATAAAATAGCCAGGAAGTTCGAGAGCAATAAAACAAAGTACTATAAAGCACTTCTTCTCGATTATCCCAATGACGAGGATACGGCAAATTTCAAAGATGCAATCGAAAAAGGGATTCTTCCAAGATCGGCAAATATAGGTGGCCTGATTGAGATACACGGCAATGGAGGAAAGGGAATTGACTGGACAGAAGGGTGCATCGCCCTTACTGACAGGGAAATGGATTCTATTTTTAGAATTGCCAAGGTAGGAACTCCGGTTACAATAGTTGGATCAATGCAGGACCTTCATCATGTAATGAAAAGATAATCCGACCTGATGGAAAATGATAATATTATATATGATCCTGAACAGCCTGTGACGGAACCGGAACAAACAGGCAAAACCGAGGTTGAAGAAGCTGTCCTGAGCGAAGAAAAGAAATCATTCTGGAAAAGGCTTCAGGATAATAAAAAGCTTTTCGGAATTCTTCATAGACTGTTTTTCATACTTATAGGTATCCTTATTCCATTTATTATTTTCTTATTTGCCATATACACAGTTCCGGCTTTGCAGGAAATTCCCACAGGAGGGAAAACTCGTCTGGTGAATTCAGAGGAGCTTAAGCAGAGCGCATCTTACAAGAAACAGATAATTCTGATGAAGAAAGACATCGACCGCCTTAATATTAAATATAATAATTATACTACCGGCCAGTCATATGTGGTAATTAATACAACAGATAACTTCTTCTACCTCTATAAAAATAAAAAGCTGATCAGGAGTGGCCATTGCAGTACAGGCAGTTATATGATGCTGAAAACTGAAGAGGGAAGAAGCTGGGTATTCAAGACACCCAAGGGTAAAAGAAGTATACAGGGGAAAACCACTCATCCCTATTGGCACAGGAGCGACTGGTCATATATTGAAGAAGGATCTCCGGTACCTCCGAAGGATGATCCTTCAAGATATGAATACGGAGTCCTGGGAGATTATTCCATGTCAATTGGCGATGGCTACATGATACATGGTACAATTTATAAGCGATTTCTTGGCATGCCCGTAACGCACGGATGTGTACGGTTAAACGATGAAGACCTCGATGCTGTTTTCCATACCCTAAACATCGGGTCAAAAGTGTATATATTCTGATTTGAAAATATTTAACTAAAATGGGAACCGAAAACGAAAATAATCCCAATTTCAGAAAAACTCTGGTAATTACTCTGACTTCGATTATAGGAGCTGTCCTGGTCTATTTTTCAGTAATGTGTATCCTTGCTCCAGTAAGAAAACTTCAGGAAATAAATGAGAAATATACTTTTCAGCCTGATGCAAAGAATAAAATTGATGAAAGGATATATTCCGATTCAGCTTATCTTAAATTATTGAAGGAGAAATCATTTCTGCAATCAAGGATTGCAATGGCTGAATCAGATTCCATTTATGTTACAGTTAATATACCTGACAGTACTATTGACCTTGAGATCTGTGGCGTGGTAGTACATAGTACGAAGATTCAGAAAATGAGCATCAGTAATATTATTAAATCGGGAAACGAATATATTATTTCGTCCATGCTGAGCAAACCATTTTCAATTGACAATAGCTTTTCCACCATTCCCAAGGAACCCCTTATGATAAAGATGGCGCCGAAGGATACATCAGAATACATACCAGATGTGGTACCTGATACCGCCTACCATGAGCCAGTTAATTATGTTCTTGAGATGAGTAATGGTACCAGGATATTTGTGTACCAGGCTGAGTTCCCGCATCCGGGCGACAAGATGCACTTGTTCAAATTCGACATGAAATACAGGCTTCAGGATGCATTTAATGCCTTAAAGCGCATCCTAGTCTTTAAAGTCCCTGACTACCATCCCTTTATAAAAATCAGGATACCCATGGCTGATGCAAAGATAATCTACCGGGCTCTTCCGGTTCATGGCCAGATCTCCGTATATAGGTAATCGAAATTTTTTACTCCCGGTTCAGCTTACATCAAAAAAAAATGTAAGTTTATGATCGTATTATTTTAACTATAACTTTCATGGGAAGATTTACCGGCGTAATCGGGATTGTTATAATCCTCGGACTGGCATTTTTGTGGTCAAATAACCGCAAGGCGATTAACAAGAGGCTTGTAATTACAGGACTGCTCCTCCAGCTGGTGCTTGCAATCTTTATTCTTAAGGTTCCGCTGGGGCAGGAGATTTTTGCATTTCTTGGGAAAGCGATTAATAAACTTCTCGATTTCTCCCAGCAGGGCGGTCAGTTCGTCTTTGGCGACCTTACTAAAGTTACCCAGATACTTCCTGAAGGCATTGTAAAGAGCGGAGTCTTCCTTTTTGTACTTCTACCCACAATAATTTTTGTATGTGTTCTGGTAGCGATGGCTTATCATGTTGGAATCATGCAAAGAGTTGTAGCTGTCCTGGCAAGGTTTGTCCGCTGGGCTATGAGAGTAAGCGGAAGCGAAGCCCTTTCAAACGTGGCAAGCGCCTTTGTCGGGCAGGTTGAGGCACAGATCATGATCCGGCCATATTTGTCGGGAATGACTAAATCTGAACTTCTTGCCTCCATGACGGGTTCAATGGCTTGTATTGCGGGAGGGGTCATGGCCGTATATATATCAATGGGTGTTCCTGCCTCTTACCTGCTTGCTGCAAGTCTTATGGCTGCACCAGGTGCGCTGGTAATCTCGAAAATTGTATTTCCGGAGACGGAAGTATCCGAAACCATGGGTAAAGTCACTCTTGAGGTCAAGAAGGAACATTCGAACATCATGGATGCAATTGCCAGCGGAGCTTCTGACGGAATGAAGATATCCATAAACGTAATTGCCATGCTCATCGGCGTTATTGCCCTTATTGCCCTTATTGATGCCCTGCTTGGTTATTTCGGACATTTCCTGGCATGGATCGGATTATCGCTGAACGCAATAGGTCTCGATCTTGATAATCTTCGTCTTAAAGATGTCGTCGGTGCTCTCTTTTCGCTCATTGCAATTGTTATGGGTGTTCCACCAAAGGAGTCGCTGTCTGTAGGATCTCTGATGGGAACTAAAATGGTTATCAACGAATTTGTTGCCTATTCCGATCTGTCCCCAATGATTGCCAAGGGAATACTGAGTGCCAAGTCAGTGGTGATAGCTAGCTTTGCACTGTGCGGATTTGCAAATTTCTCTTCAGTTGCAATCCAGCTGGGAGGCATCGGGGCGATTGCTCCCAATCGAAAAGCGGATCTGGCAAGACTGGGACTGAAGGCAATGATCTGCGGAACAATGGCATCATATATCTCGGCTTCCCTGGCAGGGATACTGCTGTAAGGGGGATTATTCGCTGCGCTCATGATCCCTTGTGGAGAACCCTGCAATTCCAAATTACTCCCAACTCGTTTCACTCGTTTGGTCTTTTAGTTTTCAGTCCGGCTTAGACAAAACAAGTTTCGTCAAGCCTTATTGAAAACAAAAATCCCGCGGTAAACCGCGGGAGTAATTTGTCTTTGCGGAGAGAGGGGGATTCGAACCCCCGGTCCGCCGGAAGGCGGACAACGGTTTTCGAGACCGCCGCAATCGACCACTCTGCCATCTCTCCAAAATAATATCGCCGCACTCGCCATCCCGCTTTTTGACCATCAAAAAGCGGGACCATCTACCGGATGCGCAAATTTGGGCAATATTATTTAAAGAATTGCAGCAGACGACTAAAAACAGGGAGATTATTTTTAAAGAGTTAATTATATCTGATTATCCTCCTTACAATAAACCTATTGTCTGAAAAAAACCGTACAAAATACACACCAGGTTGAAGATCAACAAGAGAAACCTCAAGAATATCCTTCCCCTCAGATTTTATCGACTTTCGAATTGTGCCATTCTGGTCAGATATGTCCAATAATTTGTAAGTCTTTAAATTTGAAAAAGTTATGATATCCCGGGTTGGATTTGGAAATATTATGACAGGGACTGGTCCATCTTTGAGAGCCGGGATTGAGCTGATATTCCGGGTAATCACCATGATATTATCAAGAAAGAATCTTTTTGTAAGTGACTCAAATTTTATTTTACCCGAATCTATACCTGAAATAATCGGTATCTCAAATGTCCTGAATTCATCAGATGGAGAAATTGAATTTCCAAGCATAAATCCATTTACAGAAACCTGCACATTTGACGGGATTCCGGGCCATCGTGAAATGTCGAATTTAAGCAAAAGAGTATCCTCATAACCAGAAAAGTCAATTAAAGGTGTCTCTAACCATCCTGTAATATCTGAGGTGCCAATTTTAATTTCTCCTCCGGCAGAATATATTTTTAATCCCGTCCAACCTGGAGACTGTGTACGCAAATCAAGAACTCCGGAAACATCACTGGTTGAAGGTGATGAATGAGTACCGGTTGTAAAACCTGAAAAATTTTCGTAAAAAATTACTGTCTGGCCATTTAAAATTAATTCGATGATTAAAAAAAGAATGGTAACAGCTGACCTTGAAAGAAGCAGCGATCTTTTCATCTTAATACGTATTTATTCCTTTAAAAACCCTTTTAGCACGCACTAATATAATTAAAACTTAGATCATAATCATAAATTTTAGAGAAAATTCTACCTTCGTAAAATTCAATTATCAATAACATTAATAAACCTAGAAACCGTGAAACATTCTTTTAAATTATTCATTATTGCAACTTTAACTGTAATGAGCCTATATTCCTGCAAAAATGAAAAGCAGGTTGATAAATCCAACCCCTTTTTCAGCGAATTTAATACTCCGTTCAATGTTCCTGCCTTTGAAAAGATAAAGGCAAAACATTATATGCCCGCATTTGAAAAGGGCATGGCCGAAGGCAGAAGAGATATTGAAAACCTTATTAAAAACAAACAGACACCAACATTCGAAAATACAGTCGTTGCATTGGATAATGCCGGTGAACTTCTTACCAATGTATCGGCAGTCTTCTTTTCACAGGCTTCTGCCAACACCAATGACTCCCTTCAGAACATCGAAATGGAGATATCTCCTAAACTCGCTGCCTATAACGATGAGATCAGGCTCAACCCTGACCTTTTCAGGAAGGTGAAATATGTATTTGATAACCAGGCTCAGTCTAACCTGAACCCTGAACAGACTTTTATTCTTGAAAACCTCTATAAGGGCTTTGTCCGCAACGGTGCCAACCTTAACAAAAAGGACCAGGACTCTCTGAAAAAAATAAACCAGCAGATATCTGTGCTCGCTGTCAGATTCTCCCAGAACATCCTTAACGAGACCAACAACTATAAGCTTTTAGTCGACAAGAGCGGAATCGAAGGGTTGCCGGAGTCTGTAACTGCCCCGGCTGCTGATGCTGCAAAAGCTGCAGGGCAGGAGGGGAAATGGCTCTTCACAACTCAAAAACCCAGCATCTTCCCTTTTCTGACCTATTCGAAAAACAGGGAGCTCCGCCGCGAGCTGTTTCATGCCTACACAAACCGTGGCAATAATGGCAATGAATCGGACAACAACAAAATATTTGCAGACCTGGTCGCGCTTCGCGCTGCACATGCAAAAATTCTTGGTTACAAATCACATGCCGATTATGTGCTTGAACCAAGAATGGCTAAAAACCCGGAAAACGTATCTGATCTTCTTAACAACCTCTGGGATAAAGCAATTCCTGTTGCAAAAAAAGAGGTAAAGGAGATGCAGGCGATCATTGATAAGGAAGGCGGAAAATTCAAGCTCGAACCATCCGACTGGTGGTATTATTCCGAAAAACTGAGGAAACAGAAATATGATCTGAATGACGCTGATCTCCGTCCCTACTTTAAGCTCGAGAATGTTATCGACGGCGTATTAACATGTGCAAACAAGCTCTTCGGAATTACATTTACTCCGTTTTCAAATATACCTCTTCCTCATCCTGACGCAAGAGCCTTTGAGGTTAAGGATAATAACGGATTGCATATTGGAGTTCTCTACATGGATTTTTACCCGCGTGAAAGCAAACGACAGGGTGCATGGTGCGGAACTTATCGCAGCCACCATATTAAGGATGGGAAAACAGTAACGCCTGTTGTAACCTCTGTATTTAATTTTACCTCTCCGAACGGCGATATGCCTGCACTTCTTGATCTTGAGGAGGTATCGACTCTTTTCCACGAATTCGGTCATGCACTTGATAACCTTTTCAATCAGAATCCATATAATTCATCATACATAGCATGGGATTTCGTCGAGCTGCCTTCACAATTGAATGAGCATTGGGCCACAGAGCCTGAAGTGCTGAAAATGTATGCAAAGAATTATAAGACCGGTGAATCTATTCCTGATGACCTGGTAAAGAAAATAACGAACAGCGGATACTTCAACCAGGGATTTGCCAATGTTGAGGTGCTGGCTGCATCAATGCTCGACATGGCTTATCATACCCTTCAGGCTCCTGTAAATATTGATGTTCAGAGCTTTGAGAAGGATTATTTCAAAAAGATCGGGCTGATTCCCGAGATCGTTTCACGTTACCGGACAACTTATTTCGCTCATATCGCTGATGGATACGATGCCGGATACTACTGCTATAAATGGGCAGCTGTTTTAGATAATGATGTCTTTGAAGCTTTTAAGGAGAAGGGAATTTTCGACCAGGCTACTGCCCAGTCATACAGGAAGAATATTCTTGAGAAAAACGGCACCATGGATGCCATGCAGATGTTCGTCAACTTCCGGGGCCGTAAACCAAAGATTGAACCGCTGCTTAAGAATACAGGATTGCTGAACTGATATATTGTCTTGAAAGTCATGCAAGTCGTGCAAGTGCTTTAACATTTTACAGACCTGCAAAACCTGCAAGGCCCTGCCTACCTGAAGGAGTTTTTTATTTCATCAAGTGAAATGCCCAGGGCCTTCAGAGACACTTTATTCAGGAGCTCCCTGTCACCGGTAAGGTGGAGTGTGAACTGAACGTGATCAAGTCTTTCCCCTGGTTTTAGTGCAGCAGCGGGAGATGATGTTTCCAGCTCATAGAACGGTCCCATCTGCGAACCGTCTTCAAGCGGACCATCATTATATGAATTCATGGCATCGCCCGAAAAAGGATCATCCTGTATCTTCCATGCAGAATTGACATATTCTGTCTTTCCTTCAGGAAGCCTGCAAATAAGCAGTGTTAGAATATTATTTGCAGAATCATAGCTGCCCATTATTCCAGTTGCCCTGAGGGGCGGCAGACCTATTTTCCCCCTGCTCTTGCCATCGGCCCTGAAAAAGATATGATTTCCCGATACTTTTAGCCTGTCAGCTGAAATTTTCCCAAAATAGCTGTCATTAACTGCAGGCCCCATTATTTTCTCATCTCCGGGTTTGAAAGGTATAGCCACTATAACCGAGGGCGACGGATTGAACATTCCAAGCATCCATATTGACAGCAACCCTGTCTCCTTTACCCACTTATGGTCACCTGTATTTATTATAACATTTGAAGATTTGTATGCAACACTTTGTAAACCTTTAACATCAATGCCGAGCTGTTTAAGAATATCATTTTCTGAAAGAACTGCGACCTCTCTTTCAAGCCTGAACTTAAGGTGCGTTCCGCTGTAATTATCTGACTCGGCATCACAGGCAAACAATGCTGTCGAATCTGTACATCTGACGACTTCAAACGGAGTCGTATCCATAAACGCAGGAGTCTGCCAGTGGTCATAGTCGAATT
>PMBC01000092.1:0-247 GCA_003152835.1 Bacteroidales bacterium | reverse complement strand
ATAACCTGGACATATTTTTCAAGGAATTTTCGGTTGTACCCGTACTGGTTTAAGGAATCTGTTATCATAGTTTCTGTTTTTTGAGTTTCATGTTTTCCCTTAGGATTGCCTGAACAGGCCATCAAAATAAGAGAGATTACCAAAGCTTTTCTGATTAACTTATTCATTAAATTGGTTTTAAGGTTAAAAGTTTCCATATGTTTCAGGTATGCTAAGATATTGATAAACGGGTTAATTTTGCTGCCAG
>PMBC01000207.1:5379-5706 GCA_003152835.1 Bacteroidales bacterium | reverse complement strand
AAAGCATGACCGGCATCCATCTCAAAACAGACATAATTGTTTTTCCGTATCATCTCTATTTTTCTTCCTTCTTTAGCACAATGAAAATAGATTTTTCCCTCATCACCGGAATATCCGAAATTCATAGTCACAATATATGGAATGTTGCCGTCGGCAAATGCCACCCTGCAAACATCACAGATTTTAACTATTGATTCAAGTTCTTGCATATCAGTTATTTCTCTTTCTTTCTTTCTCATAATAAGTAAATTAATATTTTACTTTCCTTCCTCGTGCATTTCAATGAAATTTCGATTTTGTTTAAAGCTTCATATATGGTAATTATTA
>PMBC01000207.1:4724-5276 GCA_003152835.1 Bacteroidales bacterium | reverse complement strand
GAACACAAGGCTCCGAAAGAAATAAAGGAGGTTAAGGAAGTAAAAGAGGTGAAAGAACACAAGGCTCCGAAAGAAATAAAGGAAGTTAAGGAAGTAAAAGAGGTGAAGGAACACAAGGCTCCGAAAGAAGTAAAGGAAGTTAAGGAAGTAAAAGAGGTGAAAGAACATAAGGCTCCGAAAGAAGCAAAGGAAGTTAAGGAAGTAAAAGAGGTGAAGGAACACAAGGCTCCGAAAGAAATAAAGAAAGTTAAGGAAGACAAAGAGGTGAAGGAACATAAGGTTTCCAAAGAAGTAAAGGAAGTTAAGGAGCAGAAACCTTCAAAGAAAACAGAAGATCATAAGCCTGCCAAAGATGTTAAAGCGGCTGTACCGGTTAAAGAAACAAAGAAAGCGGCTGAAGTCAAGAAGCCTGCCAAAGTCGGGAAAGCAAAAAAGGAAGAGGTAAAACCGGTAAAAGCAAAAAAAGCCGAAAAGGAAGTGAAACCGGCAAAGGCAGTTAAGCCTAAAAAATAGGCATATAATACATAATGGAAATACCTTTTGAAGGGGGGA
>PMBC01000207.1:0-4630 GCA_003152835.1 Bacteroidales bacterium | reverse complement strand
CTTGCCGGGAGCATAGGGCTTACTCCAAAGGCAGACATCTACAGAAAAAATTCAGAAGTGGGCTACTTTGTAGCCCCGGAATTCTGGGGAAGGGGCATTGCTTCATCAGCTCTTAAAGCCGTTACAGCTTATGCCTTCAGGACTTTCGACATAATAAGAGTATATGCAGAGCCTTTTGCCGATAACATAGGCTCACGGAGAGTCCTTGAGAAAGCAGGCTACACCCTTGAAGCTACATTCAAAAACTATGTGATCAAGAACGGGGTCATAAAAGACAGCTGTATATACTCAGTATTAAAGGAAAATTTCAGAGAATAAACCGGCAACCGGTCACCGGTCACCGGTCACCGGCTTCACAATCATCCATTTGTAATCTTCAGGGTCGATTTTCGCATTAATTATTACCGGTTCGTTCATGGAAAGGGCTGTATTGATTGCTTTCCGAAAACCATCTGACGTAGAGGCAGACAGTACTCTTATCCCGAGGAAAACATCGGATCCGAANNCCGTCAGAAAAAACGATTACAATAACCGGCAGGTTATATCTTCTTGCAGTCATCATTTCACCCGCAGTCATAAGGAATCCGCCGTCGCCTGTTATGCAGACAACTGTCGATCCCGGGAAATTAATACCGGAAGCTATTGCAGCAGGAATGCCGAATCCCATTCCGGACCAGCCATTAGTAATTATAAATCTGCCTTTTTCACGAGTCTCCCAGAACTGGCCGAGAAGATGAAGATGTGATCCAACGTCTGCAGTAACGATAGAATCTTCAGGAAGCTCTTCGCGCATTATTTTGATTGCAGCAGCAGGACCAAAGTGGCCGGTGAATCCATTGAATACGGAAAACATCTCATCGCGTATCCCCTTTATGACATTTCTTTGTGAAATGATGGCAGATGAGTTAAAGTTTTCCATCAGTCTGAACCATTCTCCAGTCTCTCCCGCGTACTGAAGAACAGATTTTCCCGCTGGCATGTCAACCTTCCGGGTATCAAAATGAATGAGAGGCGCATCAGGCATCCATGATTCATAGTTATATTCGACAGGATCATAACCTAATCCGATCACAAGGTCGCATTTCTCAAAAAGTTCATCCAGGCAGTCGCTCATCGCATGAAAGAGCACACCTGCAAATAAGGGATGACTGTCCGGAATGATCCCTTTCGCCATGGGAGTTATTACAACGGGAATATCATATTTATCGAGGAACAACATCAGTTCCCGGCTGATGTTGAGTCTTTTTGAAGTAAGACCAACCGCCAGCAGCGGTTTACGGGCTTGCCGGAGCAACTCAATAATTCTTTCTGTTTCATCGCAGGATTTTTCAATGCTCCTTCCCGGAATGCTCACCGGAAGCACAGGTGTTTCATATCCGTCAATTCCTGAGGGCAATCCGATATGAACAGGTCCGGGATACTCTTCCATGCAGATGCTGAAGGATTCTTCGAGTACCTCACATGCATTTGAGGCACTTAGCCTGAAGGTAGCTTTTGTGACAGGACCTAAAAGCCTCTGATGATCAATGTTCATCTGGGTTGTTCTTCCGGCCATTTCATCGCTCATTTCGCTCGTGAGCACAATCACTGGAGACCTGTCAAGAAGTGCACTGCCGACGCCTGTGGAAATATTTGTTGCTCCCGGACCGAATGTTGCATGGCAAACACCGGGTATGCCTGTCAGTCTTGCGGTGACATCAGCCATTACACCCGCAGCAGCTTCGTGGGAAGTGAGAATAAATTCTACACCGGCATCCCTGAATGCCTCCATCCAGGGTATTGAAGGTCCCCCGGGAATGCCAAATACATGACGAACTCCCACTTTAAAGAATTGATTTGCAATGTAATCGGCTACTTTCATTATTCTTTTCTCCTTCACCTTGTGCAAAACTATAAAATAATATACAATTTACAGAGCATTGTTAAAAAGAGTGAAAAGTGCCATTTGTGACTGACTTTAATATGATAGATAAATAATATTTTTTCTGATATTTGACGCCAAATCTGAAAGGTGGACAAAAGAGACGATACCATTTTCTGGGCAATCATTGCCTGTCTGTTATGGTCAACGGCTTATGCAGGCATAAAGATCGGTCTGCAATATGACACTCCTTTTCATTTTGCCGGGATACGGTTTATCATCTCGGGATTAATGATTTTACCATTTACTGTCAAACCGGCGATCTATTTTAAGATGATAAAAGAACACTGGAAAATCGTCTTTTGGGTAACGCTGCTTCAGACTCTCGTCAACTATTCTCTCTTTTACCAGGGACTTAAAATTGTCCCCGGAGCGCTTGGGGCAGTGATTGTAGGCTCCCAACCCCTTGTAACTGCAGTTGTTGCAGCCTTGATGAATGAAGGTGAACGTCTTACAAAGAGGAAGATAATAACAATTATACTTGGTCTTTCAGGCGTAATCCTGATAAGTGCCGGGAGGCAGGCTTTCAAAGTCGCCAGTACACTTGAGATACTTGGTGTATTGATGATCCTGGGTGCAAATATTGCCACTGCCACGAGCAATGTCATGGTATCGCTCAGGAGCAAGGGGATTAATCCATTCGTACTAAGCTCTGCTTCTCTTTTTACCGGAGGAATAATTCTTTATCTTCTCTCATTGCTGGTCGAATCAGGTCCGTCAGGGCCGAAGCCCGGTGAATACTGGATCGATCTTATATGGCTAAGCTTCATGTCGGCCTATGCCTTTTCCTTATGGTTTAAGCTTTTGCAGCGGCCGAATGTGAAAGTCTCGGAACTTAATCTGTGGAAATTCATTATCCCTGTCGTGGGCGCAATATTAAGCTGGATACTGGTTCCTGGAGAAAAGCCGGAATGGCTCACAATAACAGGCATGGTTATCATCACATCATCACTTATCGGATTCTTTAATAACGGTCGGAAACTTCAACTGGGTTGAGATGAAAAAAAGACTTACAGCACTAATTGCATATGCGCTTTTCTGGTTGATTTTCTTCATTGCAGCCAGGCTGATTTTTATTTTCACCCATTACCCGGAAGCATCACGGTTCGGAATAGGTGCTATGGCAGCAACATTCCCTCACGGCTTAAAGCTCGATATTTCGGCAATAGGTTATATCCTCCTTATGCCGGTTTTGTTTATGATTCCCGGCGTCTATTTCAACGGGAGCTGGTATAGAGTGTTCATGAAATGGTACACTTATGTACTGATTATAATTTCGGCATGCATTGTTGTGCCTGATACTCTTTTATACAAATACTGGGGTTTTCGGATGGATTATACGGTTCTTCTTTATCTGAAAACACCTAAAGAGGCAGCTGCATCTGTTACACTGCTGCAGATGTCGGCAGTCATTGCAGGGACACTGCTTTTATCTGCACTGTTTATCATACTGTATAAAAAGTATATATACAGGTTATTCGGCGGGTTCAACAGGGTTAAGCTATGGTATCTGGCAATTCCGCTCTTTATGCTTCTCTGGGGATCGCTGATTATCCCGATAAGAGGAGGAACAGGTCTGGCTCCGATAAATGCAGGCACAGTTTATTTCAGCGAAGATCTTTTCGTTAACCATACGGCAGTCAACGTGGTATGGAATGCCGGCAGTTCAGTCATCAACAGGAAACCGACAAAAAACCCTTATGAATTTGGTGATCCGGAAACGGCTGATGAGATGGTAATATCTCTTANNAACCTGAACAGGTATATTAAGGAAGGTGTGGTGTTTACTCATTTTTATTCTTCCGGCAACAGAACTGACAAAGCCATGCCTGCAATACTGGACGGTTATCCCGCACAACCCGCAAATTCAATAATGAAATCGCCGGAAAAGACCCAGTCGCTGCCCAGTTTAGTTAAAAAAATGAGCGGACTGGGATATAACTGCTCATTCTGGTACGGAGGCGAGATCAATTTTGCAAACTTCAATTCGTTTGTGATCAACAATGGCTTTACCAGGATAATTACAATGAAGGATTTTGATCCGAAATTTTATAATTCCAAGTGGGGAGTTCATGACCATATCCTTCTCGGAGCTTTGAGGGACTCAATGAAAAGCGTGCAGGCTCCCTTCCTTAAAGTTGTCCTTACACTTTCAAGCCATGAACCTTTCGAGGTGCCCATGGAACCAGTTTTTAAAGGGAATAGCGAACTGACAAAATTTAAAAACTCCATATACTATACCGACAAATCACTCGGAGAATTTCTGGATTGGGCGAAAGGAACTGATTGGTGGAAAAATACGCTTATTGTTCTTGTTGCTGACCATTGTCGCAGAAACTCAAATGAGGAACTTGTTTATTCGGAAGATATCTTTAAGATTCCAATGATCTGGCTGGGAGGCGCGCTTGCTGTACATGGCATTCAGATATCGAAAACAGGCGACCAGGTGGATATACCTATAACTCTGTTGCATCAGATGGGCCTCGACGGTAATTATCCTTTCAGCAAGGACCTGCTGTCGGATGGAACAAATTCATTTGCATTTTATTCGTTCAATGAAGGATTCGGATTCATTACCGACAGTTCAAAGTATATTTATGATCATAAACCCGGGAAAGCCGTTGTTGAAGAAGGCAAGGACCCTGAAATAGCTGGCAAACTTGGCAAGGCTTACCTGCAAGTGCTTTATGATGATTTCCTGAAGAGATA
>PMBC01000075.1 GCA_003152835.1 Bacteroidales bacterium | reverse complement strand
CTTTATTGTCCGTGTTAGCTGGTGTATTTTTTTACCCATCCCACTAAATAATAAATACGAATTATTTTACCAATTGTTTGTAGAAGTCTTCATAGCTTTTTTTAAGGTCTCAATTATATTTAAAATCCTTGAATTTATATCCTGTTTTATTTCAAGCCAGTCTTTATCTAAAGATTTTTGCCAAATAGCATTTTTGATAAAACTTGTTGATAAAAGATCATATGTTGTCTCGTATTCAGTAGCTTCAAACCTAATACATGAGAAGTCGGAAAATAAATATCTATACCTACCATCCTTTACCTGGATATCTACTGTAAAATATACCGAAACAGAAATAGCTGATTTAACAACACCAGAATTACTCTTTGGAATGCCTGCAAGAAAGTACCCTTTGCCAATTATTTTTCCAGCCTCTTTATCATCCAATTGGATTACACTTTTTGCAGATTTAAAGTTATTTGCAAACCAAGTATGAGCACGTACATATAGTTCTTTTAAATTAGTGCTGTCTACATTGACAATTTCTGTGTATACGATATTCCCTTTTTCATCTTTTGGAAAGATATCCTGACAAAGAATTGGCTGTAGGACAAGAATGCTAATTGAAAAAGTAAGCAAAATTTTTTTCATGATGATTTTTATTGTTTAGTTGCTTTGTTTTCAGACCAATATGCCAGCTAACGGCCCGGCAGTTAANNGCGTTACCAGCGCAGCTATCCGGCCAACTGTCCCGTTTGTTGGCAGGGAACTGTCCCGGTAGCAAGCTGGTATGGCGCAATATTTGCGATCACGGTGAGCGAGGGCTTTATCACGATCGCGGTACAGTAGTTTGCTGATTGATGATTAGAATGTTTATTTGTTTCGTATACTGTCAAGGTAACTTTGCAAATATTGTGACAAGCAAATTACCCCAACTGACCGTGTTAGCTGGTGTACTTTGTTATTAATGTCTTGAATAGTTTTATTTTTTATGGTAAATGTCTATAGTTTTGATCTCTCCTCTTATTGCATCTTTTGAATATCCTTCAATCGTTAATGTTTTCCCATCATCAGAAAGCTTATAAGTTTCTGCATACAAGAACTCCTTTGAAACTCCTTCTTCAATATATGTAAGTTTACGTGAGAGAGTAAGGCTCTTATTATCTTGGGACCATATTGAAAATTTTGTAATTATATTTTTAGGGTCACGTTTATCGATTTCTTCTTTTCCGTCAAGGTTGAATACTTCGTCTAATGTTGACCAGTCATTACTGCCTTTTTGAGTATAAATATCCCGATAGGCTATTGTCGAAGCGGTTTGGGCAATTTGCCTGACTATAGTACCGGGATACTTCGCATCATCCGTACCAGGACTGCTTTTAGCCTTGTCGTATGCCCATTTACCAGAAAAATTTATTGGGGTCTGGGCTTTTAGAGTTGTGGGAAACAGCAGAAACATTGAAATGAGCGATGCACTAATAATTGCTAACTGTCCTGGACTGAAAAGTCGATTTGGTCTCATGGTTAATACGGATTTGTTAATGATACAACTGATTCTTGAATCTAAGGTAATCATTTTAAGAATATCTTAATCGGGTAGGGAGCAATGGTGTATACCAGCTAACGGCCCGGCAATAAAGNNTGGCGCGGTTTTTGCCGTCAAGTTGCAAGTTTATTGAGTTTTACGAGTGTCACGGTACAATGTTGCTTGAGAGGAGGTCAGCAGTCCCCTTACACAGGTTTGTTTGAGAGCAGCGGCGCAGTCACGGTGATGTCCCCTTATACTGCGTTCTCTTGAAAGCAGGAACGGTTTGCAAAAACCGTGACAAGTCTTATAACCTTTATTGTCCGTGTTAGCACAAGTATATTATTTTCCTATCTCGTGAATGAGTTTTTCAAGTGTCGGAATATCTTGGTGAATAGTTTTCCAAACAACAACAACATCAACGCCTAAATAGTCATGGATTAATTTATCACGCATCCCTGCAATTTCTTTCCAAGGAATCTTATAATAGGTTTGTTTTGTGTCTTTAGAAATTTTTTTTGAAGCCTCGCCAATTATCTCAATATTTCTGATGATAGCATCTTGAGCTAACTCATTAGTCTTAAAATCTTTTAAAGACAATCCACTACTAAACTCATTAATTTTTCTAATACAATCAAGAATGTGATCAATGTATGCCAGATCGTCCTTAATCATTACAGTATGTTTATGAGGTCTTTCTTTATACTTTTTTTGATTCTCTTATTTTTTAAAGCTCCTGGAGTAACGAGATCCACTTTGACACCAAGAATTTCAGACAAATCATTTTCTAACTTAATCAACGTGAGCAAAGAAGGGGATTCTTTAAACTCAACAAGGATATCAATATCACTATCTTTTTTATTATCACCTCTGGCAAAGGATCCAAAAATTCCAACCTTAAGAGGGTCATACTCTTTTAAGTGGCTCAAAATTATATTTTTAATCTCAGCTTGGACCATTTGGAATGTTTTTACAAATCTATTAAAAATTGGTCATTCAACAATGTTGGTGTCTTGTTTAAGTCGTGAGTCAAATCTATACGTTTACGTAAAATTGGTTTTTAACTGTTAGCACAAGTATTTGTTTACTGTTGGGCGATGGACAAGTCCCAGTATAATTGCTATATTTTTCTTGTCACGACGAACATTTTAAACACGGAGCGAGGGCATAATTGTCACATACTGAAATATTTGTGCTAACGGCCCGGCAATAAAG
>PMBC01000098.1 GCA_003152835.1 Bacteroidales bacterium | reverse complement strand
GCTGCTTGAATAAGGTTATATTCAAGAGCTCCGCTGTAAAAGAGTGGAAGGTAATCTGATGTGTCAATTTCAACTAACTGTGCAGGCAACTTCTCCGATAAACCGAGTAATGCCCCTGTTAGAAGGACAAGTAAAAGCTTTAGGGGACTCCGGACATGTATCATAAATACAAAGTTAAAAATTTGATTCTGTTTGGAAAGAGTATAACTTAATAATTAAGGGATGGTGGTTTATAAAAAATTCATTTATAGTTAAATTTGGATTTTATTGAAAACCTGAACAGAATACTTTCTATTTTTGTTCCTTTAAAACACCAAATTTGCCAAGGATAAGAAAAATATTACTTGCTACTCTCCTGATCTTACTGGTAAGTTATAACCCGGGAGCTATTGATAAAAGCAACAAGGTCACTGATAAGCTTGTACCTGGTAATGTAAGGCTGACAAACTCAATTTCAGCGGGGAAGGAGTTTGCAGGAGTCGAAAAAACAGTTACGTCATTCATGAGAAGATGGTCTATTGCAGGTGCCTCAGTTGCCGTTTCAATGGATGGAAAGCTGATTTACGCACGTGGATTTGGATTTGCCGATACAGCTTCCCATGATAAAACACAACCTTATAATAAGTTCAGGATTGCAAGTATTTCTAAACTCATTACTGCCATAGCAGTTATGAAGCTGGTGGATGAAGGCAAGCTCTCATTGAGCGACAAGGTCTTCGGCCCTGGCGCAATACTGACCGATCCCTACTTCAGCAACCCCAGAGACAAAAGGGTATATGAAATTACCATTGCACACCTGCTGAGCCATGAGGCTGGATGGTCGCAAAGGTGGGGCGACCAGATGTTCATGCCATTGATAGTAGCAGAAAAGATGGGAGTGAAGCCCCCGGTTGATATCCGTACTATAATAAGGTTCGCGCTTGACAAAAGACTCCACTTCACCCCCGGCTCTGGAAAAGCATATTCAAATCTCGGATATAGCATCCTGGGCCTTGTAATTGAGAAAGTCTCAGGAATGCTGTATGAAGATTATTGTAAAAAAGCTGTCCTTGAACCTCTTGGAATTTATGATATGTCACTGGCCCGTAATCTGCCGTCACAGAAAGCTCCCTTCGAGGTTTCCTATTATGAACCATCTGATGTTATTCTCAAACCATCAATTTATGGTACCGGCGAACTTGTGGAGCCAAGTAATGGTGGAAATGACATTGAGGCGCTGGGTGCTGCCGGAGCATGGATAGCAACAGCTCCCGATCTGATACGACTGATGCTTGCTGTTGATGGTTTTGGGTCAAAACAGGATATTCTTTCTGAAAGGAGCATAAGGTTTATGACCGATAATGACAACGGTTTCGCACCTGTTGGGTGGAAAGGGACTAAGGAAAATGGTTCGTGGTGGAGAACAGGATCATTCCCAGGCAGCGCAGGAATGGTGAAAAGAGAATCTGATGGCATAGGATGGGTTGTCCTGTTCAATTCCAGTGCATGGAACGGCCCTGAGATATATTCTTATATTAACAGCATGATGTACAGGGTCCTGGCACAGGTAAAGCACTGGCCTGAGGATGACCTTTTTAAATATTCATTTACAGTGCCGCTTAAATCTGGTATAGAGGATTCATCAGTAATAAAATAATGTGCTTCTCTGTAAATGTCAACCTGGTTAAGGAAGAAATCGAGGAAAGATATGGCGTAGATTTCCCCGGAAAATACCGCTATGAACCCAGCTATTATTATCATGCTTTCGGTCTCCCGGAAATCCCCGCTGTATGTTCAGGCAATCCCGGATCGGTTAGCATGCTGAAATGGGGCCTGATCCCTGAATGGGTAAGGACAGCAGAAGATGCCGGGGCGATACGATTCAAAACATTCAATGCAAGGTGCGAGAGTATCGATACAAAACCATCATTTTCATCTTCCTTTAACTCCAAAAGATGCCTGGTGCCAGTCAAAGGCTTTTTTGAATGGCAGCATGTTGGAAAGGAGAAGGTTCCATGGTATATATACCTCCCGGATAATCAGATTATTACACTTGCAGGTCTTTATAGTGAATGGACGCATACCGGTACTGGAGAAATATTATCGACATTTTCCATTATTACCACCGAAGCCAATGAACTTATGGCTGAAATTCATAATTCCGGCAAAAGGATGCCTGCAATACTCGAAAAAGATGATGAAAAAAAATGGATTGACATTTCAATATCTCCTTCAGAAGCACTTGGTCTGTTGAAACCATATCCCTCCGGCAGGATGAAGGCACATACGATCAGCCCCCTTGTAAATAACAAATCAGCAAACAGGAACACTCCCGAATTGATCCGTCCATTTGATTACCAGGCAAAAAACCTTCTGTTTTAATTTGCCGTTGCACCNNTTGTACCTTTGTACCGTTGTACCTTTCTTATTGCGCTACAAACTCATAAGTCAGCGTCCCCGTTTGAACTTTCGGCGAGTTGATATCTGCATTGAATCTCGAAACAAGTGCAGTGCTTACTGCAGTCTCGGCAAGACACGGATCAGTGGCAGTACTGTTTGCTTCAATTACTTTTGCCTGCTCAACAATTCCCTGCTGATTAACAGTGATAGATAATTCAATTTTGCCGGATCCCTGGCATTTATATATCGGAATTGGCAGATAAGTATGCACGCGCTTTTCAAGGTTATAATATATCCGGGTTGGCCCTTTGTAATTAGCCTCCATCACCTGTGATTCCCTTGGCTTTTCTTCCTTAAGTGATTCGTTGCTCTTTTCAATATGTATATCTTCTTCTGGTTTCGTCTCTTTTAATTTATTCTGTTCGTCAATGTAATTATCAGTGCCCAGTTTGCCATCCTTGATAAGTTCATCCTTGACCTTTTCAATGACGTCTGCAGGATTTATTTTCTCATCGGGTTTATTTGCCAGGTTCCTGGCTATATTCAGCATCTCGTTATCTCCCTGGAGCACTCTCTCTATGCGTGTTGCCGGAAGTTCAACAAGTTTTTTCTTTACATCGGGTTCATGCACCTGGACAAACTCAACATTGAAATCCCTGGTAATGCTTTTCTTCAGGGTCCCAATCTGATAAAGCATAAATACAATGGCAGCGACAAGATGTATTATCACAGTCCCAAGGATGCCAACAACTCTGCCATCATAATTCCTCATAAGGTGCGAAATTATAAATTATTGCTCTTACAATCTAATGCCTGTAATTTATAATTAATTTTACACCTTGTAAGACCAGGAGACAAACCTCATTTTTTGACATTGACTGATCAGGTAATAATATCCATTATGATACATGAAATTTTAAAAAACAGGTGGAGCCCATATTCATTTTCTTCTGAACCAGTTGATGAAGTGAAGCTGAACAGTTTATTTGAAGCTGCAGGTCTTGCTCCATCATCAAATAATGAACAGCCCTGGCTTTTTATTCATGTGACAAGGGAGAAAGCTGATCTCTTTGATACTTTCCTGGGATTCCTGATTGAAAGCAACAGGGTATGGGCAAAAAACGCTTATGCCCTTGCCATCAGTTTTGCAAGGTTAAACTCATCTTACAATGGCAAGCCAAACAATTATGCTTTGCACGATACCGGCATGGCTGTCTCAAACCTTCTTACTCAGGCGACGTCTTTGGGAATTTTTGTCCACCAGATGGCAGGCTATTCAGCCAACAAAGTGAAGGAGTTGTTTAAACTCCGCGATGACGTTGTCCCTGTTGCCATTATGGCTATCGGCTATAGAGGAGACGGAAAAAATATTTCACATGAACTGAAAACAAGGGATGAAAAGAGGAGAGGAAGGAATCCTGTCAGCGAATATTCCTTTAGGAATGCTCTTCCTGAGAAATATGTAAAATCATAAAGGTCATGCTGTCAGCTAATGCGATTTCTTTTTCTTTTTTATCACTTTTGCCGGCTCCGGCTTTTTGAAAGAGTGATTTTTAAAAAGTCCGTTTTTGACACCTGTGACAAACTTGGCCCATGCAAAAGGGTTTAGCAGGTTATTGATCGGATACTGACCCCTGGTCGCCATTGCCGTGAAGTTCTGCTCCATGGCATACCTGTAACCTGTTTCAGGCGATATCTTAACTCCAATCTGGTTATTGATTGCCACATATATTGATGCAATATTTTCATTCATATTCTCAATTATCGGATCAACAGGTTTTTCTTTTGTTATATCCTTAATAAATTCAGTGTAATTTTTCCATGGAAGGATCGTGACTGGTTCAATCTGCATGGTATCAATTTCAAGAACAATATCTGCCAGGCAATGCTTTTCACTATAATCAACCGGGATGATTGTATGGTATTTTTTGAATCCCATCGCCCTGAAAAAGATTGTATCACCAGGCGTACTGGTAATGGTGTAAATACCTGACATTTCACTTATGGAAGCGCGGTGCATCTTTCTTGAGATGACGGCGACTCCCTGAACAGGATTAAATGTCACATCAGTTATTATCCCGCTGAGCTGTACGAATTTATCGGGTCCGCCACTCTGGCTGTAAACTGAACTCAGTGGAATTATCAGGAAAACTGCGCTATATAGAAGCCTCTTCAATATTGTATTGTTTCTAGCAACAAACCTTTTAATTAAAGTCTGCAAAGTAAGCATTATTGAATGTAACGTTAAAACATTTAACGAAATTTTAATAAATATGATAAATCCTCATAAGTTCCCGGCGCATGGTTCGAAATTCTCAATCTATGGAATAAACTTCCGCAAAACAATGGTATTCTTATTATTCATCATTTTTATATATCGAAAATATTTCAATATTTGTTACTTGAATTTACATGTTAAATCTGACGGTTTGCCAATTATGTCTCAAATCCGGAACAGCATCAACATATTGATATTCAGTTATATCAGTTAGAACTTTAGAATCATTGCATGAAGAAATTATTATTATTAGGCGACGAGGCAATAGCTCAGGCAGGAATTGATGCGGGTTTAAGCGGGATGTATGCTTACCCGGGAACTCCGTCGACGGAGATAATGGAGTATATCCAGTCTTCACATGAAGCTTCTGTTCGCGATATTCACAGGAAATGGTCCTCGAATGAAAAGACTGCCATGGAAGCTGCTCTGGGAATGTCATATGCAGGCAAGAGAGCAATGGTCGCTATGAAGCATGTAGGCCTCAATGTTGCTGCTGATAGTTTTATAAACTCTGCCATAACCGGTGTAAATGGAGGTCTCATAGTGGTATCGGCCGACGATCCATCAATGCACTCCTCTCAAAATGAACAGGACTCAAGGTTTTATGCGAAATTTGGATTTGTACCATGTTTTGAACCGACAAATCAGCAGGAAGCCTACGATATGGTATTTGATGCATTTGAGCTTTCTGAAAAATACAAGGTTCCAGTAATGATGCGCATCACCACAAGGCTTGCTCACTCAAGAGCCAGCGTAAAGCTCGTTGATAAACCTGTTCATGAAAAGAAACTGACTCTGCCTTCAGAACCTTTGCAGTTCGTTCTTCTTCCTGCACTTGCCAAAAGAAGATACAGGGCTTTGTTAAATCTCTATGAGAAGATAAGATTTGATGTCAGGATTGAAAAGTATAACCATTTCAGGGACGGCAGTAAGAGAGACCTGGGAATAATTACCACAGGTATCGCATGGAACTACCTGGCTGAGAATCTGAATGATTCAATGAATGATATTCCTGTTTTGAAGCTTTCTGCTTACCCTTTTCCAAATGATCTCGTCAAAGAAATAGCAGGTCGTTGTAAAGAGCTCCTGATTCTTGAAGAGGGCTACCCTCTGATTGAGGAGGGTTTAAGAGGTCTTCTTGATAATGGACCCAGGATTCATGGTCGCCTCGATGGAACTGTGCCTCGCGATGGTGAGCTGAATCCTGCAATAGTTGCTAAGGCTCTGGGACTGCCGCTTTCATATGGCAGTGATGTCCCTGAACTGGTAAAGATGAGACCTCCTTCATTCTGTAAGGGGTGCGGGCATGCTGATATGTTCAATGCCCTGATTGAAGCTATTAAACCATTTGGCCCGGGACGTATATTCTCAGATATTGGTTGTTACACCCTCGGAGCTCTGCCACCCTACAATGCAATAAACTCATGTGTCGATATGGGCGCTTCGGTGACCATGGCAATCGGAGCCGCTGATGCCGGTCTGTTTCCCTCTGTTGCAGTAATAGGTGATTCTACATTTACCCACTCCGGAATGACAGGATTGCTCGATGCCGTCACAAAAGATTCTCCGGTCACGATAATCATTTCCGATAACTCGACGACTGGAATGACGGGTGGTCAGGAATCGAAGGCAACCGGAAGAATTGAACAGATATGTGCAGGAATTGGAGTTAATCCCGGACACATCAGAACCATTGTACC
>PMBC01000065.1:4815-6832 GCA_003152835.1 Bacteroidales bacterium | reverse complement strand
CGTCTATTATAATCAATAAAATATTGCAAAAATCCAAAACCAAATTCTAATGATGAAGCATAATAACCTAATGATCTTTCTATTGAATGCCAAAGAGTTAAATGCTTATGATTAGTTGAAATAATTCTAATCCTAAATATACGTTTACCTAATGTATAACCATTTGTACAATAGGTAATTAATCCAAAATAAAAAACCGGAATCAATAATTTTAATATTATTTTTAAATATTCAGGTACATTTATATGCATACCGTTATTTATATTGGGAATGGTATTAATGGTTTTGTCAGAACTAATTCCAATTTTAAGACCAAAATCGATTAATCCAAAATAGTCAAGTAATGTTCCAATTACATATAAGATTATAATAAGTACAAATAAATCAATTAATAAGGCAATAAATCGACGGGTAAAATCTGCAAGTTCCAGACCTTCTAATTGATTAGAATGCATTATTTTTGAAGTATCATAATAATGTGGTGCAAATATATTTTTCATAAATATTCAATTTTATTTTAGGTGCAAATATTTCAAGTTCAATATTAATCAAAAATCTGTTTAGAATTATTTTAGGTCTTTATGTGCTTGCAGCGGGGAGTTTTATTGAAGAATAAAAGTTAAGGCTTAAGGCTAACGCATTGGTTAATAGGTTTATAATTATTAAGAATGTGTGAATAATGTAATTTAATAATAGAATTGTGTAATAATCTTATGAGGTATATCCAGTATGTTTATACTGGATATTTTAAACTTAATATATGAAAAAATTAATTTCAATTTTATTTGTAGTAACTATCATTTCAGGGTTATTCTGGGGATGTGAAAAGAAAGAAAATCCACCAGCACTTCCACCAGCCGGAACAATGTCAATTGATTTCAGCACCTTTAGCACTTCTAAAAAATCGGCAATTACTGAAGGTGAACTAAAAGGCATTGCTTTAGGTGATAAGACTAACTGGTTACTTGCAGCAACTACAGCAGGTGTCTGGAATATTATTCTTGCTGTAAACCTTGTTATCCCTGTTGCATCTTTCGAACTTGCTGTTGACAAAACTCCTGTTTTTCTTGATAACAAGTGGGTATGGAGCTATGATTTTAATGTTGTAGGGGCAACCTACAAAGCAAAACTTACTGGCCAGGAAATGTCAAACGATGTAAAATGGGAAATGTATATATCAAGAGAAGGTGTCGGGGCTTTTGCTGAATTGCTTTGGTTTGAAGGCACTTCTAAGCTTGACGGCAAAAGTGGCCAATGGATATTAAACCATAGCCAGCAGTTTCCAGAACCCATGTTGCAGATAGATTGGGAAGTCGTGGGATCAAGTATTGGGAACATTAAATATACATATATCAGGGACAAAAAAGATGATAGATCAACAGATTTGTTTAAAAACAGCTATATACAATACGGTCTGACAACAAATACACTGAATGCATTTTATAATGTCCATCAAAATACCGGTGTAGTAAATGTTTTTAATGATATTTTTATTGAGTGGAACTCCACAAATCATAATGGTCATATTAAAGCAGATAGTTATTTTCAAGATAATCTCTGGCATTGTTGGAATGAGACTGGTGACAATGTTACCTGTAATTATTAATTTTGGAGATAAACGGGCGCCTCGATGCTAACGGCCCGGCAATAAGGGTTATTGTTAGTTCTTTTATTCTACCAATAGGATTGCAATTCTATTAATTTCCGATGGATTCTCTGAAATCACATTTATATCCAATCCTGCATTTCGAACAGTTTTATAAACGTCAACTGCGAAGCTCTCGGGGCTTGGTCTTGATTTAGTTTTATCCTTGCAATCTAACCTGTTCCCTGTACAGTCTTTACATAATGTACAACAGGTTTGGTTAAGTAGAAATACTTTTTGAAATCCTAATAGGA
Source organism: Bacteroidales bacterium (assembly GCA_003152835.1). GTDB lineage: Bacteria > Bacteroidota > Bacteroidia > Bacteroidales > VadinHA17 > LD21. The sequence goes on along the minus strand of PMBC01000065.1, from coordinate 4,933 downwards.
ATATCTCTCGTTCAATAGATAATAGTTTATTTGTCATTTCTCTTGACCATTCAGATGGATACGCATTTTTATCAGCAAATTTGTTTAGTCTAATAATCATGCCAGTTTCGTATTCTTT
>PMBC01000065.1:223-4712 GCA_003152835.1 Bacteroidales bacterium | reverse complement strand
ATATAATCAACTATTTAGAAATTCATGATTTCTTTAGTTTAATTATCCAGCGCTTTTAGAATGTAATCCCAAAGTACAGATTCCAGTTTTGTTTGACCATCATTCCATCCAGTGCATACTGCAACCGCATTATGATCTGGTATTACCCAAATGAATTGTTCGCCTCTACCTGAAGCAAAAAAGATACCTGCTGCATTTACTGCCTCCATATTGTTGCCATAACGCCACCATTGGTATCCATAATCACACCAGTGACTAATCTGGTTATGTGGCATTGTTGATTCTTCAATCCAACTCTCAGGAATAACCTGTACATTGTTCCAAAGCCCTTTTTTTAAATATAACTGACCAAACTTGATCATGTCGATCGGGCGAAGACTTAATCCCCATCCGCCAATTGAGATTCTGTCTGGTCTGTTTTCCCAATCCCAGTCATTAATTTTCAGGAATGAAAAAAGATTATCACTGGCAAAATCTCTTGCCGATTGTCCTGTTGCTTTTGTGATAATGCCGGATAATAAGTTAGAGACGCCACTATTATATGTAATATGAGTCCCGGGAGTATAACTCATTGGCCGATCCAGAACATATTTTATCCAATCATTGCTTTGGATCAGTTTAACTACATCATTATTAGGATCATTATAGGATGTTGTCCATTCATCCCAGGTAAATCCGGCTGTCATTGTAAGCAAGTTTCTGATAGTAATCTTTTCTTTCAATGAATCATAATTTGCAATATTGTTTTTATATTCAGGGAAGAATCCNNAGTATAATGCATGCCTATTATCCCTTGAATAATTATTGAAGTATTTTTCAAAGATTATTGAATCATCTTCAGCGATTATCAAACTATGTACTTCTCCATACTGGCGATTTTCAATTTTGGAAACAATTTCATTTAAAATTTCTGTTCTGGGTGAAGCCTGATTTTTGCCTTTACTACAAGAAATAGAAATAATGATTATAGTAACAATATAAACCACTGATATAATCTTTTTAGACATTTTCATAGTAACTTCTAATTAATGAACGGCTTACAATTTTTTAACCAATACAATATCAAATTTATAACATATTATTTATGAATGTTAAAAGTAAATATTTAAGAAATTTTCTGTCCTTAGCAAATACTGACTACAAATTGAATCCGATTGTTCAAATCTATAGATCTTCTTTAAAAAGATTTTTTCTTTAGTGATTTTGCTTTTTTTTATTGGTTAGTTCTTTAAGGAGTTGTATAATGTGCACAGAGTCATGGAATTAACCATAACGGCCNNTTTTTGCCGTCTTCGCCCTCCGAAGCCTTGGCGGAGGAGGGCTAGTTGCAAGTTTTTTGAGTTTTACGAGCGGTTGCCATGATCGAGCTGAAAGTGCTGACCGAGAGAAACGAATGTCAGTGCTTGTGAATGTCATGGTGTCGCGCCGCGCCCCGTGCGAGCATAGCGAACAACAGGAGTCACGATTTAGTCCCCTTATTCAGTATTTTCTTAAAACCTGAATCCTAAAGTAGCCTGGTACCAGACATTTTTGTAACGGGGATTTGTGGATGTTCCATCACCGTTATTATTTTGAAGGTCCCATCCGGCTCTTGCGCCAAACACAAATTGGGCCAAGTTAATATTGATACCACCCACAAAACACAATACACTTTTATCATTTTCAAACTCTTGCTCCTGAGTGCTGGTAAAACTTCCGCTCGTAAATACATCCTTTTGTTTAACAAGGAAAGAATATTGAGGTCCTGCCAGAAGGGTTACAAGTGCACTTGGTTTAAGTGCAAATAGCAGGGGAACATCTATATAATTTGTGGTATGGGTAAATTCATAAGGGATAGTAAGGAATGTGCCTGATGCCTTGTATCCTTTTTGAGAAAATAATATTTCAGGTTGAAAACCAATATATTTCCCGATAGGGATCGCTAAAAAAGCGCCTGCAGTAAAACCAGCTTTAAAATCAGCATTAAATTCCTGATCTTTTGAGTCATAAACATTTGAGAAATTTACACCTGCTTTCAGGCCAAACTGAAGCTTATCACGTAAATCAGTACTGTTATCCTGAGCACATATAATGTTAGCAATGAGGGTAATTGTCATTATTATTAAAGTTATTTTTTTCATTGTCATCAATTTTAAGTTTTTGAGTAAATTATATCACTAACAAAGATATGTCTCTCTGATCCGGGAACGGTTATATTATTATCGAAATAAGTTACATAATTCACATATATGTATTAAACAGTTCTGAAGCATCCTTGTAATTTCTGTTTATCTTATCAGCTTTTTAAGGTATCTATACGACGAACAAAGAAGAAACTGAAGCTATTCGTCCAGATGTAAATATTCTAAATGACGTTAGGTGTAGCATTTTTCTAGTCCCGATAAACGGCAGAGGGCAAGCTGCCCTGTCAAAGAAAAGTTTATAGATAGTGAAGTCCTGGTAAGTAGACGAAGTATATCTGTCAAGATAGAATTTGATAAGTGATTTGTTAAGGGTTTTTTTGTGATTCGGAAGATTCTTATCAAACAGTAAATCCTCCATATGAGACAGGCTGTTAGCGTTTCGTTTGGGATTTATTCATTGATATTGTCCTTTAGAGGCTAAGTGATTTCAAGTCGCCAATTAAAAAGTGTCTCAGTTTCTCCGGATTTTGTAAAATTATTCTTTTGAAGAATTGAGAACGAATCAACATTGGTTTTGTCGGTTGATGCAATGATTGTTCTAATATTTGGTTGTTTATTAGCCCATTTAATCATTGCACTCACAGCCTCTGTCATAAATCCCCTTTTCCTGAATTCCTCATAGGTTCCATAACCAATTTCAATTTCTCCATCTGCATTTGGTTCTCCCACAAAACACAAATCCCCAACCATTTTGTTATCTGCTTTTGAAATAATAGTCCAGATGGTAGAGAATAAGTAGTTTTTATTTGAGTCTGCAACGTTTGGTAAAATAGTTTGTTCAAGAGCTTCTCTGAGGTCAGCCGTAATTGTCCTTGATGTAGTATTTAAATTTAATTCTGTCTCCAATGAGTTGTCAAGTCTAGTATATTTTGTAAGTTGTTCGTATGTCAAAGGTTTAAGAATAAGCCTTTCAGTTTCTATCATGTCCATAATGAGTTAGCGTTCGTTTGATTTAGGTTTATAAGTCTGAATCGTTTAGGCCAGGTCCAGTTAGTTGCTATTATAAATTAGTCAGGGTGATGTATTAATTTTTACTCATTATTGATTGGTAATCTGAAGATTTGAAAAGTCCCCATCAGAAGTATTACCAACCCATAATCCAATTTTGCCGGTCTTTCTCTCATTTAATTTGTCAATGACCAAACTGGGTTCAGAATTGCCATTTACATAAACAGACACTTTAGGATATTGAATAACGATTCTGACATGAAACCAATCATTTCCATTAGGGGCAGGAGTTACTGTTTTTTCATATTTTCCATTATGTTTTTCTCTTAGTATTGACCAGGTATAGTCAGGGTGTGAAATATATTGAACTGCATGAATCTTACGAACTGGATCAGTAGATTGAAAGTTAAACGGACGGAAATAGATAGCATCTAATGTTTCATTATTCAAACCGTGGAAAGCGACGCCCACAAAGCTTTGCTGCATAACTTCTTTACCTCTAATATCAAGCTCAATTATACCATTGGAGAATTCAATACCCTTTAACCAGGCAATCCCATCACCTGTATTTTTTGAAAAACGAATACCTTTCATTTCTTTCTCTGAAAATTGAGAAATTTGTCTATTAAATAGCTCTAGCTTGTTGTCTTTACAAAGGCTAAACAGATCATATTTAACTGATTGTCCTTGAACATTGGTGTTTAAGGTGAAAAACAATCCGAGGAGAACTAAAAAACAAAATCGGAGAATAAATTGAGTTTTCATTTTTATTCTTTTAGTTGTTTTATAGACAATGTTGATAATTCAAAGATAATGTTCGTTATAGTTAGTTGCTAATCAGTTTTTTCTCCAGGCAGGGTGCTAATGCAATTAACTATAACTCATTTTTAACAATCCGTAGTCTTTTATCTCCATCTTGGCTCAACAGGGATCCGTTCTCCATCAGTGGTGGTATACTCCTCTAATGAATTTTCTTTAGATTGGATTACCATGTATATCATTGCTTCATGTGAAGTATTACAAATACCTCGTTTGCCTTTAGGTGCAACTCGAATTATGCTATTTTCCTTTATATTAAAACAGTCATCGTCTACTTGAAAGAAACCAAATCCTTTTAAAACAATATAGGTCTCTTCGTTTTTTCTGTGAATGTGAAAATAAGGTTGTTCTGAATTAGGAGGGAGCGAGTTGAAGGAAATTTCCGTGCCAGTCAATTTTGTAGCATCTTTTAAAAATACTTTACCTTCAATAAGTTTTTTACTCACAGGGTGAATGATGGAGTAATCCTTTAAATCATTTAAGGTTCCCAGGTTTACTGCACTGTAGTTAGTGTTTTCTGATAACTTCTCAATAGGTTT
>PMBC01000065.1:0-131 GCA_003152835.1 Bacteroidales bacterium | reverse complement strand
TCTAACGGAAGAGACATAGGACAAGCACGTGTACATAAACCGCAGGAATTGCATAAATCTGGTTTTATAATAAGACGCAGAGAAGGAATCCTTAATAGGTCCCTGATCTTCCCGCCAATAATCATAAAAGG
>PMBC01000173.1 GCA_003152835.1 Bacteroidales bacterium | reverse complement strand
TGGGGGATGGGTTAATAGTAACCACGGTATGTGTCGATCGATTGGATAGATAAATGACTACACAATTATTTCCATATATTTATAAATTAAAATTTATGTATGAAGAAATACAGATGGGGCATCCTGGCTCCGGGGAAAATGTCGGTAAAATTCAGCAGGGGATTACAGCTTCTGGAGAATGCCGAAATATATGCGGTGGGTTCAAGAGATCTTCAGCGCGCTAAAAAATTTGCTGATGAATTTGGATGTAAAAAATATTATGGCAGCTATGAAGAACTTGCGTCTGATCCGGATGTGGAAGTAGTATACATTGCTTCTCCTCATTCCTGTCATCGGGAACACACTTTATTGTGCCTGAAAAACGGAAAGAATGTAATTTGCGAAAAGGCTTTTGCAATGAACTGCAACGAAGTCAGCCAGATGATCTCAGAAGCAAAAAAACGAAAGCTCTTTCTTATGGAGGCGCTATGGCCTCCTTTCCAGCCGTTTTATAAGAAAGCATCGGAGATAATCAATTCGGGTATGCTGGGGAAAATATACCACCTTTATGGGTATTTCTCGTTTATACCGCCATTTGATCCGCTCGATCGCAAATTCAACCTTTCTCTCGGCGGGAGCTCACTCCTTGATATTGGCATATACCCGGTTATTGATGCACTCACTTTCATGGGAGTCCCGGCCGATGTCAAAGCTTCAGCAGCCTTTTCACCCACAGGATCGGAAGAATCGGTAAGCGCTATTTTCCGCTATAAGGACGGACGTATGGCTGCTTTATACAGTTCCTTCAATACAAACATCGGGATCGGTTGTGAGATTCTTTGTGAAAAAGGAAATATGACCATTTCTAGGGGCAGAGATATGAACCAGAGCGTTCTGCTGGAGCTTCATGGCCGTGAAAAACAGGAATTTGTGTTTTCGCCACCGGCAATGGGCTACCACTGGGAGGCAGAAGAGGTGATGAAGTGCCTCGACGATAAAAGGACTGAGAGCCAGGTAGTCCCGATTTCATTCAGCATTAATCTCATAAAAACACTTGACAGAATACGCGAGGAAGCAGTAATTAACTTCCCGGGCTTTAATTAAAATTACAAGCCTTCGCCACATCCTTCGTTGAAGCTTCGGATGTCAAAGAAAGCTACGGCTTACGAAGCACGATTATATGATTGCACGATCAATAAATGAACCATTCCGCATCAGATATTAAATCCGAGGCTGCCTTCTACAGGAAGAAATTCCTGTTAAGCATTATTATTCCCTCTGTTATGGTTCTCTTCATGTGGCTCGTAAAAATTACTGAAACTCTCTTTGAGGCAGATCTAACAAGCCTTGGAATCTATCCGCTGGAAGCAAAGGGACTTCCCGGAATTATTCTCTCTCCGTTCATTCATGAAAACTTCAGGCACCTGCTTAATAATACACTGCCGCTCTTTATGCTTTCTATAGCACTCTTCTTCTTTTATTCAGAAATAGCCCTTAAAGTATTATCCTGGACCTGGGTTCTTACAGGATTGCTCGTGTGGGTTGGCGGCAGGGAAGCCTGGCATATCGGGGCAAGCGGATTGGTTTACGGACTTGCTTCATTCCTGTTTTTCAGCGGCATTATACGGCGCTATTACAGGCTGGTTGCATTATCCCTGCTTATAGTTTTTCTTTATGGTGAAATGGTCTGGGGTATCTTCCCCGGTGTTTATCAGAACGTCTCGTGGGAATCTCATATGCTCGGGTTCGTTTCAGGGATCATTCTTGCAATATGGTACCGGAAGGAAGGTCCGCAGGAACCTGAAGTTGAGTGGAGTAGTGAGCCAGAAGAGATGGAGATTATTAATGAGGATGAATCACAATCATCAATTCAGGAATGATTTCAGGATTTCCCGACTGCAAGACCGCAAGACAAAAATTCCCTTTTAGTGCAGTCGTATTGAGTTATTGAGTTAATTTGTGAGGAAATAATACAGAATATTTCAATGGATCTGTCGGTTATCATAGTATGTTTTAAGGGATGGGATCGGCTTGCCAAATGCCTCAATGCGCTTAATACTTTCTCCGGAAGCGGGTACAGCATGGAGACCATTATTGTCGATAACAATTCAGGTGATGATGGTCTTAACAAGCTCGAAGAGAGATTTATAAACTTCAGATTTATCAGGAACAAGATCAACGGAGGCTTTGCAAATGGATGCAACCTTGGCGCCTCTTATGCTTCAGGTGAATACCTTCTCTTTCTTAATCCCGATACCGTAGTTACGGAACATGAAATTGAAAAGCTTCTTGCCGGCGCCAGGACTGATGCTTCATTTTATATAGTCTCTTGCAGGCAGGTTCGGGAGGATGGAAGTGATTCAAAATTCAGGGGTTCATTCCCCGGCCTCTTAAGAATCCGAAACAAGCCGGTTGCATCAACGGATAAAAAAAATGGAATTGTCAGTGTTAGTTTTCCCGATTGGGTTTCAGGATCGGTAATGATGATCCATAAAGATATTTTTTTGAGCCTTCACGGATTTGATGAGGATTTCTGGATGTATTCGGAGGATGTTGACATTTGCAAAAGAGCACGTAATTCAGGAGGAGAAGTGGCTTACTTCAGCAATATAATAATTGAGCATAATCATGGCGGCAGCTCAAGAATAAACCTCCGGACAACCTCTGTTACCAAATGCGAAGTCCAGGTTTCAAGGCATGTTTATATTTATAAACATAAATCAGGAACCGAAAAGTTATTAATGCACTCACTGATAATAGCCGACAATATTCTTATCGGGCTACTGGCTGCGATCGCAGGATTGATACTGTTCTTTATTCCGAAATTGTTTGTACGTATCCCCGTTTTTCTAAGGATGGCAGGCTATTATTGCGGGGTTGCAGCCAGGAGATCGTGGATAAGTCCACGTTCAGTGAATTTCGGGCGGACCGAAAAAAACGGTAATTTCTAATAAAAATATTTGCTTCAGTGCACGAAAGATTCAGATACAGAAATGCAGATGAAATCATCGGGAAGGCAAAAGAACTTGGGTTCGACCTTCCTTTCAGCAATGATCTCTCCCCTTTGCTGGGTCCATTGACAATCGATGGTTTTTCCATTCGAAACCGTTTTGTGGTTCAGCCTATGGAGGGGTATGATTCTGAACCTGACGGGTCCCCTTCACCTCTGACAAAGAGACGTTATCTAAGATATGCTGAAGGAGGAAGCGGCATAATCTGGTTTGAGGCAACAGCAGTTTCAGCAGACGGGCGATCAAATCCGGGTCAGCCTATGATTACCAGCGGCAACCTTGAATTTTACAGATCACTGGTTTATGAAACCAGAATGGCCGCCTCAAAAAAAGGTTTCAACCCGATCCTTGTAATACAGCTGACTCATTCAGGCAGGTACAGCAAGCCGGGAGGAAAATCAACACCGAAGGTTGCTGCGCTCAACCCGGTTCTGGACATAACGGAACCCTATATTCTTACGGATAGCGACCTCCGGCAGATCCGGGATCAATATATCTCTTCTGCAAAACTTGCCTCGGAAGCAGGATTTGATGCAATTGACATTAAAGCATGTCATGGGTATCTGATGATAGAATCGTTATCAGCAAAAGGAAGAATCAACAGCATTTACGGAGGAGCCGATCCAATAACCAGATTCCGGTTCATGCTCGAAACCATTGATCTCATGAGGGAGGAATCAGCAGGAATAATGATTACAACAAGATTAAACATTTCAGATTGCTATAAGGGCGGGTTTGGCGTCGATAAAAACGACCATCCCGACTTCTCGGAACCCTTGCTTCTGGTGGAAGAGCTTCTCAAGCGAGATGTACGGCTGATCAATATAAGCATGGGAAACCCTTATTTCAATCCACATGTAACCCGGCCTTTCGACACTCCCGTTCCCGGCAGACCAGTTCCTGACGAGCATCCTCTTGAGGGTGTAATGAGGATGATCACCGGCACCTCAATATTTCAGAAAAGATTTCCTGAAATCAGTTTTGTTGGGTCAGCATATTCCTACCTGCGGCATTTTGCTCCCAACGTCGGCGCCGCAGTAATAAAAAACAGTGGGTCCTCTTTTATCGGTTTCGGAAGGAACTCATTTGCATACCCTTCAATGCCAGCTGATATCATGAAATATGGCAAGGCAGATCCTGCAAAATTTTGCATTACATGCTCGGGATGTACAAGACTCATCAGCAATCTAAAGCATGGCGGGTGTGTGATCAGGGACAGGGAGATATATGGTGCTGAATTGAAAAAACTAATTGCCGATGGAAAATGAATTAATTCACCTGGAGGGTTTTGATATCAGGTGTCTCAGTGTGAATACACTTGTTATAGGCAGCGGAGCGGCCGCTTTGAATGCCGCTGTTTCTCTCCATTCATTCGGGCAGCATGACCTTGTGATTGCCACTTCGCAATGGGGTGGAGGAACTTCGAACAATGCCGGATCGGACAAGCAGACTTACTACAAATTGTCGCTCAGCGGAACTCAGCCCGATTCAGTTCCTGAAATGGCAGCAGACCTTTTCAATGGAAGATGCATGCATGGCGATATTGCACTTTGCGAAGCACAGGGATCTGTCGAGGCATTTATGAATCTTGTCAGACTCGGAGTGAAATTTCCTCATGACAGGTTTGGAGCCTGGGCCGGGTATAGAACGGATCATGATAACCGTTCAAGGGCAACATCTGCAGGCCCTTATACATCAAAAAGAATGTTTGAAGCGCTGGCCGGAGAGGTGAAAAGGCGTAAAATAAAGATACTGGACCGGCACCAGGTAATTTCACTTCTTACTGATCGAGTTAAATCGAGGGTAGTAGGTGCTATTGCAATAAATACAAGACAGAAGGATCCGTCAAAAGCATTCGTTCTTTTTAATTGTGAAAATATAATCCTTGGAACCGGCGGACCTGCAGGGATTTATGAGACAAGTGTTTATCCCCTCTCCCAGGACGGATCGATCGGAATGGCTTTTAAAGCAGGCGCTTCAGGGCAAAACCTGACTGAATCGCAGTTCGGAATCGCCTCGGTTAAGTTCAGATGGAACCTTTCGGGCAGCTACCAGCAGGCTATCCCTGCATATATTTCAACTGATAAAAAAGGATATGACAGGAGGGAGTTCCTGAACCAGTTTTTCCCGGATTACGGGTCACTTACAAAAGCAATATTCCTGAAAGGATACCAGTGGCCTTTTGATCCCGGGAAGATAAAGGGATATGGATCTTCCCTGATCGATCTGCTGGTTAGCAGGGAAATTACGGAAAAGAAACGAAGAGTTTTTCTTGACTATACTGCAAATCCTTCATTTGGGGAGTCGCTGGCCTTTTCGCCCGACAAACTTGATCCTGAAGTATATGATTACCTTAAAAACTCGGGTGCCATTAAGAAAAGTCCTCTTGAAAGACTTCTTGCAATAAACTTCCCGGCATACGACCTTTATAAGGAACATGGAATAGATCTGTCGAAGGAATTGCTTGAAATTGCGGTCTGCGCACAGCATAATAATGGGGGACTGAAAGGAGATATCTGGTGGGAATCAGATCTGAAGCATCTTTTCCCTGTTGGCGAAGTAAATGGTTCCCATGGTGTTTATCGTCCGGGCGGTTCTGCGCTCAATTCCGGGCAAGTTGGAAGTTACAGGGCAGCATGGCAGATTTTCAGAAAGTATAAAAATACGGTCAGAGAAACGGATATCTTCCTGAAGCAGTCAAAGGAAGAGATTGAAAAAGAACTGTTGCTGGCAGGAAAATGGATTGCGGCAGGAACCAGGCGCGAAAATAAAAAGTACCTGCTGGAGATACGAAAGAGAATGTCAGAGGCTGGCGGCATAATCAGGAATCTCAGCAGGGTGACATCAGCGGCATCTGAAGCCGGAGAGACGCTGAATAATCTGACTGACTGGATCGGGGCCGGATCGGTCAGGGAGCTTGCTAAAACATTCCAGCTTGCGGATCATTGCCTGACACACTTCGTTTATCTTGAGGCAATAAGGGAGTACCTGGCAGGCGGTGGAAGAAGCAGGGGATCTTATCTTGTTACAGGAGATGATAATGAGGCCATTGATCTGTCAAGTGAAAGCATTGACAGCGCAGAACTCTGTAATTATGACAGGGCGATTGAAAGAGATATACTTGAAGTAAATTACAGGGAAGGGAAAGTATTTAATAAGCTTGTAAAACCAAGGAAAATACCTGCGCAGAATCTCTGGTTTGAAAAAGTGTGGAAAGATTATCTGGAAGATAATTCTGAAGGGTGTTGACTGATTTGATCAAATTATTACCTTTATCGCCATATTTCTGTTGAACCTGAAAATTAGCTAGGATGAATAATAAACCTGTAGCAGCCATTACAGGCGCCAGCAGGGGGATAGGGAGAGCGGTTGCGATTTCCCTGGCATCTGAGGGTTTTGACATTGCGGCAATATCCCGTTCTGTCGACAGCGAAGGCATTGGAATACTCAGGACGGCAGTTGAAAAAATGGGCAGGGAGTTTTTACCGGTAGGTCTTGATATTTCATGTACGGGTTGCCAGGTGGAGGTTGTCAGGGATATTCTCGACAGGTACGGGCGGATTGATATCCTGGTTAACAATGCAGGTGTTGCGCCTCTTCAGCGGAACGACCTTCTTGAAATGACTGAAGAGAGCTATGACAGGGTCATGAACATAAATCTTAAAGGACCGGTATTCTTCGCGCAGAAAATTGCTAAGGAGATGATCTGGCTGAGACAGCAGATAACCGGCTATAATCCCATAATCATTTTCATCACTTCTGTTTCATCCACCAGGTCGAGCATAAACAGGGCAGAATATTGTTTGTCAAAGGCGGGGCTAACCATGGCTTCGACCGTTTTTGCCGACCGCCTGGCGAATGATGACATCAAGGTTTTTGAAGTAAGGCCTGGTATTATCCAGACTGATATGACAGTTAAACAAAAAGATAAATACAACAAACTTATATGCGAAGGGCTTATTCCTGAAAAGCGATGGGGATTTCCTGAGGATATAGGCAAAGCTGTTGCATCACTCGCAAGGGGTGACTGGGATTTTTCGACCGGGATGGTTTTCGAAATAAGCGGCGGGCTCAACATTCAAAAACTATAAATCTCTTTCTTTCTTTTTCGACATTCAATGGAGATTGAACAATGTCTTTTTAGTGTTGTTAATGAAATAAACACAAAAGCAGCAGATATGAAAAATACACTTCTCTTATTAACTTTTATGCTTTACCCTGTTCTGACAAATGCACAGGTAAAGATGAATGCCGATATTGAAAAAACTACTTTACAATGGCTGGGCGAAAAGGTAATGGGTCAGCATACCGGGACTATTAATTTAAAAGACGGCTGGCTTACCTTGAACAATAACCAGATCGTTTCAGGCGAGTTTAATATCGATATGGCCAGCATCAAGGAATCTGAATCAAACCAGATGCTTGAAAAGCACCTGAAGTCAGACGATTTTTTCGGCGTTGAAAAATTCCCAACAGCAAAACTGGTTCTTACTGGCAGCGATCCTTTCGATAAGGGAATTGCTGTTGTTAGAGGGTCGCTCACAATTAAAGGTGTTACAAACCCAATGGAATTCAAGGCACTTCTCCAGAAAAAAGATGAGGGGACCTGGTTCTTTGCAAACATTGTCATTGACAGGAC
>PMBC01000079.1 GCA_003152835.1 Bacteroidales bacterium | reverse complement strand
TTTTACATCGAGGTAAACAGCCAGCAGCGAAATCACGACGGAGAGAGGATTTGCGGTGATGTTTTTCTTTACAGGTACATCCGTGAAGAAGAGAGGGTCATTGCTGTCCTGTCTGATGGCATGGGACATGGCGTAAAAGCCAATATACTGGCTACTCTGACAGCCACAATGGCACTTAACTTCACTCGCGAACACAAAGAGGTGGACCGGATTGCAGAGATTATTATGAATACCCTGCCAGTGTGCAGTGAAAGGAAGATAAGCTATTCAACTTTTACCATCGTTGACATCGAAAGCAGCGGGAAGGCGAATATTCTTGAATATGACAATCCTTCCACAATTATACTCAAAGGGAACAAAGTGCTCGATATTCAATGGAAAAAAGTGATCCTGGATAAAGGCAGGAATTCAGGAAAGGTTCTGCGGACATGCACCTTCATGCCCGAAAAAGAGGATCGTATTATTTTCTGCTCAGACGGAGTATCACAAAGCGGGATGGGGAGCGAATCCTTCCCATTCGGATGGGAAAGGGATAGCATTGCAGTTTATGCCTCCCAGCTGGTAACGAGTGAATCATCCATTTCTGCAGTTATGCTGGCAGGCAAGATCGTAACTATGGCTCACAAAAACGATGGGTACAAGGCAAAGGACGATATAAGCTGCGCAGTCATTTATTTCCGGGAGCCCCGTAAGCTGATGATCTGTACCGGTCCTCCTTTCGAAAAGGAAAAGGATAAGGAACTGGCAGCAAAGGTAAGCGGATACAAGGGAAAGGTAATCCTATGCGGAGGAACAACAGCCGACATTGTCGCCAGGGAACTGAACAGGACAATAGTGGATGAACTTATTTTCGAAGATCCCGAACTTCCTCCCGAAAGCTTTCTGGAAGGCATAGACCTGGTTACCGAAGGTATCCTCACTCTTCAGAAAGTCAATGAGATCCTTAAGACTTATAATAACAGTATAAGACTCGGGAAAGGTCCTGCCGACAAGATCGTGAAGATGTTAATGGAGAGTGATGAGATACACTTTATTATTGGAACCAGGATCAATATTGCACACCAGGATCCCACACTGCCGGTAGAACTCGAGATCAGGCGAACAGTAGTGAAAAGAATAGCCAGGCTGCTTGAAGAGAAATGGCTTAAAAAAATAAGCTTCGAGTATATCTAGAAGAAATCTATTTGAAAATTGGTAAGAAATAGCTTCATTCTTCAGAGTTTAAAAATTCAATAATCCTGCTGAACAGACGTGGCTGAATTTCCGGATATGTGAGGCTTTCAGGAAGACGATCCGATAATTTTGCTTCTGCAATTTCTGAACTGTCAGGTATTCTTCCCAGACTGACAACTTCGGCAAAATAGAGCCTTCCAAAGCCCGTGCCTTTATTATTTTCAACAGAATAAGTTGCCACACAGCCGAGAGTGAATTCAATAGCGCCAGTCTCTTCCATTAGTTCCCTTGAGGCTGCTTCCTCTGACGATTCCCCTTCTTCAATATGCCCTCCTGGTATCTCCCATGTTTTACGATCTGTGTGGCGGACAAATATCCATCTGCCTTCGAATCGCGCAGTTATTACCGAATAGGTAAGATGCCCGGCCGGAACAAATCCTGGGTCATAAAACTTAACTTCAGACATCTGATTTGAATATTAACATGTGAAAGTAGTATAATCAGCTTAAATATTATTTGAGTAATTTTGAAACAAACATTAAGACATGCCGGTGTTTATTATCCTGCTGACCCTCGAGATCCTGACTTATCTCGTCCTCAGGGAGCATTACCAGAACAGCTCAAAGCCAAAATTCTATATTTCCTTGACATTCAATTTTATATTGAGTGTATTTCTTTGGTATTTCTTCATAAGGAGCAGGACATATAAGGGCTTTTACGATACTCCGGAAAACATATCATTTCACATGAACCTGGCAGGAATGTTATGTGCCGTTGCCTTCCCCAGGTTTCTTCTGAGTCTGTTCCACTTCACCGGCAGGCTTATAAGAATAAGGAGAGGCACATACTTGAAGGGTTTGACAAGTGCCGGATTATTCCTGTCAGCTTTAATATTCCTCGTTGTCGCCTGCAGTACATTTATCGGCAGGTTCAATTTCAAAACAGAAGAGATAACGGTAAAAATTAAAAATCTTAAACCCGGGCTGAATGGACTCAGGATAGTGCAGATCTCAGATCTCCACCTTTCAGGATTCTATAATCATTACGGCCAGCTTCAGAAAGCGATTGGGATTGTCAATGATCTAAATCCCGATATAATTATAAATACGGGGGATTTTATCAGCTACGGATGGAGAGAATTTGACGGTTGCGATACAATCCTTTCAAAAGAGAAGAGCCGGTACGGCAACTTCGCAATAATCGGAAACCATGATATGGGTACCTATATGCCCGGCTCCACGCTGGCTGACAAGGCAGATATTATGACGAAGGTTTCTGAAAAGATCACAGCTTCAGGATATCATCTTTTGCACGACAGTAATCTCATAATGGAAATCGGGGGAGCAAAGGTCGCATTTATAGGGGTAGTAACTGGAGGCAGGCATTCAAAAATAATTCATGGCGATCTCAGGAGAGCTATGGAGGGGACAGACAGCGCTGATTATAAGATATTTTTATGTCACGATCCCAATCAATGGCAAACAGATGTGGCAGGGAAAACAGATATTGACCTTACGTTTTCGGGCCACACTCACGGGATGCAGATGGGTGTGATCACAAAATGGTTCAGATGGAGCCCTGCCATGTATTTCTACCCTCACTGGAACGGACTTTATTCGAAAGGTAATCAGTATCATTATGTAAACAGAGGATTGGGAACACTTGCTATACCCTTCCGGATATGGATGCCGCCGGAGATTACCGTCATAAACCTTGCTGCAGAATAATTTTCCTCCGGATATAAAAAAAAACGGGGGACTTTCGTCTCCCGTTTTATTACCCACATGATTTGAGAATTAACCTAATTAACCTNNACTAACCTAAGCCTGAATTGTCTGTGTCGTCATGAGTGACGAATAAGAATCGATATGGGCAAGTATCTTTATCATTATTTTTCAATTATTGACTTGCATTCATTTTATAGACAACAATATTAAACTGTTTATTCCCAAAATGAGCCCTGATTTTGTATTTTATAATTATTTTAACAAATTGTTATAATTTTTTAATGATTCAACAACAACCCCCGGTCAAGTTAAAGCATGGCTTACCCCCTCCCGATAAATCGGGATTTCATGCCGGGGGCCTGATTTGTAA
Source organism: Bacteroidales bacterium (assembly GCA_003152835.1). GTDB lineage: Bacteria > Bacteroidota > Bacteroidia > Bacteroidales > VadinHA17 > LD21. The sequence continues at coordinate 10,762 of PMBC01000079.1, read as the reverse complement.
AAAGANNTGAAATTGACTATACGGTAATTTATTCGAGGCGACGGTCAATTACTATCAGCATAAGTCCACATAATGGAGTGGTTATCAGGGCTCCAAAAGGTGTTTCACTTCAGAGAATTGACAGGTTTGTAAATGAGAAATCTCAATGGATTAAGAAGCATATTGATAATTATTCTGATTCCGTCAGGATAAACTATGGCAAGAAATATACAGACGGAGAGCATCATTTTTACATGGGAAAAGAGCATATTCTAAAACTTACCCGGTTTCCCAAACTTTTTGTCAGGGAATACGACGGCACTATAGAAGCCGGATTGCCGGATACCGGTGACAGCACGAAGATAAAAGCCATGCTGGACAAATGGTACCATGAGAAGGCACTTCTTAAATTCAGCCTGCTTCTGGACAGGATTTTGCTGAAATATGAAAATTACCATTTTAATCCTTCAGAAATTGTAGTGAGAGCTTCGAAAAGCCGGTGGGGAAGCTGCTCATCAAAAGGGAAAATATCAATAAGCTCAGAGCTGATCAAGCTCGATGAGAAATTCTATGAATATATTATAATCCATGAATTGTGCCACCTTAAGCACCCTAATCACGGCATAGGCTTTTACAAGCTGCTGGAAGAGATGTTGCCTGACTATAAACAGGTCAGGAAGGAGCTCAGAAAGTTTGTGATGAGATAATCGGAATTACAAAACCTCGAACTCCTGCCCTTTTGCTGGTATTTCTATATTTTTAAAACCCTCTTGCTGCAGTGTGGCAACATATTTTTTCTGGGTCTCGTATTCACCATGAACAATAAATGTCTTTTCAATGGCGCTCTTCTCCTGGCATCCGAGGAATTGAATCATCTCCCTGTAATCGGCATGGCCGGAGAACGATTCTATACTCCGGATCTCAGCGTTGACCGGGTACACGGTACCAAAAATTGAAACCTCTTTTGCTCCGCCAATGATCCTGGCGCCCAGGGTTGCAGGAGAGCAGTAGCCGACTGCCAGAACTGTATTTTTAGGGTCCGATATATTATTAGCAAGATGATGCTTGACACGGCCTGCTTCCATCATTCCTGAAGCTGAAATAATCACGCATGGCTCCTTATGGTCATTCAGCTTTTTCGAATCCTCCTGCTTTGTAATGTATGTGAGGCCGCTGAAGCCGAATGGATCGTCATCTATTTCAAGCAACTTTTTAAAATCCTCATTAAAGCATTCGGAGTGCATCCTGAAAACAGTGGTGGCATTAACCGCGAGCGGGCTGTCGACAAAAATATCAACACGCGGCAACCTGCCGGCATTAAAGAAGTTATTAAGGGTATAAACGATCTCCTGAGTACGACCGACACTGAATGCGGGAATTATCAGCTTCCCTCTTTTATTGAGACAGGTTTCCGTTAATACTTCCAGGAGTTCCATATCAGCGTCTTCATCAGTCTGGTGCAGCCTGTCGCCATAGGTTGATTCTGTAATAAGAACATCGGCCTGGGGGAATGGAACCGGGGATGAAAGTATCCTGTCGACGGGCCTTCCTATATCACCTGTATAAGCAATCCGCTTGATCTGCCCTTTTTCAATTATCTGCAGGTTTGCAACACCGCTGCCAAGCATATGACCCGTACTCGTGAACCGCACCTTAATATTTTCGTCAATTCTGAAATTCATGTCACTCGGAACTCCGATAAAAAGGCTCATGCAGGCAACAGCGTCCTGCTGGGTATATATTGGTGTTACAAGAGGGAGACCTTTCTTAGTCCGTCTTTTATTGAAAGTATCGGTATCATGCTCCTGAATGAATCCTGAATCTGAAAGCATTATTGCACAAAGATCGCGGGTACCATTTGTGCAAACCACTGAGCCCCTGAATCCCCGTTTATACATATAAGGAATCAGCCCTGCATGATCAATATGGGCATGAGTAAGAATAATATGATCTATTTCTTCAGGTTCAAATCCCAGATCCCTGTTCATTCCGTCAGTCTCAAGGCCTTTACCCTGGAACATTCCGCAATCAAGAAGGAGTTTCTTGCCTGAATCAGTGGTTATCAGATGTTTGCTGCCAGTAACTTCGCGGGCAGCACCGAGGAATTTAATTTTCATAAATCAGTATTTTAAATTTAAAGATAACTATTTTTTAATAGCCGGAGAGGGCGAGAGGGGGAGACAAGGAACCCCGCTTAGCGGGGTAAACTCCGTGACGCAGTTCCGCGAAGCGGAAGCGAGATGGGGAGATGGGGAGATTTTGTTTATTAAATTCTGATACCGATAATTGTGATATCGTCGATCTGATCTCCGGAACCTTTCCAGTTGGCAAATTCTGTTTCGATAATATTCCGTTGCTCTACCATTGGACGATAATAGATCTCGGAAAGGAGTTTTTTCAGATTGGATTTCTTGTATTTGGATCCATCGGGTCCCCCGAACTGGTCATTTAATCCATCCGAGAATAAATAAATTGTATCCCCTCTTGAGACACTAACTTCATAATTCGTAAAAGATACCGCCTCACCATAATGAATTCCTATTGGCATCCTGTCAGCTTTATATTCCTTCAGCTCGCCCCCCTGAAATATGAAGAGCGGATTGAAGGCACCTGAATACTGAAGGATTGTTTTTTCTTTATTAAGAACACAAAGTGCAATATCCATCCCATCAGCAGCCTCTCCTTCTTTACCGGTCTGATGAAGGGCACCCATTATCTTGGCTTTTAGGGTATTAAGAACTGAATTCGCCTTTAGGTCGCGGTTATTTGATATTATCTCGTGAAGTGTCGATATTCCCATTGTACTCATGAATGCCCCTGGCACGCCATGACCAGTACAATCGGCAACTGTGAAGAGCGTAGATTTTTCATTTTCTCCAATCCAGTAAAAATCACCGCTTACAATATCTCTCGGTTTGAAGAATATAAAATAATCTGAAAATGATTTCCTGAAATGATCTTCCACCGGGAGCATAGCCATCTGTATTCTGCTTGCATATTCTATACTCGCTGTAATCTCTTGTTTCTGTGCTTCAATTTCAGCAGTTCTCTCCCTTACCTTTTCTTCAAGTATTCTGTTCTGTTTATGCAGTTGTCGCTCCCTGAACCCGAACACAAGTCCGATTAAAAACAGTGTTGCAAATCCTACCAGGATATAGAAAACAAGAGTCCTGGTAAAGGGTGCCCTGATTGTAAACTTTAAGGATTTAGGCTCTCCGATGTTTCCCCAGAGATCCTTTGCCCTTACCCTGAGAGTATATTCACCCTGTCTTGGTATGGGCACAGGATAATGGGTACGTACATCCCAAGATGACCAGCCGGACATAATCCTGTTAATGGTATACTGATATTCCGTTGTATTTTGTTTCAGATATTCAGGTGCAATGATATTAAAGTTGATGACATTGTCTCCTCTTTTAAATTTTACATCACTGAGGTTAAAGGCAGTTCCCCTTTCGTTGGAAATGCTTTTAATAAAGACTTCCGTTCCCGGTTTCATTTTTGATGATCCCACTTTGTTTATACAGTAAAGCTTATTGTTGCCTTCAATAACCCAAAGGTTCCTATTGTCAACGTTGACAGATACGATATCGTCAAACACTTTAAGAAGGGAAAGTTCCTTACCGGAGTCAATATTTTGCTGACCTACAGAAAACCAGTTGCCGGACTGCCTGTAAATTCGGAGATTTGATGAAGGAACAAGGAAGTCTTTTTCGATAAGGGAATCAGAATAATTAATATTATAAGGCTTAAACCTGTCAGCTTTGATATCATAGAAATGTATACCTGATTCTGTAAAGAGGAATAGAGTATCATTTACCTGGTCGAGTGTGTAGCGCTCAGGGTAGTCCTTCTTTGTAACATAGGTATTATACTGAAGTCTATTCTGGCTGTCGTCCAGATCTGTCCGGCAGGCCATATTATCGCAACCAAGCCATAAAGTCTTATCGGCCATTACAGTTACAGAGTATACCGGGTTAATAAATTCAGGGTCAGGAATTTCTGTAAGCCATTTACCATACCGGTACTTTATTGATAAGTAACCATCACCTGCCGCAATATAGTATTTCCCTCCATATGGAATCCAGCTGATAGAATTAATATAACGGTTCTTTATAATGGAGGAAGCTTTATGATCGCTTATTATAAATAATCCCCTGTTGGTAGCAGCTAGTATACCGTAGGGTGAAGCGACAAGCTGGCGGCATTTTTCGCTTAATCCGTAAACCTTTACCCAGGAGGTTGTTACAGATGTCAGCATGTTGACTCTCTTTTTTGTTACCTGGCCGGTCAGATTCTTTTGAGCTTCCTGTGTCTCAGCCGGTTCCTGCCGCTGGAAACTCTTTTTACCGAAAATCCGGGCAAAAATACTTTTTCTGCTGTTCTGCCGGGTCTGAGCGGGAATAATGTTTGTGCTATCAGGTTTTGAAACAGTTTGCGGTTCATTCTTTACTATTATATCTACCCCTGTATAATTCCTTACTTCAGAAAGATAAAATATTCCTTCACTCGTTGATACATAGAGTTCATTGTTGTACCTGAGAGTAGAGGAAAGGTTGCCTTTAAGACCCGGGAAAACACTATAATTCCTGACCGGAAGACTGAGGTCAGCGCGCGTCAGGCCATACTGGTGAGAAAGCCATAAGCCTCCGCTTTTATCTGATCCGATAGCAAAGATCTCATCATCAGGTAATTCATTCTGATTATTAATATAATAAATGACCTTCCCGGTACTTTTTTCAACAACCTCTGCTCCCCCGTCAAGGGTTGAGAAAGCATATGCAGTATCTCCAAGCGCTAATCCCTCTGACAAGGCATTCATTTTGAGATACCCATTATCCCTGACCTTAAAATCATAATATTTTATTCCATCAAAGAGGGAGGTGGAACCATCGCTGAGTCCTACCAGGACAAGATTGGAATTATAGGGCAGAGAAAAGAGAATGGCTGTTTTTTCCGTAAGGTAACCCGTAACTATCGGGAAGAGTGTATCGCTCTCCAGTCTGAAAAGACCTTTGCCGGAGACATTAATAAAAGTGTTTTTTGGCGTCACCATCATTCCGCTGAAAGAATTCCCTGGTTTAGAATCAAGCCGAAGATCCCGCTTCCTGTTTTCAAGATTGAACCTTGTTATTGTCTGGTCACTGTAAAACCATGCTGAAGAACCATCAAAAATGATCTTTGTAATTATATCAGAAGGCAATGAGTCGCTGGGGAGTGAAATATACCGGTATCCTCCGGTCTCGCTTTTCTCAAGGTAACCGAAACTGTTATCGCCGCCAATATATATCTTTCCGTCTTCAGGATTTCTCTGCATCGAATAAGGGATTGCCGGTATCCTTATGGTTTGCCACTCTTCACCGTCGAAGGTGAGAATACCCTTCCTGTTCGCAAAAAGCATCACCAGGTTATCATCCTGGCAGATTGCCCAGCTCTGGTTCTCAATATTCCGGCTTTTGATAAAATTTGACAGCATGGGAGAACCCTTCTGTGCATCAATTTGTGACAACACCGATAGGATGACAACCAATGAAAATATTCTTTTCATCTTAAGACCTGCTGTAGACTTTCTTAATTTCCAGGAGGTTAAAATTACAAGAAAATTTTAAAAATAAGAGGAAATATGGTTTAAAGATGGTAAACGCGCCAGGTAAGGGAAGGTTGAAGGGGGTTGAAGGAGATGAAGTAGATGAGAAATCATTTAACAAAAAGACTCAGAACCATAACTCCTATCAGACCGGTAATGCCTATTGATGTTTCCATTACGGTCCATGACCTTAATGTGTCTTTAATACTAAGATTGAAATATTCTTTAAAGAGCCAGAATCCGCCATCATTTACATGTCCAAGCATAAGACTCCCGGAACCGATTGCCAGAACCATCAGTTCGGGTTTTGCTCCTGTAACAGAAACCAGGGGGAGCATAATGCCGGCTGCTGTAATGCCTGCAACTGTTGCTGACCCGACACAAAAACGCAAAACAGTTGCAATAAGCCATCCGAGAAACAATGGAGAAAGAGTCGAATGACTNNAGCTCCTGCACCTGCAATAAGCAACATTATCACCGTCAGACTTACTACAGAATGGGTCAGTGAATTCATTATTTCAGCAAGTTTCCTTCCTCTTGCCATGCCAAGTGTGTAAACTGCAAACAAAACGGAAATCAACATTGCAATTACCGGATTTCCAATATATCCAAGCACTTTCCCGACCTCACTATCCTTTGCCAGAAGAAATCCGGCAATGGTGGAAATGCTGATCAGAAGTACCGGCATCAGTGCTGTGAAAAAACTTACCCGGAAGCCTGGCAACTCTTCTTCGCTCAGTGGTTTTGTGCTGATAAACTCCTTTAATGGTTTGGCATCGATTTTACCCAGGGTTCTTGACAAAATCGGGCCGGATACGATTATTGCAGGCAGCGCTACAATTATTCCATATATCAAAGTTTTTCCAAGATCGGCATGAAACATAGCGACAATAGCTGTGGGTGCAGGATGAGGAGGCAGATAACCATGAGTCACTGAGAGGGCTGCAAGCATAGGAAGTCCGACATAAAGCAAAGGCAGTTCAGTAGCAGCCGCTACAGTAAATATGAGTGGGATCATAACGAAAAAAGCAACATCATAAAACATGGAGATGCCAACAATAAAGCCGGTCAGCATCAATGCCCATTGAATGTTCCTTTTTCCAAAAGTCTCTACCAGTTTTAATGTTATTCTCTGGGCTGCCCCGCTTTCCGATACCAGTTTGCCTAGCATAGCGCCAAAACTGAGTATGATTAGAATAAAACCCATCGTATTGCCAATTCCGTTCTCAATTGAGACAACCGATTCACTGATCGTCATGCCTTCAGCAACAGCAACTAACAAGGATACAATTATGAAGGATATAAAGGAATTAAATTTCAGTACCAGGATCAGGATAAGAAGTAGGCAGATTCCCAGGATTACGATCAGGAGTGGCATAGACTATTATTATTTGTTACTTATGACCGTTTAAAAAACCCTGGCGGCCATCCATTCCAGGTTCGTTCTTCAGCGGGAATCTAACCGGAATATTATCTCGTGTCGACCGGTATATTGCAGTAAAGAGCTCAACGGTTTTCTTACCATCCTTTCCAGTAACAGCCGGTTCCCTCTTATCTTTAAGTGCATGGATAAAATCTTCTATCTGACATTGCATATAAAAGACTGTAGGATCGTGCCTGTTATAGAATTCAGTATCCTGTTTTACCCATTTCTTCAATAGATTCTCTTCACCGGGTATTGTCCAGAGATCATTAACAGGAGGTTCAGTAACACCCGTCATCCCGGCTATGAACATGGCTCCTCCATCGATCTGAACTCCGACAGAAGCTCCATTCTCGCCGTGGATATGAATCTTTCCATATATTCCCGGTTTTTGAGAATTGCTTACAATGATATTTCCAATGGCACCGCTCTTAAACTTTACAATAGCCAGCGCTGTGTCATCGACCTCTATATATGGATGATTCAGATTTTTCCAGATACCGTAAACTTCATCTGCATCTCCCATCAACCATAAAAGAATATCAAGATAATGAGGTGACTGGTTGACCAGGACGCCTCCTCCTTCCATCGGCCATGTCCCTCTCCATGCGTCAGCATCATAATAAGCTTTATCGCGCCAGCCTAGCATTGTGACTGTCGCAAGAACCGGCTTCCCGATCTTCCCTGCTTCAATCGCCTCCCGGACTCTTTTGACAGGAGAGTACCATCTTCTCTGACTGATCACACCAAGCTTTACATGCCGATCCTTGCATATATTTATAATATCATTGCAATCCTGCAGGCTTGATGACAGAGGCTTTTCCACCAGAACACCGGCACCCGCCTCTGCAGCTTCAATTGCAGGTTGCCTGTGGTATGGATGTGGTGTGCAAATTATCACAAGGTCGACATCATTTTCTATGACCATCTTGCCTATACTGGAATATGGCCTGGTCTTGTACCGGGCAGCAAAATCTTCTGCAGTGGCGAAAGTTCTGCTCCATACGCCTGCCAGATGAGCATCAGGAATATTTTGTATTGCCCTGGCATGAAGGTGAGCCACTTTACCGCACCCTGCAATTGATATATTATAGATTTTTCGCGGCATTCCGGACTAAAATTATGGTACCAGGATCACCTTCCCAGTTTCACCTATTTTTCGATAAAGTTTTTCAAACCAGGCGGCTCCTTCCGAAAGGGGGACAACTGCCGTTATCTGATCATCGACATTGATCTTTCCCATTTTTAAATAGTTAAGAACGGTCTCATATTCTCCGCATATAGCACAGCTCCCAAGTACTTTTATTTCGCCTGTTACTACTTTTTGAAGAGGGAAATCTATTACAGGAGAAACGTTTCCTACAAGGACTACTTTACCACCTTTTCGTACGCTTTCTATTGCCGTATTGACTGACTGGCTCATACCTGCAGCCTCAAATGCAATATCAGCGCCCCTGTTCCATGTAAGAGATTTTATTTTTCCGCTGACATCGTCCTCATCAATGAGAAAAGCGTAATCGGCACCGGCTTTTACAGCTTTCTCCAGTTGTTTTTCATTTATATCGACTGCAATAACAGAGGAAGCTCCGGATATTTTAAGAAGCTTTATTATAAATATACCGATTGTGCCGGTTCCGACTACAACACAGGCATTCCCGGATTGAATACATGAGATATTTATACTATGAAGAGCAACAGCAACAGCTTCTACCATTGCGGCCTGTTCAAAACTTACATTTTCAGGGATCTTGTAAAGAATGTGGCTGGGAATGGCAACATACTCTGCAAAAGCCCCGTTTCGTCTGTAATATCCCGGAGAGACTCCAAGAACCTCCCGGTTATCGCTCAGATTATATAATCCCCTAAGAGTATACCAGTCATCCAGACGGTATACCGTAGAGTCAAAGGTCACCCTGTCGCCTGTTTTCCAATTTTTTACTTCAGCTCCGGTTTTAGCGATGACCCCGGAAGCCTCATGCCCCATGATTAGCGGAGGGATCCTTCGCCCTGTACTGCCATCAAATCCATTAATATCGGAACCACATATACCACATGCTTTTACCTTCACTAATACCTCGTCCGGAGCTAACTCCGGATCAGGAACATCCTTATATACCAGCTGATTATATTTTTCAAGAAGAAGAGCTTTCATCATTTTCGTAAGAAAAATTCCTTTTTAATAGGATAATCCTAAAATTACTAAAAATTCAGGTCTATTTCGCTTAAGGATTTAATTGCTCTGTCGGAAAAAAAGTCAGCAGCGGGAAACATGCGGAACATGCCTCCGTCTTCATCTTTTGGAGTTGTAATAAGCAGAAACTCCTGCTGGTCATTACGGTTGAAGAGCTCGGAATAGGAGACTGCACACCTGTATCCATCCTGACCGGCAAAGCACATCATCCCTGATTTAATGTTTCCCTTTGTTAATGGAAAGTATTTCTGTAAAAGATCTTTCAGCATTACTCCGGTGAACGGAGTGGTGCTGTGAATACCCTTTCCCCTTCCGTAAAAAATTGTATTGAAAGTCACATTCTTATTAACAGAAGGCGCTGTAATAATTTCACCTGTCCGACCTGCACCATTGAAGATCTTTACCGATCCGGAATACATTGGTGAGAGTCCTTTTATCGTTTTGAACGATTTCGGGTAAGATTTTACTGTGATTTTTACAGGATTTGAAATATTCCTTTCAGTTATGAGGTCGCTTGCAGCCACAATCTTACATGCTGCCGGAAGCTCCCACAGGTCCTTTGTCTTGGAAGGTACTATCCGGGACACACTACCGGCAAGGATAATCTTATAAAGGTTATTCGGATAAAATATCTCACCCCAGCTGAAAAGAGCTTTCTCTCCCTTATCATTTTCAATTTCAACATAGAGATCAATTATTGAATTGAACTCTGAAGCATTTGCCTTTTTTAAAATCCTTTTATCCAGTATATCAAACAATGAATAACCGTCATACCTGAATGCGCCGGTAAACCTGTCATTTCCCGTACTGTCAAGCAATGTCTCCTTAACAATTACAGAATGAATCGGCAGTGCCGACAGGTCAACATTCCCGGGATTCTCAATTTCACCTTCAATCGTAATTTCCTTCACCGGAAGCGGATACGTTGGCGTATTGTCATAAAAATTATTTGTCATGTCTGTTGAATCGATGAATTGTGCAATTGGATAGTGATTTACAGATTGCTTTGTCCTGACCTGATTGCACGAAACTAAACTAAGCAAAATAAGGGTAGGTATTGATATTATTTTCATGTAAGATGTTAATTTGAATTTAGTATTACTTTTCTTTTTTCATCACGGAGTCACACAGTGTTTTCACGGAGTTACACGGTTTTATCTCCGGGTGCTTCTCCCCCTCTCGCCCTCATCCACTCCCCATTTCGCCTTTGTGCCTTTGTACCGTTGTACCGTTGTACCGTTGTACCTTTCTACCATTCCTCCTACCCGAAAAACAGATAAGCCAACAAGATCGCTGCGATAAAACCAGCCAGATCGGCAAGCAGTCCGCAGCCAATCGCATACCTTGTATTTTTAATACCGACTGCGCCAAAATAAACAGCAATTATATAAAAGGTAGTATCGGTGGTTCCCTGCATGGTACATGACAATCGCCCGATAAAGGAATCAGCTCCGTTGGTTTTCATTGCATCAATCATTAATCCCCGTGCGCCGCTGCCGCTTAGCGGCTTCATGAATGCCACGGGCAAAGCTCCTGTAAATCTAGTATCAAGGCCGAGCCATGCAAAAAAATGCGAGATTCC
>PMBC01000068.1:5602-6593 GCA_003152835.1 Bacteroidales bacterium | reverse complement strand
ATGAATAAGGAGATCCCTTTTCCTGCCGTACCTCAGCGAATTGCGGTTATCTCATCCGGCAAAGCTGCCGGGTATTCGGATTTCATGAACCACCTTGCTGAAAACAGCTTTGGGTATGTTTTCTACACTGCTCTCTTTGAATCAGTCTTGCAGGGTGCGGAGACAGAGAAGGGTATAATTTCAGCACTCGACAGGATAGCTGACAATCTTAATCTGTTCGATGTTATCGCAATAATAAGGGGTGGAGGATCACAAAGTGATCTGAGCTGGTTCGATAACTATAATATTGCTTTCCATGTGACCCAGTTTCCTCTTCCGATAGTTACAGGAATCGGGCATGAGAAAGATCTTTCTGTTACTGATATGGTTGCATATCAATCGCTTAAGACACCTACTGCCGTTGCTGATTACCTTATCGATTCTGTTGCAAGCGCTGAAAATCGTCTTAATGAGATTAGTTCCGAAATAAGCCAATACTCAAAAGAAATCATTAGTCATAACAGGGAGCGTCTGGAATCATCCAGGATGAAGCTTATACCAGTGGCAAAGCTCCTTATCTCAGGAGAAAAGGCATTGCTTTCCAGCAAGATCATTGAAATGATCAGTTTCGGCAAGGGGTATATTTTAAAGGCAGGTATTATGCCTGCAAATCATAAATCGAGGTTGATTTCAGCGGTTGGATCATTTTCATCAGGTAAATACGCTGATATTGGAAGGAAGAGACTGGATCTGGTCAACCTTGCGTCCAATATTCTGGAAAATAAGAAGATTAAGACAGAATCGCTTGAGAATGCCCTTAAAATACTCGATCCTGTAAATGTTCTCAAAAGAGGTTATACAATCACTTCCCTGAATGGGAAGATTATTAAGAATTCAGATGATACATCTTTAGAGGATATTATTGATACAAGATTCAGTGACGGTACAATTAAAAGTAAAGTAATATAAACCCGGTATCTATGGCAAAAAAGGAATTTTCATTTAATAATGC
>PMBC01000068.1:0-5528 GCA_003152835.1 Bacteroidales bacterium | reverse complement strand
ACCAATATTTTTTTAAACAAAATCCTTCTTTTTTGACAAAAAGATTATTTTTCTATGCCAAGGACCTCTTTGAATGCTTTAACAAAGGTTTCTTTAGGCAGGGCGCCCATTGCCATCTGTGGTTGTCCTTTAACAGGGACGAAAAGGAATGATGGTATGCTCCTGATCCCGAAAGCACCCGCGAGCTCCTGTTCTTCCTCGGTATTTACCTTATAAACATCCATTTTCCCTTCATACTCGGTTGAGAGTTCCTCNNACCTTGCTCAGAAAGGTCTCTTTTGTTAAATGCTCTGTCATAATAACTTTTTAAAGTTTAACACAGGGAAATGATAATTGTTTATTATATATCAACCTTTATGCCGAAAGATGGTACATCCCATATTCAACATAAAATTGGTTATAAATTGTAACTTTGTCATGATTAATTATCAAATTGTCATATCTACATATGAAGATATGTCTAAATGACGAAATATTCAGTATCGTTTCAGATGTTGTTACAGCTGAGAACAGGGAGGCTTTCGTAATCGGAGGCTGGGTACGGGATTGCATTCTCAAAAGAGATCATCCCGATAAAGATATTGATATCGTGGTACTTGGAAGCGGAATAGAGATTGCAAGGAAGTGTGCAAGGAGAATTGACCGAAATATTAAAGTCACTGTTTTTAAGAATTTTGGTACGGCGATGTTCAGGTGGAAGGATTACGAGATAGAATTTGTCGGCGCAAGGAAAGAGTCATACGATCGCAGTTCCAGGAAACCTGTCGTTGAAAATGGGACTCTCGGGGATGATCAGAAGAGAAGGGATTTCACAATAAACGCTCTTGCTATATGCCTGAACAGGGAGCGATTTGGTGAATTTCTCGATCCGTTTGATGGTATTTCAGACCTAAAAAATAAGATAATACGTACTCCTCTTGAGCCTAACCAGACATTTTCTGACGATCCGCTCAGGATGATGCGTGCCATCAGGTTTGCGGCCCAGCTTAACTTTACCATAGAAAAAAAGACCTTAAAATCAATATCTGACAATGCAGCCAGGATAAGCATCGTTTCAAAAGAAAGGATAGTCACAGAGCTTAATAAAATGATAATGTGCAATCATCCTTCCAATGGTTTCAGCCTTCTTGAAAAAACCGGTTTGCTCGCTATCATTTTCCCTGAACTGGATAATCTTAAAGGGGTTGATAAAAAAGAGGGAAAGGGCCACAAGGATAATTTCATCCATTCGATAAAAGTTCTCGATAATATCTCAATTCAAACTGATAATCTTTGGCTAAGGTGGGCTGCCCTTCTTCATGATATAGCAAAACCGGTTACTAAAAAATATTCAACTGATACAGGATGGTCATTTCACGGACATGAGTTTATCGGTTCAAAAATGATACCCGACATCTTCAGAAATCTTAAGCTCCCATTAAATGAGAAGATGAAGTATGTTCAGAAGCTGGTCGATCTTCATCTCCGCCCGATTGTCCTCTCGCAGGAAGAGGTAACTGATTCGGCAATAAGAAGGCTTCTTTTTGAGGCAGGCGACGATATAGACGACCTTATGCTGCTTTGCGAAGCTGACATCACTTCAAAGAATGAGGCGAAGAAGTTAAAGCATCTTGAAAACTTCAGGTATGTAAGGAACAAGCTTAAGGAGATTGAGGAGAAGGATGCCTTAAGAAATTTCCAGCCTCCTGTTGATGGTCAGGAGATAATCAGCGCTTTCGGCATCAAACCCGGCAAAGAAGTAGGTATCATAAAAAATGCTATACGGGAAGCTATTCTTGACGGAATCATTCCAAATTCTCACGAAGATGCGCGGAAGCTTATGATCAGGAAGGGTAAAGAACTTGGACTGACACCAAAAAATAAATCTATTTCTTAATAAGATCCAGAATCACCGGAAGGTGATCGCTGTAGCCTCCCTGATACCTGTAACCCAGGTAAGTGGCAAATGGCCTCTCACCGGGGTATTTCGGGTCATCCTGAAGGAGAAACTGAGGTTTGAAAATCTTCAGGGCTCCCGTTTCATGACAAAGAAGGCTTTCAATAACAGGTTTTGAAACAATCACCTGGTCTATCATTTCCCATGTACCCATATACCTGTAAGTTCCGATGTTTCCAAGAAGTCCGGCAGACAGGTTAATAAGTGATAACCCGGATGGGTAATTGGCAGTCAGTAACCTTATCACCTGGTCGTCAGGAGTTGCATTAAAGTCCCCTGCAATCAGGATTAAGGCCTTACTCCCTGAATATAAAGCAATTGAATCAACCTTTTGCCTGATCATATCTGCTATTTTAACCCTGATAGTCTCTCCCGCCAGTACACCTCCCCTTCTGGAAGGCCAGTGGTTCAGAAACAGATGAAGCGTATCGCCGGAGACACCAAATTTCAGATATAGGACACTTCGGGTTTTGAACATAACTCTGACTACGCCTTCCGGTATCAGGTACTTATAATCAAATATTTTAATGAGATCCTTCCTGTAGATAAGACAAACATCAATTCCCCTTGGATCAGGAGAATCTTCGTGGATTATGCCATAGTTGAATTTTGCCAGGGTGGTTCCATATACTAGGTTCTCAAGAACCTTCCTGTTCTCAATTTCACAAAGACCTACAATTGCAGGAGGATAGAATTCCCCTGCAGCAAGGATTGTCTTACAGAGTGAGTTTATCTTATTTGAATACCTCTCGTAATTCCATCTTCTTAGTCCTGAAGGAATAAATTCATCATCATCTGTGAGAGAATCATTATATGTATCAAAAAGGTTTTCAACATTATAAAACATGAACCGCACAGGATGAGAGAGGTCATCTTGTGAATATCCCTTAGAAATGAATAACAGCAACAGCGAAAGGGTACACGTAATCCTTGTTACGATACCTTCTGACATATAAGGTCTAAAACAATAATATCAATATGCATTTATCCAGCGATACCTTCTGGCGCTTTCGCCAAATTTTACCGCCAGTGTCAGCTCATGTGTTCCAAAGCTCTGTTTCCTGATCTGTGTCAACGTAAAGTCCACTGCATAAGCAAAATAGAACCTGTCGTATTTCAAACCTGCCATAGCTATCAAAGCGTCACCGGTTCTATAGGATAACCCGGCCCAGTAATCATCTTTGTAATAGACTCTTGCTGTAAGATCCATCTGGAGGGATTTAAAGAGCATGTCGGATGATTTGATAAAGGCTGAAGGTTCAAGAGTGAAATCATTGTTAATAGGGATTTTGATCCCCCCTGTAAGGTAAAAATTGCCAAGCTCGGTTCTTTTTGTATCCGTGGTATCAGCAAAGAGAAGAGATCCTCTCAGAATATTGGTCATGGCGAACCCTGCATAGTATTTTGAAGTTGTAAAGCTTGCCCCGAAATTGAAATCAGGAATAAATACTGATCTGTCATAATTATTAAGCAGGGGATCGTCGACAGTATAGAGGAGCTGGTTTTTGGTATCAATGGCAAACTGGTATAAAGTGAGTGCAAGGCCGAAGGACAGGTCATTAGGATATCCGCCTGTCTGCCCCATCGAGATATGATATGCATAAGCAGCCTCGAATCCGGTACGCCTCATAATTCCATTGTAATCGCTGAATATGTACCCGCCAAGGCCGACCTTTCCTCCTTTTGTCGGCCTTATCAGTTTTTTCCTTACTGCAGTTGCTTTTGATATATAGCTGTTCTTCAGTATCCTGGTCTGAAAACTGGCAGCATAGGTTGCCGGAGAATAATTAAGCCCGACCCATTGCTCCCTTGTTGTAAGGGTAACCGTGGTATAACCGTCACGACCGGCAAATGAGGGGTTCACAAGGAAGCCATTCATGATATACTGGCTATACATAGGCACCTGCTGTGCAGCAGATATACCAAATATGAAGCTCAGAACGGCCAGCGACAATAAACTTTTATAAAATCTCATATCTCGTTTAATCAAATTATACCGGTTATTACCTTATTATACTTATTATACCAGACTTTGGATCTGATCCATCACCCAGCCTAAGAATGTAATGATATGAATCAGTAGGCATCAGTTTCCCTTTAAACCTGCCATCCCATGGATTGGCCGAAATGTTCTTGCTGTGATATACAAGTTTACCCCATCTTGTATAGACGAATACTTCAGCATTCGGGAACAGATCAATATTCCTCATAACCCATTCATCATTAGCACCATCGCCATTCGGTGTAATTATCTGCGGTATCATAAGGCAGGTTTCTCCGCCGATGAAGCCAACTACTACATCAAGTGACTTGGCACATGCATTGACATCTGTCACAACAACACTATAGGTTGCTGTATCCAGTCCGGTCCTGGTAAGGGAAGTCGGTGCACCCGGATCTGACCAGAAAACAGTGTAAGGTGAAGTGCCTCCGGTAACATCAATTGTAATAGCTCCATCATTGGTTTCAGGACATGTCGTTGGGGTTACCGTTGGAATAAGTACCATAAGTGCAGGCTCAGCAATTGAAACATTTCCTGTTGCATTGCACAAGTTGGCATCAGTTATCGTAACTATATAAGCACCTGATGCAAGCCCTGTTGCCATTGGAGTGGTCTGCACAGGTGTTGTATTCCATGAATAAGCATATGGTGCTGTACCTCCGGCAGGCGTTGCTGTTGCTGTACCGGTGGATCCACCGTTGCATTGGACATCTGCTTTTGTTGCTGTTACCGTAAGCGCAGGTGGCTCAGTAATTGTAACGTTTGCCGTCGCAGTACATCCGCTTGCATCTGTCACCGTAATTATATATGGTCCGGCTTTCAATCCGCTTGCAGCAGCAGTTGTCTGAACAGGTGTAGTATTCCAGGAGTATGTATAAGGTGAAGTGCCTCCTGATACAGTTGCAGTAGTACTTCCTGAACTTCCTCCTGCACAAAGAACATTTGTCTGCGATGTGAGGATTGCCAGTGCAGCGGCAGGTTGTGCTATCGTGACATTTACAACGTATGTACTCAGAAGTGCATCTCTTACTGTGACAGTATGAAGTCCGGCAATAAGTGAGTTGAAAGTACCAGATGACTGGTAAGTACCACCATCAAGACTGTATTCATATGGAGTAACTCCGTCAACACCTGTAACTGTAACACTTCCTGTGGATGCACCGAAACAGAGAACATCTGTCTGAAAAGTTATTGTTCCTGTAAGCGGTACAAGAGGTTGCGTAATTGTAACAGGCACATCGAAGGTGCAGAGATTAGTATCACGGACTTTTACAGTATAAGAGCCTGCAGTAAGGGTGTTAAATGTTCCTGAAACCTGGAAAGTACCTCCATTGATATTGTACATATAAGGTACTGTTCCTCCTGATCCGGCAACTGTTACACTACCATCATTTCCACCGAATACTGATACATTTATCTGTGCTGTAATACTTCCTGACAAAGCTGTAGGTTCTGTGACTGCCAGTGTTCCCGTTGCCGGTGTGCATGCATTGGCATCGGTGATGCTCCATGCATAGGCTGCTCCTGCTGTTATTCCGCTGAAGACACCCGTGCCATTGGTAATTGCATTAAATGTATATGAAAGTGGTG
>PMBC01000050.1:2401-5192 GCA_003152835.1 Bacteroidales bacterium | reverse complement strand
ATGTTTTATGAGAAAACAACAGAAAAAAACTGGGATTTTTACCGCGATGAGTCATTAATGATGTTTTGGGGCAATGTCCCTGATGAATACCAGGCAGAAATCGATGGGATAGTTTCCGGTGTTAACGCAAAACTTGGTTCTCAACACATTGACAGAAAGGATATTGTAGCCATGAATTCAATCATGGAGACGTCGTGGTACTATATTCCATGGCTCCGCCGTAACAGGAGTCCCAATCCTCCGGGGCACTGCAGCGCTATCGCGGCAACTGGCTCATGGACTAAAGACGGGAAGATAGTGATGGCTCACAACAGCTGGGTCGATTTTATTATAGGAGAAAGATGGAATATTATGTTCGACATCGTTCCCGAAAAAGGTAACCGCTTTATCATGGATGGTCTGCCCGGATATATTCACAGCGGCGACGACTTCAGCATAAACAGCGCAGGACTGATAGTTACGGAAACAACCATATCCAACTTCAGGGGATTTGATCCTGATGGGGTTGCTGAGTTCGTGAGAGCAAGAAAAGCCGTTCAGTATGCCTCTTCAATAACCGAATGGATGGATATCATGAAGGAGAAAAATAATGGCGGATATGCAAATGACTGGCTGGTCGGCGATAACAAAACGGGGGAAATAGGAAGGCTGGAGCTGGGGCTGAAGCACCAGATCTCTGAAATAACAAAGGATGGTTATCTTATTGGCGCCAATTTCCCGGTGTATAAAGATCTCATAAAGGATGAAACCGACTTTGACACTGCCAATATGAGCATTTCGCCAAACGCCAGAAAAGAAAGATGGGAGGAATTATTGAAGGATAATAAGGGGAAGATAGATGTTGATGCTGCAATGCGATTCATGGGCGACCATTATGACACATGGCGTAAGCAGGATAAGGCAAGCTCGCTGTCTCTCTGCGGCCATAATGACGAAGATGAGGCGGGGTGTACTTCCTTCGACTGGGCACCTTTTTATCCTACCGGCGCTGTACAGGCTAAAGCTACTGATGGCACCCTTGCTGCTGAAATGAAATTATGGGCTATAATGGGACGTCCATGTGGCGAGCCTTTCAATGCAGCGAAATTCCTTGAAGCACACCCGCAGTTCAGCTGGCAGAAAAACTACCTGCGTGACATGCCATCACAGAAATGGACTCTCTTCGCGAGAGACATGAAATAGATTTATATATTTTGTTATTTTTGTGGCAGAAAAGGGTTGTTAGCTCAGTTGGTTTAGAGCATTACCTTGACAGGGTAGGGGTCACCGGTTCGAATCCAGTACAACCCACAATAAACTCCGGCATCATCTGCCAGAGTTTCCTTTTATGTAGAGTATTCTAATTCCTCTTATTTGCGGACGTCTGCAATAAGTTCTTTCCCGACCATCCTGAATTTTGAGGGCTCAGCCGGTGCAACAAGATATATCTGGGTGCCGGGGTCCAGCCCCGCTTTTACAATAATATTCTTTTCATTCATGTCGCCAAGTACTACTATCTGCCTGGTGTGGTTCTTCCTGAATACATAAGGTATGCTGTCTTCTCCTGTTTGGACACATTCAGTGGGAATATAAACGGCGTCATTAAATGATTTGATAATGATTTTATTCCAGGTTGTCATTGCAGGCCTCAGCTGATTATCTGTTCCGTCTATCTTGACCTGCACTTCGAACATCTTTGCATCAGAATTTGGCAGTACCTCACCAATATTTGCAATTGTGAAAACCGAACCATTCAGCGATTTCCCCGGCATGGCATCGATTGTAACACTGACTTTCTGTCCCAGCTTGACTTTATTTACTTCAATTTCACTGACATATAATTTTGATATCATCGTTGTAAGGTCGGGGAGTGTTGCCACAACACGGTCAAATGCGTTTATTGAAGAGCCTGATTTCCTTTTTGTCCCTCCCCAGTCTGTCTTATAGATGATGATCCCGGAAGAAGGAGCTGTTATTGTGAATTTTGCCAGGAACTCCTGCAGGTTCTTTACAAGCGTAACTTCATTTGTATACTGCATTTTCTGCTGCTTTATATCTGTCAGCGACTGGGCTTTTCTCAGATCATAATTTTTTATCAACTGTTCAAGATTTCTTTTTGCCTTGTCCAGACTTATTTCAGCCTGCCGGATTGTGGCCGGGGGTTCATATTTTGACTGCTCGAGGGTTATCTGGGCCTCTTCTACCACATACTTCTGGTTTTTCATGTCATCCCTGAGACTGGAAAGAGTAACTGCTGTATCCAGCACCTTCATCTCCAGTTTCGATTGGTAGTTCTCAAGGTTTGTCATCTCATCCTTCAGGGTGTTGTCATAAGTTGTTCTGTCGAGCTGTGCGATATAATCTCCCTGCTTAACAAATGTCCCTTCGGGAATAATGTCCTGTATCTTGAAATCAGCTGCGCGCATGTTCCCGCCACGTCCCATTCCACCACCGCCACGATTCCCGCCACCTTCGCCGCCCAGGTTGGATGTCTGGGCTATTTCCGGCCCTTTGATTTCAAGCGATTTTTCAGCCAGGAGTTCCCCTGAATTTGTAACAGTCACTTCAAAAAGGCCTTTGCTTACCTCAACATAAACGCTCACCTTATCCTTTTTTGATACCAGCTTATTGAAGACAATCAGCCCTATTATAAAAACCGTTGCGACAATTCCGGTAATAATTAATGTCCTTTTCATATTACACAGACTATTTTAAAATCTATTTATGTTTAATAGACCATTTTAAGAAGATTTTATTCCGGGGATCCCCCCTAAAATGATTCCTGTAGCAAAAATATATTATGACAGCCGGG
>PMBC01000050.1:0-2369 GCA_003152835.1 Bacteroidales bacterium | reverse complement strand
CAATAAATAGCATCCAAAACAAGGTAACGAAATTCTCCCGGGTGGAAAAGTCGTCTTAAATACGGGAAGCCTGGCAACATTTTCATCATCACCCAGCCCCATATTCCAGGGATATCATAAACTTTATACGCAGATGGAATAGTACAGACACCGGCGATGATCTCGCCTCCCTCCCTGAGAACATAGTAACGATCTCCGTAAAAAGCATTTTCCGGTGTGAATAATGAATAATCCTTATAGTAATCGACAAGCAGTTTTTTCATTTCCGGTTTCTCCTTGTCGGAAAGCTTTGATACACGGGAATCAACTTTTGGTGAAAAGCGGCTGAAAGCTACTGTAAGAAAGGATCTTATATATTCATATCCTGCCTGGTTAACCAGATTCTTTGATCTTTCATTCATGCTTTCAAGAAAAGCATACATAATATGCTTGTCTTCCTCAAAAACATCGGGAAGCTCAAGAATATGAGGTCTGCTGAATATTTCAAGGGTCCTCTGCTTGAATGAGAAGTCAGATTCCGGCTTAATGACGGCTTTCTCCCGCTTTCTCCAGTTCACGCTTGTCTGGTATGTCGACAGGAAAGCCAGATACCTTATATAAGTTGAAGGATATCGGAGAGCACCTTCTCCCGACATCCGGAAACAGGCGCCAACGGTCCCTGTTATCCTGTTCTGCTTATACAGTGAGACAAATCTTATTTTGTTGCCGTAAGCCGCTATCCTTGGGGCAATATTCTGAAGGGAAAACCTTAATCCTCCTTCCGATCCCTGGACAGTATGATTAAGAATGCCGAGAATGTCTTCATTTGCATGGTCGGTGACCCGTACCTCGAGGCCCTTTATATTCAGAATTGTTTTTTCAATCATCCGCAATGATCAATTGGTGGAAGTTTTGCTATCGAGGCTCCCAAAGACTCTCTGGAGGGTTGAGGTTACCCGTGCATTCACGTCCTTTCTTATTTTAAGCTCTTCGCCCTCAACTTTTGTGAACATGCCTCCAAGCGCTTTATTTGTAAGGTAGTCATCAAGGTCGGTATTTACCGGTTTCAGGTTTGCTATTTTGCCTGCTATCGAATTGGCTATTGAATTCCACTTTGAAGTGAGAGCGTTCCAGGACTCCTTTGTGGAGATATTACCGATCAGTTTCTTTTCAGTTGACGCCTGGATTTTCGGTTTGTATAAATTATACAGGTCAGTGTATGTGGTGCTTTTCAGATACTGGGTGGCGGCATTGTCGGATCCTTTAAGGATATTGAAAGCATCCTTTATTGACATCTGTGTAATACTGTTCACGAATATGGGGGCAACATCCTTTGCTGCATCTTCAGCTGCCCTGTTGATGCTGAGTATTGCATTCTGTACAAGCTTATCGCCGCCTGGAATTTTAGAGATATTGTCTACAATTGTCCTTGCCTCATCGGGAAGAAGGATCTTGATGGCAGCATCGCCATAGTATCCGTTTTCAGTTGCCAGTTTTGTGGCAGCATTCTTTGCTCCAAGTGTCAAAGCCTCTTTAAGTCCGCTGATCACTTCGCTTTCGGTAAGAGGAAGCGAACCGGCCGATTGCATGACGCTCATCAACTCTGCGCATCCTGCCAGAACCAGCATAAGCATAATGAATATTATCGTTCTTGGTTTCATCTGTTTTATTTTAGAAATATCCCGCAAGTTACGAATAAAGGAATGTCATTATAAAAGTACTGTGACAAAGAGAGCTGGTGTCTGCCATGCTCCTCTTTACAGTATTCCGGGAAGAAGAGCTGATGATATTACAAGGTCTTCCGGTGTAGTTATCTTGATGTTTTCCCTGTTCCCTTCAATAAGGTTGATCTTAACACCTGTCTTTTCAAGGACAGAAGCATCGTCGGTAAATTCCGGAAGATAATCCTGCCTGTAGGCTTTTTTTATGATTTCGGCATTGAACACCTGGGGAGTCTGAACTATTTTTACATTCAGTCTGTTTACAGGTCTGCTTCCTGTTTCAGTCAGCAATCTCATAGATTCAGTTGGTGAGATTACAGGCACGGCATTTCCTAGCTTTTCCGCCATCTGAAAACAGCGCTTTATAGTATCTATGCTTACAAATGGCCTCACCCCGTCGTGTATTGCCACGAGTCCGGGAACATCAACAAAATTGAGCCCGTTCCTTACAGAATAAAAGCGTGCCTTGCCTCCTTTTACGATCGTATGGGGAATGTCGAAAGAATATTTCTTCTGCAGCTCTGCCCAGAACCGGAGCTGGTTCTCAGGAAGTACGGTTATGAGCTCAATCGATTCATCGAATGCCTTGAATCGTTCGAGAGTGCGCATCAGGACTGGTTTTCCTGCAAGCTCCAGATATTGCTTCGGAAGTTCAGATCCCATCCTTTT
>PMBC01000175.1 GCA_003152835.1 Bacteroidales bacterium | reverse complement strand
TGAATTAAGGTATCTCCTGTCGACTGTCCAGAGGTCGAAAAGGATCAGCACCCCGATAATTGCAACAGCGTATTCCTTGCGTAATTTATCATACATGAATGCAAGAATGGCTCCGGATGCCATTATTATGAAGACAAGCGACCTGAGTGAATCACTTTCAAGGAGATGTTTTCTGTCAGCTACTATGGCACTCCTGAGCCAGCCCGGATACTGATTTTCGTACGGGTTAACGAATGAGCCTGCAATCGCGGGGATAAGCATTATTATAAGAAGAACGCCTCCGGTAATGCCGGCAGCTAATCCCAATGCTTTAAGAAAATCCCTTTTAGGTGTCTCTGATTTAAAAATATCCCTGAGCGCAAGTATTCCGAGAAGAGGAATGCAGAACTGCGAGATTACCAGGATAAAAGTGACAGATCTGAATTTATTATAGCCGGGGAAATAATCAATAAAGAGGTTTGTCAGAGGCATGAAATTCTTTCCCCAGGCGAGCATTAACGATAACAGTGTTGCAGCCAGGAGCCACCATTTTTCAGGGCCCTTGACGATTATTAAACCGAGAACGAAAAGAAAGAAGATGATTGCTCCCACATAATGTGGGCCACCGGTTCCGGGCTGGGTACCCCAATACTTCATGACCATACTGACTGCCGACCCGTTTCCATTTTGCCTCAGAGCCTTAACTGTCTCTGAATTGCGATCGAATGGTTCGCTTGCACCCCCCTTGAAATCGGGAATAAGCAGATTCATTGTTTCACCAACTCCATAGCTCCATAATGTAATATAGTCACGGTCGAGACCTGATGATTTATTAATATTGGGTGCTGTGAGTTCTGATTTGCTCCTTGTTGAATATTTGCCATATTCAAAGGTGGTATAGAGAAATGCGAAATTGATGCCAATGGCAATGATAATTGGAATAATCAGAATTGCAGATGTTTTTAAAAACTTCAGTATTGCTTTTTCCTTAACCGCAAAGATGAATTCGGTTACGACAAATACCAGAAGACACATCAGTGAATAATATGTCATCTGCGGATGATTTGAAACTATTTCGAGAGTAAGGAAAAATGCTGTCAGGAGGGCTCCCTTCAGCGCATCGCGCCTGTATGCATACCAGACACTCCCGATCATCGGAGCCATATAGGCAAGGGCTATTGCCTGGGTATTATGCCCGGCAGCAATTACCTGGAACATGAAGGAAGATAAACCATATCCGACAGATCCTGCAATTGAGAGCCATGGATTAACGCCGAAAAGGAGGAGCATTAAATAAAAGCCTGCCATTGAAAGAAGCAAGACGGAGACAGGCATTCCAGGAGACCTTAGTGCAATATCAACGTGTTTGAAAAGATTGCCAGGGTACTCGGTTGAGATCAGGTATGAGGGCATTCCGCTGAACAGCGAATTGGTCCACAATGGTTCCTTATCATATTTTGCCCGGAAATCCGCAATCTCCTTTGAGCTTATTTTGGCAACCATCGAGTCATTGGCCTTCAGCACCTTCCCTTCAAGAACAGGGTAGAAGTAGGCGAAACTCAACACCACAAAAATGGCTATTGCTGCTATATGAGGAGCTGCCGGTTTTAAATAATCCTTAATCTGCATATTGTTAATTTATTAATCCAGTAATTGCGAGGGTAAAAGTAATTAATTCCTGTTTGTCCCGTCAGGGGATTTCTTTTTTAACTGATCTTTCCAGTTAACCGGATTTCTCCACTTCACCCACATTTCCTTAAGTCTGACAAGTTCAATTTCCTCGTAAAAATTCCATAAGTAAAGCAGGAACGGGAAAATTGCAATAAGCACCAGCTTAATCCCGATCGCTGGGAGAAGAGGCAGATTGTTGGCTGCCATTGCAACCAGGGTTAGGAGAGCCCCGACAAGAAATATTTTGAAGATCTTATACATCTCGTACGGGATGAAATAATATTTCTGTGAATATTTCCAGACCAGCGAAAAATAGATAAACTGCGCGAGAAGAGTGGCGAGGGCTGCCCCGATTGAATGGAGATAAAAAACAAAAACGATATTGAAAATTACATTTATTGCAGCAGATGAGATCGTTATAATTGCCGAAACCCTGGTTTTCTTCGAAAAGTTGAGCCCTGTAAATAATGTATCCCTGAGTGATCCGAAAAAGAGGCCGAAAGATAAAAAGGGTATGACCAGGTATGCATCCCAGTACTCTTTCTTCTGGGCAAGAAGCATGACAATCTCTTTTCCGAATACTGAAATGATGATCACCAGGTACATGATGGCAAACCCCGAATAGGTAAGGACTTTTGAATAAAACCGTTTATTATTGGGTTCATTCATCAGCTTGTATATCAGTGGCTGAACAGCATAATTAAGTGAGTTGACAACTATTATCTTAATAGCATTTGACACCTTAAATCCAAACTGGTAGGAACCGAGTTGTTCGAGACCGTTCATGAATTTAAGTGTGTACCGGTCGGTCATCGTGATAAAAAATCCGGCAATGGAGGCAAGCATCAGAGGAAATGAAAATGATATCATTTCCTTCAGTGCCTTGACTTCAAACCTGAACTCCAGATGATTCCAGATGTACTTTGAAAGGAAAACGAAGAAAATGACATTCCCGATTATCTGAGCCTCGTAGATGCCCTCAATTTTATGATGTAATCCAACAATGAACAGTATGGTAAGGACAAGGTTTGTTGTGAATTTTGTAACATTGGCAGTTATAAAGAGAAGAGGTCTCTCCTGAAGACGCATCAGAGTCAGCGGCAGAATTCCCATTATATCGAAGCCAGTGGTAATGGCCATTAACCTGATAAGGCGCGCATCATGATCACTGTCGAGAAGCATCGAGGAAAGCGGGGATGCTGCGTTGGTAAGGCTGATCACCATCAGCAGCGACATGGCGCCAAGGAAAACCAAAAGAGTGAAGAAGAGCGATTTCTGTTTTTGTTTATACTCTTCATCCCAGTACCATCTGAAATAGGCGGCATGCAGGCTCATTCCGAATATGGCCACAAGAATCTGAGCTGTCGTTTCGAGCATGGCCAGTTTCCCGAATTCGCCTACAGGCAGGACACTGGTATAAAGAGGCAACAGCACAAGTCCAATCAGCTTGGAGGAGAGGTTTCCCAGCCCGTATATTATGGAGTTCTTAGCCGTTGATTTAATCCTTGAAAGCATCTTTCAGATCAAAGTGGTTTTAAATAAAAACATGCGCCATCTCCCTGGTGTCTTTTATTCAGTTCATTAGCATCTCTCTGGAATTTTTTAATTTCCGATCTGCTGAAAAGAGTCGATTTTTTATTCAGATAATAAGAGTTTTCCGACCTCAATGGTATTCCCCTGATGATTTGCTCACTTGCATAAAACTGGAAGATACCGGAATCAAATATTACGCTCGCGACGCTGAATCTGTTCCTTGCAGCAATTATTTCCATGCTCTTCACAGTGTGAAGGTAAAAATGGCGGGGGGCATCTATCGAACCCCAGTTTATGCCATAAAGATTCCAAATATAATCTGTTTTTACGGGTATCCTGATCATGATTGTTTTCCCTGGCTTGATAAGCCGCCTGAGGTTAGTGAGCACAACATCCTGATCCGGCATATGCTCGAAGGAGTGATTCAGCATAATGAAATCAAAAGTATCCTCAATTTCGTTCAATGTCTTTTTATAAATTCTCAGGCAATCATCATAAATCAGATCCTTATCTATGAAAATGTCGGTTCCGGTAATATCAGTAAAACCTTTATTTCTGAGATTCAGGATCAATGAACCGGCGCCTGAACCAACGTCGAGAATTGAACTATCCCTTTTTATGTCTGCCGGCAGCATTTTCTTCTCAAAGCCGGGTTTGATGACAATATTCAAAAAGAAACCAATAAGGCTTTTCTTCTCATTCAGGACATGCTTTAGCTTCTTTTTCCTGAGCCATCCTATGAATTTACCGGGCCGGTCAGAATTAGCTACGTTATGCGCTCCATAATCAGACGGATAGTATTTTCCCGGATCCCGGGGATATGATTTTATCTGCAGACATCCGCAGTTGCCGCATTCAATATACTCAAACTCTTCGCATGTGCCATAATGCATTTCCTTTATGAAATAGTTCTTGTTGTCAGTCTCGTTATAACAGATGCGGCATTTGCTTGTTTCAGGCATATTATTTTCCTTCATTAAATAGTTTTTCGAGCACCCTTAAGGAACGGATAAAATTCTTTAAATAAAACCTTCTTTTCTTTAGTGCTTTTTTGTACACGTAATTGGTTGACGAATCATCTTTATGCAGTATGCTTACTTCGGGCCAGTAAACTGATATTAGCTTGTCTTTTTTTACGAAATAATCAAGGATGGCTTCCTCGCCATACATGAATGGTCCCGGATAGAGTCCATCATATTTTTTGATATACAAGCCTGAGAATATAATGGCGCTTCCATGCAGGGCAACTCCTTCCTGCTCGGAGAAGTGATCAATATCCATTGAGATATCTTCAATGTGAATGTTCGATTTCGGAATGAAGGCTTTCTTTATTTTCTCAAGAAGAGTGTCAAGGCAAAGGTAATTTAGGAATAAAACCTTGCGGTAATGTTTAATATAGTTCTGAACTGCCCGGAGGGAGGATAATTTATTAAAGACAGGGTTCTGATGTTGCCCTGACAAAGTAACTATATCGGGACCAAGAATATGGAAAGGTGAACTTTTGTATTTACTGATAATTGCATCAGCAAAATCTTTCTGTTCGATTATAGTGTCATTGTTGATCAAGGCAATAAAATCCGCGCTGCACGTATGTTTTGCATACTGGAAACCAATATTATTCCCGCCTGTAAATCCAAGATTATCAGGAGATAAAAGAACTTCAACTTGTTCGTAGCCCTTAAATTGTTCCTTCAATTCTATGCCGCTTTTGTTGGGAGACCCGTTATCGGCCACAATTATCCTCAGGTTGGGATAAAGAATATTTGCAAGGATTGAATTTATACATTCAATTGTATCAGTTTTTGTCTGGTAATGTAGGATAACAAAACAGAAACAATCCATATTCTTGCTAATTATTTTGAAGGCCTGAATATAATTCAATTAATCTCCTGCCATAGTTTTCCCAGTTATATTTTTCTGTTACGCATGCAGAGGCATTTTTGCTGAGAGGGTCATATTCATTCCTGCTAGTAAGCTTTATTATCCGGTCGCATAACTCATCAGCATTGCCTGCCTCAAATACAAGTCCGCACTTTTCCCTGGTCACAAAATTAGCCTGGGCGGTACAGTCACTTACAATTACAGGCTTTCCCAGAGCCATATATTGGAACATTTTATTGGCATAGGTAGTATCGTGATGGATATTCCTTAAGAAAGGGCAAATGCCTGCATCAGTCCAGCTTATAAGTTTCATAGCCTCAGCAGGAGGGATCCAGCCGGCAAATGTTACGTTCTTTAGATTACGGATGGTTGCTTCCTTCCTGAGGAGATCCTGCTCACTGCTTGTACCGATTATGAGGAAGCGTATATTCTTATCCTTAAGTTTATCTGCTGCCTCAAGGATAGTAAGGGTACCTCTTCTAAACCCGGTATCGCCGAAATACACAACTGTAAAAATATCATGATCAGCTGGTTGTATGGATGTTTCAGGGACTAGCTTCCTGAAACGGTCAAGGACAATATAATTCGGCAGGACGATTATTTTCCGGGGATCCAGGCCGTAATTATTTATATAGTAATCCTTTGCTTCATCAGTAACGAGGATCAGACGGTCAGCTTTCTGGCTCTCTTTCATCTGATATCTTAACCACCGGTTGACAGAGATGAGCCATTTACCGGGGAAACTCTGAACATGATGGTACATTTTCATGATCTCCGGACGATTCTCATGATAATCGCAAATCAGCGGCAATCTGTATTTTTCGGCCAGTCTGGTACATACTTTTACAAGTGGCAGATCGTGAAGGTGAATTGCATCAAAACGGGTTCGGTTTAATATGTCAGAAAGCTGCTTATTCCAGAAGTAAAAGTAAAAGGGCAGTTCAAGAGCCAGGGCACTTGATTTGTAAATAAATTTTGAAAGCGGGATCCTGAAGATTGTAAGTCCATCCTTTTCTTCCATCTCGCTCTTCCCGCTTCTCTTGGTGCATACCAGGGTGATCTGAAATCCATTTTTTAATAGAATGTCTATTTCATTTTCAACCCGTTCATCCGGAGGAAATGAATTTTCCAGGACCATCAGAATTTTCATCCGCGCAAATTTGTCTACAAATTTAGGAAATAGTTATATACCCTGATGGTTAACGGGATATTTCAGAACATTAATGTCTTTTTAGTAATAGCCGTTTCTTATCTTAGCGGTGTTTTATTTTACTATTGATGAGCAATTCTTTGGGCACAACGGGCAGTGACCCTGTCGGTTCGGAAACACTTGGAAATATAAGCAAGGCAGGTGGATTCAACAAATGGATGTATTCAGCCATTTCGCCTTATCTGCATGGGAAAATCCTTGAAATCGGAAGCGGACTGGGAAACATCTCTTGTTTCCTCCTGGAAGATAAACAGAACGTAACGCTGAGCGATCTGAGACCGGAATATTGCAATTATCTGTCAGGACATTTCAAGGATAGCAAATCCCTGGATGGCGTTATGAGAATCGATATTGCTGAAAAGAATTTTGATACTATATACATTCATCTGCTGGGAACTTTTGATTCACTGTTTGCCCTGAATGTCATCGAACACATTGAAGATGACTCGACAGCTCTTCATAACTGCGGGAAACTTCTGAAGGATCAAGGCACTCTGGTAATACTTGTACCTTCATATCAATGGCTCTACTGCAGGTTTGACACGGAACTTGGACACTTCAGGAGATACAGCAGAAGATCGCTGGAACAGCTGTTAACAGCTAATGATTATAAAGCTGACAATCTTTTCAGCTTCAATGCAGCAGGAGTAGCCGGCTGGTTCCTGTTCGGAAAATTGCTGAATAACCGGCAAATTAAGGTGAGCCAGATGAAATTATATGATAATTTTGTCTCTGTATTCCGTTTAATGGATAAGATATTATTTCACAAATTTGGTCTCTCATTAATTATAACCGCCAGAAAATAAATATGGGGAAAGTACTTTCAATAATCGTCCCGGCTTATAATGAAGCAAAAACCATCCATGAGATACTGGACAGAGTACGCTCAGCTCAGTTAATAAACCAGGTGGAAAAGGAGATAATTGTTGTTAACGATTGTTCAGGCGACGATACGAAATCAGTTATCGAGCAATACATTAAAGATTCTCCCGGGGCGCATATTTCGCTTTTTGATCAGCCGGTAAATATGGGGAAGGGTGCTGCAATAAGAAAAGGGATTGAACTGGCGACAGGCGATTTTATAATCATCCAGGATGCAGACCTGGAGTACGATCCAAATGAATATAACACTCTTCTGAAGCCAATTCTTGAAGGTCATGCTGATGTGGTCCTTGGTTCAAGATTCATGGGAGGAAACCCTCACAGGATTTTGTTTTTCTGGCACTCCCTCGGAAACAGGATGCTTACATTCATTTCAAATATGTTCACAAACCTGAACCTGACCGATATGGAAACCTGCTATAAGCTTGCCAGCTCGGAGGTTTACAAGCAATTAAAGCTGAAAGAGAACAGATTCGGCTTCGAGCCAGAGGTAATAGCAAAGATGTCGCGCATTAAAAAAATCAGGATATATGAAGTCGGGATCTCATATTATGGAAGAACATTTGACGACGGCAAGAAAATAAATTGGAAAGACGGATTCCGCGCCATTTACTGCATTTTCAGATATAATCTTTTCAAATAGATCCTTAAATGATCTCAACACTTCTTGTCTGGATTTATATTTTTCTTTTAACAACTCTTACAGGTCATTTTGTATTCAGAATTCTCGGACGGCTCCTGCGAAAAGATGTCTCTGCTGAACCCTCCACAACTGAAATGAGCATAACAGGACTTACATTTCTTGGAATTTTTTTAAGCTTCTTTTCACTGTTTCTTAAAATAGGGCTGGCAGCAAATCTTCTGATTGTTGTTTTCTGCCTCATTTATTTTCTGTCAGCCAGGAAGAGCATTATTTCAGATTTTAAAAGCAGGGTTATCGGTTTTAAACAATTTCCATCAATTGTTAAAATATTGATTTTTATTTATTTAATTCTGGTATTAATTGCTGCTCAATCAATTCCCAATGTTTCGGATACCGGCCTTTATCATATCCAGAATATTAAATGGATAAGCAATTTTAAAGTTATACCGGGGCTTGGAAATCTGCATGGCAGGTTTGCTTATAATAATCATTCCTTCCTTCTGGAGGCTCTTTTCAACTTCTCTTTTCTGAAGCCGGATTTTTTTCATCTCCTGAACAGCTACCTGCTTGTTATTTTGTCTGTCACCCTTATAACTCTTGTGCACAAGAAACTAAGCCATGACATTTGGAGAGGATTCCTGTATGCCGGACTATTACTGCTGCTGCAGATATTTTTTCTCAAATCAGCCTCTTCTCCCACACCTGATATTTTTTTACTGGCAGGAATATGGTTTATATTTATAATCTATTTAGAAAGGATCACCGGCGAAAGAAACAACAAGTTATACTGGATACCAGTTTTATTTATGGCCTTCTTCATGGTAACGGTAAAACTATCTGCTTTTCCCATTGCTCTTATTGCTGTTTTATTCCTGGCCGAATATGATAATTCATGGTGGAGAAAGTTGTTTTTGATCTTAATAGTCGTTGCACTGGTCTTTGTCCCGTACTTCATCAGAAATTACATTTTATCAGGATACCTGATTTATCCTTATCCTTCGCTTAACATCTTTAATCCTGACTGGAAAATCCCTGTGCAATACGTCAGTGAGATGAAATCTGTAATATCTGCTCATGCTCAATCGGGAGACTGGCAGCAGAGGCCATTTTCAAAATGGTTCCCTTTCTGGTATTCCCACCTCTCGACAGGGTTTAAAATTATATCGTGTTACATCGTGATTTCACCGGCTGTGATGGCAGTAATAATATTTCTTTCGGAGAAAATGCGGAAACGTTTCACCAGCGATCTCAAAATAGTTTCAATATGTTTCCTTGCTGTTGTTTTCTGGTTTATTTCCGCACCTAATTTCAGGTTCATTTATGCTTTCCTGTTTTTTTATCTCCTGCTCACCAGTATGATATTTACCATTTTTATTTTGAAAAAGTTTCTCTCATTGGGTTACCTGAGAAGTTATATTGATAAAGTAAAGAATCTCCTGCCAAAAGCTATTTTCGTTTTGTTGTTGCTCTTTTCGGTATGGTTTATCCTGAAGCTTGACTATAAAGGCTTTGAGGATAGCATGGTATTTCCTGCCAGGTTTAAGGATGTACCTTATAATAGGGTTGATCTGAACAATTTCATTGTCAACATTCCGGAGGATGGCACCTATTGCTGGAACTTGCCTCTGCCATCTTCCATAATTCAAAAACATATCGGCATTACCGATATAGAAATGAGGGGACCGGATTTAAAATATGGATTCCGCGTTATAATGAAATAAACGGGGAACAGGTTATTAACGCGATTGATTGGTTACCTCTCAAGCAAGGGAATTATCATCCTTGTCAGGTTAACTCTCGAGAATTCCTTAATGTAGTCTTTATCAGGTTTGAATGTATCGGCTGTGCTGCAGAGAAATTCCGAAATCCCTTTTTCATCTGTATATCCGAAAGTGGCACCAGCTTTTGCCCTGGCAATTATCTCTGCCGCATCGCCATCGGCGGGACCGAGGCACAGAACAGGAACACCTGATGCAAGATATTCAAACAGTTTTCCTGTAAGTATCCCCTTGTTGCTTTTATGATCAGGGATGATCAGCACGACAACTGAAGAGTTCATGATTGACTTCACAGCAAGAGTGTGTTCAAGGTATGGAGTGAATTCCACGGACGATGCAGGGATATCTGAAGTTATGAGGTTTCTGATGTTTTGGGATAAGTCGCCCGTAATCCTGAGAGCGAAATCAATCTTCTTTTCATGCAGGTCTTTCAGAGCTCCGATGAGTCCGGCTACCGGGTATGATTCTGATATCGTTCCCACATAAGTGATTATCAGCTTTTCGGGGCGAACTGATGTCACAGCGGTATAGTCAGATTCATCAAACCCGTTTGTAATGACGGTTATTTTGTTTTCGTCTATTTTTTGTGCCTGCGAGAAGGAGTTCTTTAGTGTTTTGCCAACGGTAATAATTTCATCAGATTTTTCCAAAACAGATCTTTCATAACAGAGATCCAGCTTCCTTGAAAACAGGGATGGATAGAATTTACTGTAATAATAGATGTCTGTCCATGGATCTCTTAGGTCAGCTATCCATCTTAATGCAGGGAATCTCTTTTTAAGTTTCAGTCCTATAAGCTGGGTGGAGTGTGGGGGGCTTGTCGTTATAATGTGACAGATCTCTTCCTTCTCTATTATTTCGCATGCTTTTTTAAATGCAAATTTATTCCAACCCCGGCGCGGATCGGGTATGAAAAAATTTCCTCGTATGAAGCGGGATATTTTTCCCTTTATTGTATCGTCGCTGTTCTTTGCAAAACCCGCCGATGGAACTTTTGATTTTCCGTAAATTCTGAACCAGTCTGTCGCTTTTGTCCTGTAAACTTTTATTTCCCCCGGAATCTCCTTTTCAAGAGAGTTGTCAATAGCAGGATAGGAAGCAAATTCCGGATCAACTGTAAGTATGACCGGCTCCCAACCAAGCTGGGGAAGATACTTCGAAAACTTAAGCCATCGCTGTACTCCCGCACCTCCGCTTGGTGGCCAGTAATAGGTGATGATTAATACCTTGTTCACTTACAGCTTTTTCAGCAGTGTTGCAATACTAACTTTTTCGAAAATAATGTCTTTTAATCCGGAGATCCCTACACGTTCCTGGAGCATGGTATCGCGGTATCTTATTGTAACAGTATTATCTTCAGCCGTTTGGTGATCAATGGTTATGCAATATGGCGTCCCGATAGCATCCTGTCTCCTGTAGCGTCTGCCGATTGAATCCTTATCATCATACTGGCAGTTGAAGTCAAACTTCAGATCGTGGACAATCTTTTCGGCGATCTCAGGCAGTCCGTCTTTTTTCACCAAAGGCATTACAGCAAGCTTGACCGGGGCCATAAATGATGGGAGTCTCAGCACAACCCTGGTGTCGGGGCTTCCGTCTTCTTTCTTAAGCTCTTCTTCATAATAGGCTGCTGAAATAACCTGGAGGAACATCCTGTCGACTCCTATTGAAGTCTCTATGACGAAGGGAACATATGATTCTCCTCTTTCCGGATCAAAATACTGCATCTTTTTACCGCTGTACTGCTGGTGCTGTTTCAGATCAAAATCTGTCCGGGAATGAATCCCTTCAACCTCCTTGAACCCGAACGGGAACTTGTATTCGATATCTGTTGCAGCATTTGCATAATGAGCCAGTTTTGTGTGATCGTGGAACCGGTAATTTTCATCTCCGAAACCGAGAGCTTTATGCCATTTCATCCTTATATCCTTCCAGTGACGGAACCAGTCGAGCTCGCTGCCGGGCTGCACAAAAAACTGCATCTCCATCTGCTCAAATTCCCTCATCCTGAAAATGAACTGCCTTGCGACTATCTCGTTGCGGAATGCCTTGCCGATCTGGGCAATGCCGAATGGCACCTTCATCCTTCCTGTCTTCTGAACATTCAGGAAATTCACAAAAATACCCTGGGCTGTTTCAGGACGCAGGTAGATCTTGTTTGAGCCTTCGGCCGTAGATCCCATTTCGGTGGAAAACATGAGGTTAAACTGTCTTACCTCTGTCCAGTTCCGGGTACCGGAGACGGGACAAACAATCTCATTGTCAATTATTATCTGCCTGAGCTCCTGCAGATCTGTGGCATTCATCGCTTTTGAAAAGCGGGCATTTATTTCATCAAGTTTTGCCTGGTTTGCAAGGACTCTCTGGTTTGTCTCCCTGAATTTCTTTTCATCAAAAGCATCACCAAACCTCTCCCTGGCCTTTTCGATTTCCTTATTGATCTTATCTTCAAACTTAGCCATGTGTTCTTCAATAAGAACATCGGCGCGGTATCTTTTTTTGGAATCCTTGTTGTCAATAAGAGGATCATTGAAAGCATCAACGTGCCCTGAAGCCTTCCAGATTGTCGGGTGCATGAAGATTGCTGAATCGAGACCGACAATATTTTCATGGAGCAGAACCATACTGTCCCACCAGTATTTTTTAATATTGTTTTTAAGTTCAACGCCATACTGGCCGTAATCGTAAACTGCACTTAATCCGTCGTAAATTTCACTTGAGGGGAAAACATATCCATACTCCTTGCAGTGCGCAACCAGCTTTTTAAAAACATCATCCTGAGCCATAATTGATTTTGTTTATTTAACCGGAAAGTAAAAGTAATTTAAAAGTTTGGTTTTACAATCCGGCTTATCTTTCTGCTTCTTCATGTATGCAACCCCCAACCCATCTGAAAGCGGGCTATAAACCCATTGTGAGTTTAATAGAATCCAGTTTGGGTTTCCCCCCCCTTCAGGGGGGCAGGGGGGCGAGTTCATAAAGAGGGGGGTAAACCTAAAAATCTATTAGTATCTTTACCTGTTCTTTAATGAATTTGCTATGAAAAAAAGAACGGATTTTCTTGTACTGGGGTCAGGTATCGCTGGACTGTCATTTGCCCTTAAGGCTTCAAAGTTTGGCAAAGTGAGTGTTGTCACAAAGGCAAATCTTGAAGATTCAAATACCAGATATGCCCAGGGAGGCATAGCTGCCGTATTCAGCGAACCGGATAATTTTGAAAAACATATTCATGACACCCTGATCGCAGGAG
Source organism: Bacteroidales bacterium (assembly GCA_003152835.1). GTDB lineage: Bacteria > Bacteroidota > Bacteroidia > Bacteroidales > VadinHA17 > LD21. The sequence continues at coordinate 41,101 of PMBC01000175.1, read as the reverse complement.
CCGGCTGCTGCAATGAAGAGGTTGTAAGAATGGTGGTAAGTGAAGCTCCGGACAGGATCAAGGACCTTATTGAACTCGGAGTCCCATTCGATAAAAAAGAGGATGGGACCTATGACCTTCACAGGGAAGGCGGGCATTCGGAGTACAGGATTCTTCATCACAAGGACAAGACAGGCGAAGCCATTGAGAAAACGCTTATTGAACGCGTAAGGAAGGATCCGAACATCGAAATATTTGAACACCATTTTGCAATAGAGATCCTTACACAGCATCATCTTGGAGAGGTCGTAAAACACAATTACCCCGGCATAAAATGCTTCGGAGCGTATATTGCAGATCTTAAAAACAAGAAGGTTATTACATTTCTTTCAAAAGTGACAGTTGTTGCTACCGGGGGAGTAGGGAATGTCTATATGACCACCACGAATCCGGAGATTGCAACGGGAGATGGTATTGCAATGGTGTATAGAGCCAAGGGGACGATAGAAAACATGGAGTTTATCCAGTTTCATCCAACATCGCTGTATGATCCGAATACAAGGCCGTCATTTCTGATAACTGAAGCCCTCAGGGGTTACGGCGCTGTCCTTAAAAACATGGCAGGCGAAAAATTCATGAAGAGGTACGACAGCCGCGAATCGCTGGCGCCGAGAGATATAGTAGCCAGGGCTATCGACAATGAAATGAAAATGTGGGGCGATGACCACGTCTGGCTTGACTGTACACATCTTGACCCGGAAGGATTGAAAGATCAATTCCCAAATGTTTATGAACATTGTCTTGCCAAGGGCATCGATATTACAAAAGACATGATCCCGGTTGTGCCTGCCCAGCATTACTCTTGCGGAGGAATAAAAGTTGATATGGACGGACAGAGCAGCATCGACAGGCTGTATTCTCTCGGCGAAGCATCGTCTACGGGATTACACGGGGCTAACAGGCTGGCTTCCAATTCTCTTCTTGAAGCAGCTGTATATGCACACAGGGCTGCAATGCATTCCGGCATAAGAATAGGTGAACTCACTTTTGAAGATAAGGTACCCTTATGGGACTACAAGGGTACAACACACCTCGAAGAGATGGTGCTAATCACGCAGAGTATCAAGGAAGTGCAAATGATTATGAGCAATTATGTGGGCATCGTACGATCGGATCTCCGTCTTGAAAGAGCGATGATTCGTCTCGAAATACTTTACCAGGAGACGGAAAGTCTTTATAAAAGGTCGCTCATATCAAAGAAGATATGCGAATTAAGGAATCTGATAAATGTCGGGTATATAATAATTAAGCACGCACAAATAAGGAAGGAGAGTATCGGGCTTCACTATTCAATTGACTACCCTAAAAATGCAGTGTCGGAATTCTGAAAAAGTCAAAGCATGAACCATCTTGAATCATCATATTCCGGGAAGAATGCTTTCTGGAGATATCTTCTAATGATCCTGGCTGTTCTGGCTGCTTCAAATACCATCGGTTCAATTCCTTTATTTATTAGTATAGGAGGCCGTATGGCTGTTGATCCCTCGGTAGCTGCCAGACTGGCTGAGAACCCAAATGACCTAACTGTTCTTGGAGTCAGCTCTAACACTGGACTTCTGATGATGCTATTCCCGTTCATAGTCGCTCTTATTGCATTAATTCTTCTTGTTAAACCTCTGAACGGAAGGTCCCTGATAAAAATAATCAACGGAACAGATTCATTTCGCTGGAACAGATTCTTTATTTCTGCACTGATATGGGGGATCATATCAGCAATTTACCTGTTTGTTTGCTTAAAGGCAGACCCCTCAAATTATTCGCTGAACAACAAGAGCGCATCGCTGATCCCGCTTATGCTTATTTCAGTGTTGGTTTTTCCCTTCCAGGCGGCTTTCGAGGAGATTCTTTTCAGGGGATACCTTATGCAGGGCTTTACTGTCCTTTTTAATAACAGGCTCTTCCCGCTGATCACGACTTCGATCCTTTTCGGTCTGATGCATGGACTGAATCCTGAAGTTAAAGCTTTTGGATTCTGGACCATGCTTCCACAATATGTTCTTTTTGGACTTATTTTCGGAATCATGACGATTATGGATGACGGGATAGAGGCAGCCATCGGGGCACATGCCGCAAACAATGCCTTCCTCTGCGTAATGGTAACAAATGATGCATCTGCCCTGCAGACAAAAGCCTTATTTGTACAGCATAATGTTTACCCGTGGCTCGAATTATCCACAATGCTCCTCATGGGCGTGCTGATCATTGCGGTAATGAATATGATCTTTAAATGGAATAACTTTTCTGAAATCTTTGGGCGGGTTAACCGGAATAAAATTATTCAGGTTCCATAAACCGACGTTTTTTCATCAGTCCTGAAATCACCCCAGTTTTCCTTTATTTCTGCGAGGATTGATTTTATTTCCTCAACCTCCAGCGTGGTAAGTAATTTAAGACGAGTCTCCCTGAAGTGAGGGAGACCCTTAAAATAATTTGAAAGATGCCTGCGCATCTCATAAATAGCCCTTTTACCTTCCTTGTACTCAAGAGATTTTTCAAGATGAAGAAGAGCGAGATCGGTTTTTTCGCTCACTGTAGGTTCAGGCAATAATTCACCAGTTTCAAGGTAATGTCTTATATCCCTGAATATCCATGGCCTGCCAACAGTAGCCCTCCCTATCATAATCCCATCAACACCGTACCTGTCGAACATCTCCCTGGCTTTTACCGGAGAATCAATGTCGCCGTTACCGATAACAGGGATCTTTATTCTGGGATTATTTTTTACTTCCCCTATCAGAGTCCAGTCTGCAGTACCTTTATATAACTGAGCGCGGGTTCTTCCGTGGATGGTTATGGCGCTGATGCCCTTATCCTGTAATTGTTCTGCAACGGTTACAATTGTTTTACTCTCATCATCCCAGCCTAACCTGGTTTTAACAGTAACAGGAAGCTTCACTGCTTTTACAATTGCTGAAGTCATTTCAATCATCAGTGGAATGTTCTGAAGCATACCGGCTCCGGCACCCCTGTTTGCGATTTTCCTGACAGGACATCCGAAATTAATATCGATAAGTTCGGGTTTTGCTTCTTCAGCGATGAGCGCTGCTTCAACCATTGCGTCAATAAGATGGCCATAAAGCTGAATGCCGATCGGCCTCTCAAAATCATAAATGTCAAGTTTCCTGACGCTCTTTTCACCATCCCTGATAAGACCATCAGATGAGATGAATTCAGTGTACTTGAAATCAGCCCCGTTGATTTTGCAGATGTTACGGAAGGAGGGATCGGTAATATCTTCCATGGGAGCAAGGAAGAGAGGGCGCTCACCCAGCGATATGTTTCCGATTTTCAAAATTGAATTATTTGATGAAATGAATACAAATGAACAGGTTTCAGAACTTACTGCAGAACGGGACTCGGCGTCTCCGGTGAACCGATATTTTTAAGTTCATTTTTCCTGTAAAAATATACCAGGCCGTACTCTTCACTCTCCTTTTTCCTGATATCCTCAGGCAGAATGTCGTGTTTTTCTTCAACCTCATTCCATATCTGGAGGATTATATCATCAGCCTCCTTTCTCATATCATTTGTCCTTTCAGCGTAATCGAGTGTTTTTTTAATCAGGTTTTTATGATGATTATAAGTTTCCAGAAAATTTTCAAACCTCACCTTCACAACTGCAATGGTAGGGTTTGTTATAGGGCTCCCTCCTTTTTTTATCCTGAACTCTTCACCTTCGATGATCCTTTTTCCCCAGCTTACCAGTTCATTCTCGGTATTGAGCGAAGGAACTACAGATTCATTTGTGGCAAGCCCGAAATATGCCCTGGCTTCCTCCGGCAAATCACCTCGTAAAACTGCCATATTCATTACCCGGATAAAATGGGTGAGATACATACGGGCTTTTCTGATAGCTTCATTATACTCTTTGCTTTTCCTGCTTTGTGAAGCAATTGATTGTCTCTGAAGCTGAATGGTGTGCTCAAAAAGAGGCAGGAACTGCCGGAGCCTGACGGAAATTTTTGGCGAATATGACATTTTGTAAGGCGGGAGCTCCAGACCTTTATTCAGTGCACTCTTCATGGCTTTCAGACGGGCAGAATCTGTGTTTGGCAATCGACGGTAAGGCATTTTTAATCAGTTGTTAATAATTTGTTGATAAACCTGGCGAATATATTAATAATATGTTTATAACAAACACTATTCGCATAATAATTATGCTGATTATTAAAAAGTTCGTAAATAGTCTTTACGGTTTAGCCTTTTTAACAAAGCTTTCACAGGATTTTATACGGAAAGCTGTTGTAATTGTTTCGGAGATCAATAGGATTGATTGCTTATTATGATAGGATTTCACTTGTACAGAAGTGTAAGGATGCTACCTTTATAGCATTCAAATCAATAATTAAAGACCGAGCTGTATGTTTAAAAGTGACGTTTATATCAGAAGGAGAGAATATCTTCATAATAAGATGAAATCTGGTCTTGCACTATTTATAGGAAATGTTGAGGCTCCTATGAATTACCCGGACAACACTTACCATTTCAGGCAGGACAGTGATTTCCTTTACTTTTTTGGACTTGACCTTCCGGGATTGGCAGGAGTAATGGATTTTGATTCCGGGAAGGACCGTATATTCGGCGACGATTTTGACATGGACGATATAATCTGGATGGGTCCGCAGCCTACTGTCAGGGATCTTGCTCTTAAATGCGGTATAGCTGACACATTGCCAACGTCAAAACTTGAAGGTATTGTAAAGGATGCCATTGATAAAAAACGCAAAGTTCATTTTCTTCCTCCTTACAGGGGAGAGACAAAAATGACCCTTGGCTCACTCCTGAAGGAAAACCCTTGCCAGATGAAGACACTTGCATCAGCGGACCTTATAAAAGCAGTTATATCGATGAGATCGATCAAGGAGAGAGTCGAAATAGAAGAGATTGAAAAAGCACTTGAGATTGCATACGAGATGCACGTTACAGCCATGAAGATGTGCAAACCGGGTGTCAGGGAACAGGAGATTTTCGGAGCCATTGAAGGCATTGCACTGGCAAAGGGAGGAGGAACTTCATTCCCGATCATTCTAAGTATAAACGGACAGACGCTGCACAACCATGAACATGGCAACATACTGAAAAAAGGGAAAATGATGGTGACTGATGCAGGTGCTGAAACTAACCTTCACTATTCATCAGACATAACGAGGACAACACCGGTTGGAGGCAAATTCAGCACGCTCCAGAAAGATATCTACGAGATTGTTTTGAAAGCCAACACTGAAGCTATCAATGCTACCAGGCCTAACATCTCAAACCGTGACCTTCATTTCATGGCATGCAGGATAATCGCTTCAGGAATGAAAGAACTGGGACTGATGAAAGGGGATACGGATGAGGCTGTTGCGGCAGGTGCTCACGCTCTTTTCATGCCTCACGGACTGGGCCACATGATGGGGCTCGATGTTCACGACATGGAAGCCCTGGGTGAAAATTATATAGGATACAATAACGAAGTCAAACGAAGCGATCAGTTCGGACTGGCATTCCTCCGCTTTGCGCTTCCCTATAAACCGGGACATGTATTCACGGTGGAACCGGGGATCTATTTTATTCCCGAACTGATAAATCTTTGGAAATCAGAAGGGAAATTCAAGCAATTTATTAATTATGCCAGGATTGCTGATTATATGTCTTTAGGAGGAATTCGAATAGAGGATAATGTTATGATAACAGAAAAAGGACATAAACTGCTTGGCAAACCAATTCCAAAAACAGTAAAAGAGATCGAAATAGTTTGTTCCTGATCAATAACTCTGTGTAAAAAAAGAATTTAAAGAACTGTCACAGAGGCACACAGAGCAAGCACAGAGTTACACAGAGAAGTATATGGTGAACATGGTCAGATAATAATATGGGCCGTCTTTTTGCTATAAGCGATATTCACGGATGCTACAGGACATTTTATGATCTTGTTGTCAGAAAAATTGACCTTAAAAGATCTGACAAGCTCATCCTTCTCGGTGATTATATTGACCGCGGCGACCAGATCAGGGAAGCTATAGATTTCATCATCGATCTGAAAGTGAAAGGTTTTGATATAACAATACTGAAAGGGAACCACGAGGCAATGCTTATCGATTCAATTTCCGATCCCGGGATGTTTGCTCTCTGGATGATGAACAATGGAGCGACAACGCTTAAGAGTTTCGGAATAAGCGAGGCGAGCCAGCTGGAGAAAAAATATATTGATTTTTTCAGTTCACTTGAATATTACTATGAGACAGGTAGCTTCCTGTTCGTCCATGCTGGTTTTAACGACTTCATCGCAGATCCGTTCTCGGATTTTGAAGCAATGATATGGGAATCCAATCCTTCGTATCTGAACCCTCTGCTGCAAGGCAAGACTATAATTCACGGACATAGACCGAAATTTGTCGATTACGTGAAGAAGCTGATTAATGAGAAATCGGATATTATCCCGATTGATACAGGATGCGTTTATGAGAAGGAGCTGGGTTATGGTTTTCTTTCAGCCCTTGATGTAAACAGGATGGAACTTATTTCTGTTCCCCGTCAATAAGCTTTATAATACTCACGGTTAAGCCTGGCAATATTTGTCAGCTTGATCTCCTTTGGGCATTCAGCTTCGCATGCACCTGTATTTGAACAGTTTCCAAAACCAAGTTCATCCATCATTTCAACCATTGCACGAACTCTGTCCTTCGCTTCAATACGTCCCTGGGGAAGCAAAGCGAACTGGGATATCTTTGCCGAAACAAACAGCATTGCTGATGCGTTCTTACATGCTGCAACACAGGCTCCGCATCCAATACAGATTGATGAATCAAATGCCGTATCGGAATTCTTTTTCTGAGCCGGTATCGAATTCGCCTCAGGTGCGGCTCCTGCATTGACAGATATATAACCACCCGCAATCTGTATCTTGTCGAAGGCGCTTCTGTCAACGATAAGGTCCTTGATAACCGGGAATGGTTTTGCCCTCCATGGTTCTACACAGATAGTATCACCATCACTGAAGTATCTCATTGATAAGAGACACGTCGTAACTGCGGGGACAGGACCATGAGGATGGCCATTGATATACATACCGCATGAACCGCAGATTCCCTCGCGGCAATCGTGATCAAATGCCACCGGATCCTTATCTTCCTCTACCAGCTTTTTATTGAGTGCATCAAGCATTTCGAGGAATGACATCTTGGGAGATACATCCTCCATCCTGTATGTCGCAAAATTTCCTTTTGCACCGGCATTCTTCTGCCGCCATATCTTTAATGTAAGGTTCATAATATTACCTGATTGTTTTATTTCTTGCCATTGTACCTTTTCACCACTGCACCATTGTACCTCTATTTATAGCTTCTGACTTTCATTTCAACCTCTTCGAATTTAAGCTCCTCCTTATGAAGAATATGAGGTTTACCTTCACCTGTATATTCCCAGGCAGCAACATATGCATATTCTTCATCATTACGAAGTGCCTCGCCATCCGGTGTCTGGTACTCTTCCCTGAAGTGGGCTCCGCATGACTCCTTCCTGTTGAGCGCATCAGTGATGAGAAGCTGAGCGAGGTCGAAATAATCAGCTACCCTTCCAGCCTTTTCCAGTTCCATATTAAGGTCGTCTGCATTTCCGGGGATGTTAAGATCTTTCCAGAATTCATCCTTCAGTTCCCCTATCAGTTCAAGAGCTTTTTTCAAACCGGCTTCATTCCGTGACATCCCTACGTAATCCCACATTATCCTGCCCAGGCGTTTATGGAAGGAAGAAGCTGTCTGCTTCCCTTTAATTGACATAAGCTTGCTGATCCTTTCCATTGCAGCTTTTTCTGCATCTGCAAATTCCGGTTTGTCGGTCGCTATCTTTGCAACACTTATCTGGTCGGCAAGATAATTGCTTATTGTATTCGGAAGGACAAAGTATCCGTCACCTGCTGCCTGCATAAGTGAGCTGGCACCGAGGCGGTTTGCCCCGTGGTCGGAAAAATTTGACTCTCCGATTGCATAGAGACCGGGAATAGTTGTCATAAGCTCATAATCGACCCAAAGGCCGCCCATGGTATAATGACCAGCCGGGTATATGCGCATAGGCTCCTCGTAGGAATCTATCCCAGTGATTGTCTTGTACATGTCGAAAAGATTGCCATATTTATTCTCAATGGCTTTTTTCCCTTGTTTGTTAATGGCATCCCTGAAGTCAAGATTCACTGCCAGTCCTGTTTCACCCACGCCATAACCCGCGTCACATCTTTCTTTTGCAGCCCGTGAAGCCACGTCTCTCGGAACAAGGTTTCCGAAGGTGGGATATCTTCTCTCGAGGTAATAATCTCTCTCATCCTCCGGGACATCGTTTGCCGGACGTTTGTCTCCCCTCGTTTTTGATACCCATATTCTTCCATCATTTCTGAGCGACTCTGACATGAGTGTAAGCTTTGACTGGAATTCATTAAGCTGGGGAACACTTGTAGGATGGATCTGGACAAAGCTTGGGTTTGCAAAAAATGCTCCTTTCTTATGGGCTTTCCATGCTGCCGAAGCGTTTGAGTTGACTGCAAGGGTTGAGAGATAATAGATTGTCCCGTAGCCCCCGGTTGCAAGAACCACAGCGTGTGCTCCGTGTCGTTCAATTTCTCCGGTAATAAGGTTTCGTGTTATAATTCCGCGTGCTCTGCCATCGATCACAACCAGGTCGAGCATCTCGCGGCGCGGGAACATTTTTACATTACCTTTTTTGATTTGCCTGTTCAGCGAGGAATAGCAGCCAAGAAGGCACTGCTGACCTGTCTGTCCCTTGGCATAAAATGTTCTTGACACCTGTACTCCCCCAAAAGAGCGCGTGTCGAGTGTCCCTCCATAATCGCGGGCAAAGGGAACACCGAGAGCAGTAAAGTGATCTATCACCTGGTTGCTTACCTCGGCAGCCCTGTAAACGTTGGCTTCACGCGCGCGGTAGTCACCCCCTTTTATCATATCATAAAAAAGCCGGTAAACCGAATCCCCATCGTTCTGATAGTTTTTTGCAGCATTTATTCCTCCCTGCGCAGCTACGGAGTGGGCTCTGCGCGGTGAATCCTGGTAACAGAAGTTCTTTACGCTGTAGCCAAGCTCTCCCAGAGATGAAGCGGCGCTGGCTCCAGAAAGACCTGTTCCGACGACAATTATCTCGACTTTCTTTTTGTTTGCAGGGTTGACAAGTTTTACTGAAGACTTGTACCTGGTCCACTTTTGAGCGAGAGGACCTTCAGGAACTTTTGAAATGAGTTTTCCCATGATTAAAGTTTTTTTCTATCTGAAAAGCCAGAGTGTTAATGAGATGAATGCAAATCCTGCCGGTATTGCAATTGCATATATCCATGCAACGACATTCACAACAGGGGTCCATTTCCTGTGATTCAGCCCAAGGGTCTGGAAAGCTGAGGAGAATGCATGAAAAAGGTGAAGCCCAAGCAGTGCAAAACAGATCAGGTATATATAGTTATATGCAGGTATTTTGAACAGTCTGTGCGCTACTGAATAAAAATCTTCAGGGTTCCCGGGAACAAATCCGAGTTTTATAAAATAAAAGTTAAAGAAATGAAGCACAAGGAAAGTTAAGACCGAAGCTCCTGTCCATATCATGAACCGGGAAAAAAAAGAAGTTTCTGATTTATTGCCGCCTGCATAACCTATCGGCCTGGCCAGCCAGTTCTGAATCTGAAGGAAGATACCCCAGGTAATGTGAACTAAAATTGTAAACAGCAGAACAATCTCAATAATTTTTATCACTGGAAATGTTGCCATGAAATGAGCTGCCCTGTTGAAAGGAACAGGATCACTCTTAAGCAACATCAGATTGATTACCAGATGCAGAGGCAGGAAGAGGAGAAGGAAAAGTCCTGCAAGCGCCATGACAAATTTTTTTGACAGAGATGAAAAAAGAATTTTATTCATTTGAGATGAAATATTTACAGGTTGTAACTCAACTAAATGATTGTTTGTATAAAATTAAAAATTAATTCAGGAAATATCAATAACGATATTGCACTATATTAGTCTGTTAAAACATAAAAAGCTATGATTTTACTCATTATTATTCATTGCTTCAACTAACAAGTCAGCCAGATGGAGAGATTCTTCATATTCAGGAACGGAAAGATCTTTTGCAACGACATAGGTTCAGGCAAGACAATTGTACTAGTGCACGGGTATCTTGAGACTTCAGAAGTGTGGGAAAGTTATGCTTCTAAGCTGGCAAGTGATTTCAGGGTTATAACACCTGACATTCCGGGGCATGGAAAGTCAGATATCTTTGAAGAAGTCCATTCCATGGAATTTATTGCCATGGTTTTAAAAGAGCTTATCCTGGATCTGGGAATAAAAAAGGTTTGCCTGGCAGGCCATTCTCTTGGCGGATATGCTGCCCTTGCTTTTGCAGAACTGTACCCCGATATGTTATCAGGATATTGTCTTTTTCATTCGCACCCACTGGCCGATTCTCCTGAAGCTCTTGATAAAAGATCGCGTGAGATTAATCTTGTCCTGAAAGGTAAGAAAGACCTGATATATCCTGATAATGTTTCAAAAATGTTTGCTTCATCCAACCTTGAGAAATTCAACACTGCTCTTCAGAGATCAAAAAAGATAGCATCTTCGGTTTCAGGCAGCGGAATAATTGCCGTGCTGAAAGGTATGATGGCAAGACCATCGAGGGTTTCAGTCATGGAGAAAGGACAAGTCCCCTGTCTCTGGGTTCTTGGTAAAATGGATAATTACATCAATAGTGAAATTATTCAGACGAAAGTAAAATTGCCATCTAACGCCGAAGTGGTAATTCTTAAGAATTCAGGCCATCTCGGATTCATCGAGGAAGAAGATCTTTCGGTAAAAATACTGGGCACATTCGCAAGAAGTTAAACCCTCCTCCATTTTTTTTGCCGCACACCGCATACCTCACGCCGCAAACCATCAATTCTTCAGGTACTCTATCGCATATTTCAGTGTGGTATCAAGTTGTTCCCAAATAGGATAGAAACCTTTATTATCCAGAATATTTCGGGCTATATAGGCTTTCAGCTGTATCTGAATGCCAGCACCTGAAATTTTTATTTCAGCCGGGGCAGGTTTGACTGATTTCCTGGCAGCAAAATCTATAAACTGGTTAAGCAGTCCCTGCTTGTCAAGATATTTCTCCAGTTCTTTGGGTTCAGTGAATTTATTAAGTGATTCTCTCTGTCTGTCGGCGTAGTTTAGTGCGAACTGGTAAATTAGCGGTCTAACTTTAAGAAAATAGGGAGAGAAACCGGTAGTATCGTAAGGAACAAATTTATCGGGCATTATTCCGCCGCCACCGTATACGATTTTTCCACCGGGGGTAGTGAACTTAAGAAGTTTATCAAAATGAATACTGTCGGAATTCTCAAATTCATGCCTGGAAAAGCGGGTATTGAGGTCCTCATAATACTCATCAAAACCATCTTTATATGGTTTCTGGATCGATCTTCCGGTCGGGGTATAATATCTGGCTATTGTCAGTCTCATACCTGAACCATCGGTAAACTGAACAGGTTCCTGAACGAGCCCTTTCCCAAATGATCTTCTGCCGATGATTATCCCCCGGTCATTATCCTGAATCGCACCTGCGAGGATCTCGCTTGCCGAGGCGCTCCCTTCATCAATCAGGATTACAAGATCGCCAGTTTCAAATTCACCCTGCCCGGTCGCCCTGGCTTCACTGCGCGGTTGGGTTCTTCCTTTTGTATAGACTATCAGCTGATCTTTTTTAAGAAATTGGTCAGCAATCTGAATGGCAGCTTCCATGATACCGCCGGAGTTCCCTCTCAGGTCAATTATCAGTTTTTTCATTCCAAGAGCTTTAAGCTCTGTCAGCCCTTTCATGAATTCATCGAAAGTTGTCATTGCAAAACTGGTGATCTTGATATAACCAGTTGTATTGTTAACCATATATGAAACATCAATGCTGTATAGCGGAATTTTATCGCGGGTAATATCGAATGGAAGAAGATCTTTGAGTCCCTTGCGGAGGATTCTGACTTTAACGATGGTTCCTCTCGGACCTTTAAGCATTCCCATGACTCTTTCTTCGCTGATTCCTTTGCCTGCAACAAGGGAATCATTCACATATAGTATTTTATCTCCGGCCTGTAATCCCAGCTTTTCAGAAGGACCTCCCAGGATGGTGCTTATTACAAGGATAGTGTCAGTTGCCATATTGAACGAAATACCTATTCCCTCAAAATTACCCTGAAGCGGCTCATTTGCCCTGGCCATATCCCGCGCGGGAATATATACGGAATGAGGATCCAGTTTCTTCAGGATGGCAGGAATTGCTGCTTCCACAAGGTCCTTATGATTTACTGAGTCGACATAATTTGATTCTATCAGGTTCAGAATATTGTTTATCTTATCATTTCTTGACCAAATGCCTGAATGCTTGGGAATGTCAGTGCGTCTCGGAAGGTAAAGCCCGAGCATTATTCCGATTACAAGAGTTGCTGCCAGAAGCAGCGGGAGCAAAATATTTCTTGATGAGTTATTCCTGTTCATAAATGTTATTTTCGGGATCAATATATACAAGTTCTATTCCTGCGCGTTTCAGCAGGTCAAGGCCGTCGGTTATCCTGTACTTGTTGCAGTAAACAACTCTTCTGATGCCTGACTGAATGATCAGCTTGGCACACTCCATGCATGGCGACGTAGTAACGTAAAGAGTTGAGTCCTCGCTTGAGTTGTTTGACTTGGCCACCTTGGTAATAGCGTTGGCTTCGGCATGGAGTACATACGGCTTGGTGACATTATTTTCGTCCTCGCAGACATTTTCAAATCCTGAAGGTGTTCCGTTATAGCCATCGGAAATGATCATCTTTCCCCTGACAATAAGAGCACCCACCTGCCGCCGGACGCAGTATGAGTTCCGGGCCCAGATAAGAGCCATTTCAAGGTATCGCTTATCAAAAGCCATCTGTTTTTCGCCATAAGGCTTAATGGGATCCTTTACTGCCATATCTTTACCTTTTACCGGAGCGCCCAAAGTTACATATTTATACGAAGGTTCTTAACTGAAATATGATAATTATAAGGATTTCAGCTTCACTGCATCTGTTGATCCTCTGTACAAACCTTGTCAGCAATATACTGCGGTTTATAACAATTTCACTTTTCAAACGTTAAATTAATACGTAATTATTATTTTTGCCGGAGGAATTTTTAAATATTTTGAAAATCAATTGTAATGAAAAAGATCTTTGCTTCTCTTTTTGTCACAGCACTTGTACTGAACGTGTCGGCTCAGAATAAATTCTCTGATCCGCGTGACGGCAATACATACAGAACAATCTCAGCAGGAGGTACAACCTGGATGGCGGAGAATTTAAAATATAAGGTAACCGGAGAAGCGTCATATAGTTTTGATAATAATTCGGACAATGTTGCTGCCTACGGGTCATTGTACGACTGGAAAACTGCACTTAAAGCATGTCCCGATGGATGGCATCTTCCTTCAGGCTCCGAATTCCGTTCATTGATGGATCAGTCTGAAATTAATGACAATAGAGGGAACCGGAGTTCAGGCCCCGCCACATTCAAGGTCCAGCTTGCAGGAATGCAGGACTATGAAGGAACATTCTCCGAAATGGATGAAAGCGCTTATTACTGGACATCGACTGAGTACGGACAGAATGAAGCTGAATATTTCAGCTATCTCCTGATAAATGACAAGCCGGTGATAGACTTATCAAGGAAAGAAGATATGCCCGATATTCATGGTGCTGAAAAAACGAACAGGTACTCTGTCCGCTGCGTGAAGAATTAGGTATCCGGTTCTGTTCAGGACATGGATACTTTTGCCGACAAAATAATCTCATTCTGCTTAAGCCTCGACTTTAAAAACAGCCTGCCGGAAGGTATTTCTGTCATGAATCCTTTCAGGAATAATCCTGAAGTCATGACGGTTGTATCATTATTTTATAGAAAATATTACAGCGATAACAATCAACGTCACCTGATACTGGGAATTAACCCGGGCCGGTTCGGAGCGGGCGTTCCAGGCATACCATTTACCGATACTGTCAGGTTAAAGGAGAAATGCGGATTGGCCATCCCCGGACTTAAATCTTTTGAGACATCCCCGGTTTATAATGCAATATAAATCCAGGGAGAAGGATTCGTATATTAAAAGCTATATTGAAAAGTTTCAGTTGGTCTGAATCCGATTATGTAAATTGTACGATAAAAAAACAGGAATAAAATGAAAAAGCAGGAAAAGGCAATAAAGTATTTCAGAGACAAATTTAACTGTTCCCAATCTGTACTGGCAGCTTTCAGAACAGAATCGGGATTATCCGAAGACGATTGTTTGAAAATTTCGTGTGCATTCGGCGGAGGAATGGGAAGGCAACAATTGACATGCGGAGCTGTTACAGGCGCAATGATGGTTCTCGGATTAAAGTATGGGAGGGCTCTCAACGATCCTGAAGAAAAAAAGGACATTACTTATTTAAAGACCAGGGAATTTTTCAACGAATTTAAAACATTGAACGGATCGGTAAATTGCAGGGAAATTCTTAACGGACTCGATATGACTAATCCTGCAGACCATAAGAAGATCATTGACCAGAAACTGTTTGATATTAAATGTGAAAAGTGTATTGCTGATGCAATAAATATTGTTGAGGCCATGATCAAGTGATAATATAACTCTTTCGATTTATGGAAACCACATTAATGAAGCTGATAATGCTTGCTGTTTTCGGAATTGCTATGGCACATTTCGAAGGAGTGGTTGTCGTTTACCTGCGGAAAGCGCTGGGGATGCTTGATTCAGAATCCAATAAAGAGTCAGTTGAAAAATTCCCGAAACGGTATCTTTATATTGAAATGACAAGAGAAGCTGCCACAATAATCATGCTTGTCGTTATAGCTTATCTTGTGGGAAACACATGGCTTGAAAGAGGTATTTTTTTCCTGTGGACATTCGCATTCTGGGACCTCTTTTATTATGTATCGCTTTACATCTTAATAAAATGGCCTTCTTCACTGAAGACGATCGATGTCCTCTTTCTTATACCGAAGCCTTGGATTGCGCCTGTCTGGTTCCCGGTTGGAGTATCATCAATTACAATTGCAGGAATCATTATTCTATACCTGGCAAATATTTTTTAATAGTTGATTGCAGGAAAAATCCTTTTCACCACTGAGTAACACAGAGTTCTCACTGAGTTACACAGATACCTCGTGTTCTTACTCCATGAAACTCCGTGGTTAATTAAAATATTTAACAGGAGATCATATAGGAAAATCACTATGAAACACAAAGGATTTCTGATCTACAGTAAAAGCTATTACATTTAGAGCAAATTTAAATCATCTTGGAAGAGGCTCCGAAAAGCAATATATTCCTGAAGTTTAAAATAATGTTCAGGTCGTTGCAGTACCGGAATTACCGTTTGTTTTTCAGTGGACAGAGTGTTTCACTTATCGGTACATGGATGCAGCGTATTGCAATGCCCTGGCTGGTATATCACATGACGGGGTCAGCATTCCTCCTGGGTGTTGTCGGTTTTGCAGGACAGATCCCTACATTTCTCCTTGCTCCTGTTGCAGGGGTGATCACCGACAGGTTCAGCAGGTATAAGGTTTTACTGATCACTCAGATAATTTCATTGATCCAGGCATTCATCCTCGCTATCCTTGCGCTTACGGGGGTAATTCAGATCTGGCATATTGTTCTCCTGAGCAGTATACTTGGATGTGTAAACGCCTTCGACGTTCCCTCCCGGCATTCGTTTGTAATTGAAATGGTTGAAAAGAAGGAAGATCTCGGGAATGCCATCGCACTCAATTCGATGATGTTCAACGGGGCCAGGATCATAGGACCTTCAATTGCCGGAATAATGCTTGCAACCACAGGGGAGGGAGTCTGCTTCCTGATAAATGCAATCAGCTACATATTTGTGATAGCCTCACTGCTTATGATGCATGTTCCGAAGAAAGAGATAGCCAGAAAAGAGACAAGGATGTTCATGGAGCTTAAGGAGGGTTTCGATTATACTTTTGGTTTTGCACCTATAAAACATCTTATAATCCTGCTTGCTGTTGTTAACCTGATGGGATCTTCATACCAGGTTCTGATGCCGGTTTTTGCTAAAGAGATCCTGCATGGCGGTTCTGATACATTTGGATTCCTTATGGGCGCTGCCGGTATCGGAGCACTCCTTGGCGCAGCATACCTTGCATCACGCGAATCGATTCTCAGGCTTGGCAGAATAGTTCCCGCTTCAGCAACTCTTTTCGGAGTCGGACTTATCATGCTGGCATTTACAAACTTCTTTCCGGCGACTCTGGCACTTATGATCTTCATCGGGCTTGGACTGATGCTTAATACAGCATCGAGCAATACTATTCTGCAGACTATCACTGATGATGACAAACGCGGCCGGGTAATGAGCTTTTACATGATGGCTATAATGGGAACTGCCCCTTTCGGAAGCCTGTTGGCAGGTTCCATGGCAAAGCTTTTCGGTACTCGATTTGCAATTCTTGTTGGAGGTGTGGCAAGTGTAGCAGGAGCTCTGGTCTTTCTTAGAAAGCTTCCTAAACTTAAAACCCTGGTGAAACCTCTCTACGACAGGATGGATATAAACCCTGCTGCAGCAGCAGAGCTGCAGATAAAATTAGAACCGGCAGGTGAAGCAGCCGACATTATCTGATTAAATTTCAATTATTAATAATCTTTTTCATGAGCACTATTTTCAGAAACCTCGAGCAGAGAGACAATAAGGAGATAGCTGACCTGATACGTTCCGTTTTCAGGGAATTTGACATAGCCAGGCCTGGGACTGTATATTTTGATCCGACCACAGACGACCTCTTTTCACTGTTCCGGAAACCGGGGTCGGTTTACTGGATTGCTGAGGAGATCGGAAAGATAATAGGAGGTTGCGGAATCTATTCCACACCCGGCCTTCCGGAAGGATGCTGCGAGCTGGTTAAGTTATACCTGGTTTCTTCGCAGCGTGGAAAAGGAACCGGGCGCAAGCTGCTAGAAAAGAGCCTTGAATCTGCATGGGAATTGGGATATAAACAGGTTTATCTTGAATCGCTTCCCGAACTGAGCAAAGCTATCGGATTATACGAAAAAGCCGGATTCGGAATGATTGATGGCCCGATGGGAAATTCAGGCCATTTCGGATGCAATATCTGGATGCTTAAAAATCTGTAGAGGCATTGCCTCTGATCCTGAAATTATAAGTCAACATGAAGATAGGCTGTCCGAAAATCGACATCTTATAACCATTGACTACTCCATCCTCAATTTTGAAATAGATTGAATAGGGGTTTCTCCTGCCGAGGACATTGTAAACAGTAAAATTAAATGATGAATGATTTAATTTCCTGGCTTTGAGATTGCCATTAAAAGTTGCCGATAAATCAAGTCTCAGGTAATCTGGAATACGGAACTCGTTTCTTTCAGAATAAAATACCCTGGTCACATTGTAGAAATTGAAATAGGCAACGGGGTATGTTATAGGACGGCCGGTACTGTAAACTAAATTTGTAGTAAAATTCAGCCTTCTGAGAAATTTGATATTGGTTACAAGTTTCAGATCATTAGGCTTATCAAAATCAGCAGGGAAGTACTTGCCTCCGTTTATTGTTTCCTCTTCAGAGTTACCGACTACTTTGTGAAACGATCTGGAATACACGTAGCTTATCCATCCCGTGATCTTTCCGGTTTCTTTTTTCAGCATAAATTCAATTCCGTAAGCTTTCCCCGTCGCATTAAGAATATCTGTCTCGAGATGTTCATTCATCAGGAGAACAGCCCCTCCTTTGTAATCGATAATATTTTTAAGATTCTTATAGTAGGCTTCAATCGATAATTCTGAGCCTTTTCTGTTGAAATTTTTATAAATCCCAAATGAAAATTGGTCTCCCCTCTGAGGTTTTACAAAGTTGTCGCTTAGTTTCCAGATATCCGTCGGAGACATTGAAGTGGTATTGGAAATCATGTTAAGGTACTGGTAGTTTCTCTGAAAGCCTCCTTTTATAGATATGTCAGGTGTGATAATGAATCTTGAGGAAAACCTGTATTCAAGTTCAGGGTACATTTTTATGATCTGACCAGATTTGTAAAACAGTGTATCTGTCATGTTCCCCACTGTCCGGGGAAGACCTTCCGCATATTGGTATACCGATTTCGGACCAAATGAAGAAAACATAGTAAAACGGAGGCCTCCGGAAACAACAAATCTTGGAGTAAATTCATATTCATCAGAAAAATAGAGTGAGGGTTCAATTGCATGCTCCTTCTCAAGTGATTTTGCTTCTTTAGTTGATAATAATCCTAAAGGGACTTGATTTCCGGGTGAAAGTTTATAGTTCGTTGCATCCAGTCCGAATTCCATCTTATTCTGTTCCGAAAGGAGATAAGTAAAATCGGCCCGTAGAATAGTTTGATCCAGCTTATATTTCAGAGAATTATCTGTCATTGGATTATCCTTTGAATCAAGCCGGTAGCTGTAATTGCTTAATATTGCGGAATATTCAGACGAGAACCGGCTATTAAACCTGTGGTCCCATTTAACTGATGATGTCAGATTCTCATATTCGATTGCACTTTCTTTATACAACTCAAAATGGTCGGTGCTTAAATAACCGGAGACAGAGATTGAATTCTTTTTGTCTATATCGAATGTCAGAAGACCCTGAATGTCATTAAACCCCGCACTGCTCTGTTTCAACTGATTGTCCTTTAGCTTGCCGAGCACCCAGTCTGAATATGTAGTTCTGCCGCTTATGATGAACGAACTCTTGTTTTTAACAATAGGTCCTTCAACCATTAGCCTGCCTGTCATGGGGCTTATCCCGCCGCTCACATTGAATTTTTCCATGGATCCTTCTTTCAGAATGATATCCATGACTGAGGAGACACGTCCTCCGTATCTTGCAGGTATTCCGCTTTTATAAAGAGTCACGTCCTGAATGATATCTGAATTGAAAGCTGAAAAGAAACCGAAAAAATGAGAAGGATTGATAATGGGTGCTCCATCAAAAAGGATAAGATTCTGATCAATGCTTCCTCCCCTGATGTTGAACCCATTTGACGCTTCACCTGTAGACTGAACCCCTGGCAGCATAAGGGAGCTCTTCAGCAGGTCAACTTCGCCGAGCCCCATGGGTATCTGTTTAAGCATTTTCATGCTTATTTTTTCAATACCCATTTTTACATCACGAACATTGTTCTCCTTACTGGCAGAGACAGTGACTTCTTTCAGGAGATTAGTACTCTCCTCAAGTCCCACATCAAGAGTGCCATCTGAATATAAAATAACGTTGCGTCTGGTGGTCTTCATCCCAACCATCCTGTATTCAATCTGATATAGTCCCTTTGGGACCTCCAGTGAATAGTAACCGACATTATTGGTTACTGCACCTGCTTTGAGCTTATCCACATATATGATAGCTCCGACGACAGGATCTCCTGACCCGATGACCTTCAGATTACCGGAAAGATGAGCAGGTCCTGATTTCTTGAGGTTTGAAAGGTTCCCGATTTTGAATATTTTGTATTCATCATTTATAGTGCCTTCATCTTTTTTTTCCGGCGCCGTGTAATAAACGACAGTATCAGGCATTGCTACTTTTCTCTTAAGAAATTCACGATACTCTTTAAGAAAATTCGTCTTGATGGTATATCCTTTGGAAATGATCAGCTTGTTATCATCAGTAATAAAAAATGACAACCCGCTGTTTGAAAGGGATTTGTTCAGTAATGCAGAAAGAGATTCATTTTCAGCATTTACTTTAAGATACAGCGAGTCGACCCATTTATTTGAATAATAGATTTTTACCGGGACGGTTTTCTGAATAGTATCTGCAAGGTCCCTGAACAGGATCTGGTTGAACTGAAGTGACAGCTTGTTATCCTGGGCAGCAAGCACCAGGGGTAAAAACAACAATATGATTATATTCCTGATTCTCCTCATTTTATTGTTTTTTTACCAGTGCATCACAGTATTTTAGTGTTTCAGCTAACTCCTCCTTACCGGCTTTCCTGACATTGATCCTGTTCCTGCGGAGGAACGTATTTATTTCCCGCGACCGGCTGCTGAACAACTTGAGCAATTCTTTATTATTTCTTATTTTGTAATAAATTCCATCTTTAAGGATTAATTTTTCAGGTGAATATTTATATTCATTCCTTGCATCGCTTATATATAGAATTGACCTGTGTTTGATAAGGAATCTTGAAGGACCGTTATAAGCGACCTCATAGTAACCCCCGTCAGTTTTATTTACACTGTCATTCAGAAATTTTAAATTCCCGAACTTCATACTGTCGATTCCTGTAATTAAAATAAAGCCATCGACAGCATTTTTTTTAAGGACGACCTTTGGGAACTGATAATTAATTACCCTCGATGTGTCAATATATATCACCTCATCAATAAAAGAATCATATTGAAGTCTGATATTATTATATTGCCTGCCATCCATAAACAGCACAGCATTAAAATTCTTTCCGGAAAAAAGCAATGGAGTGTTTTTGCTTTTGTATGCATAGTTAAAATACTCTTTGCCATCAACAAAATCATTGGAAGTGGCGAAGGTCTGAAAATACATTTTGGTCAGATATTCCTTCTGACTGGCAGCTTTGTTTTGAACCTGTCCCCAGATGGGGGGACAAAATAAAATGATAATAAAAGGAATTATATGTTTTTTCAAATCAGAACTCAATTAAATATGTGCGGATATAATTACTTCTAAAATAACACAAAATGATTGTGTATGGATTATTTTATAAAAATATTATTTATTTCAATCGTCAGAGAATTTTTTATATGTTATTTTTGTCTCAATTGGTGTTTAAGCCAATTATAATTGTTAATTCTTATTTAATCTATTGATAACTGGGGCAACAATGAAGCGGATTTTTGCATTTATTATTCTGGTTGCTGCAGTTTCATGTATAGATCCTTATAATCTTAACCTCAAAGGTTATAAATCACTTTTGGTCGTAGAGGGCCTTGTCACAAACGAAAACAGTTCTTATAAAATTAAATTATGCAGGACGACCAGCAGTGATAGTTCTGTTCCTGAAAAAGTAACTGACGCCAATGTTTATATATCTGACGGAGACGGCGCAAAAACGCATCTTCAAAACTGCGGCAACGGATACTATAAGACAGACAGCACTTCATTCACGGGCGTTGTAGGTCAGAAATACACATTGCAGATCCTTACCGGTGACGGGAAAGAGTATAAATCTGAGGAGTGCATAATGTTTCCCGTTCCGGCTATTGACACAATATATTACGAGAAGGGTGAAGAGATTTCGGGCAGCCTGGGAGAGAGCATTAAAGGGATAAAAATATACCTGAATTCGGGTAGTGCGACCGGAATGAACAAGTTCTTCCGCTGGACATTTGAAGAAACGTGGAAATTTTTTTTAGATAGCCCTCCGCGATACCAATGTATTATTATAGATGATACCACTTTATCTTTCGAAGAGGTGCCTGTAGTAAAAGAAACCTGCTGGAAAAAAAATAAATCGGGTAACATAGTGACGTATTCCATTCTGGCAGGTCAGCCTGAATACATTGACAAGCAGGAGATTCAATTCATAGCACCATCTAAATCGGACAGGCTGACACACCAATATAGTATTCTTGTAAAACAGTATTCGATTTCGGAAAAAGAATACGATTTCTGGAATAATCTAAAAAAAGTAAGCGAGACCGGCGGAGATATTTTTGATTCGCAGCCTTACCTGGTAATCAGTAATATTCATAATGTGAATGATGCCAATGAAATGGTGCTTGGATATTTTGAAGTGTCGGCGGTAAGCCAGAAACGGATATTTATAACAGCCCATGAACTTGATACACTGAATTTGCCACATTATAAATCCGATTGCGTAGAATACGTAAAGTCTCCGGATGATTGGCCACCATCTAGTTCAATGGGGTCTTCGCCGACCTGGATTGAAATATACCATATGTTTATGGACAGCGGTGATTTTACATTCGTGCGGCCCGTTTTAAAATCTGGCGATATCCTTGGGGGCCCTGTTGGCCAAAGTAAACTTCTGAAACTTGTTTTTTCAACAAAGGTCTGTTCCTTATGTGAATATTCAGGAGTCTCTGCAAAACCGGATTTCTGGGTCGATCTGGAATAATATAAGATGATGAAAACAGGATATATATACATATTGAAAATTATTTTTATTAGCTGGATTTTTCTTTTTGACAGCTCTTCCAGCGCACAGACCCGCCCGGATAATACCGATAATTATTCAGCCGGAGGTTATACAGAAAATCTCGATGTCAGGACCGACCGGGATATTTACATATCCGGGGAACAGATATGGCTGAAGATTTATAAGTTAAGTGGTCTTACGGGTTGCCCCGATAACCTGAGCAAAATAGTATATGTGGAGTTGCTGGATACACAGTTTAATCCCCTGAATCAGATTAAGGTGATGGTGGAAGGAACTTCCGGTTCAGCATATTTAAGACTTTCAGATACTCTTACTTCGGGTAATTATCTGATCCGGGCCTATACAAAGTGGATGCTTAATTCCACTGCCGATCGTGATGTTTATAAACCGATTTTCATAATAAATCCTTTCAAGAAGGTATTTAATTTATTGTCCTCTTCTTATGATCCCAACCAGGAGAACGGCAATTTTCCGCTTACTGAAAACCATGGATCAGTCAACAGCCATGCAGAAAAAGATCCGGACAATCAGATAAACATAAAGATCAATCCCATGCAGGGTCTGTATGGCCAGAGGGAGAGAGTTCAGATTGATATTAATGCGACCGACAAGTCAGGAAAACCAGTTGATGCCGATATGTTCGTCTCAGTTGTGAGATCACCGCTTGTATTCTCCGAAGGGATGAATGATTTCCCTGGTTTTCTGTCAGATACTTTATCGGGTTCGTTCAGACGGCCACAGGGAAGATTGCCGGAAATTGAAGGAGAATTCGTAACCGGAACTATCAGGTACATCTCATCGGGTGAACCTTTGCAGAATGCTGAAATATCACTCTCTTTTGTCGGGAAAACAGACAGGTGCCGTTTTTCACGAACCAACTATAACGGCGAATTTTTATTTGTTGTCAAAGATCAATTTGGTCCTGGTGAAATTGTAATTCAGCCTCTGTCGAAGAACATCAGGGATGTTTATGTGGAGCTTGACCAGCCATTCAGCACTGTCTTTGATGATTATACTTATCAGTTCCCCGTGATCGATAGCAGCAGGCTCGAAGGTATAAATAAGGCAATTATAGGCACCCAGGTGGGTTCCGTATACGACCAGCTGGGTAAGAAAACCGATCTGCCTGCAGAAAATACGAGGATCGCTACTTTCTACGGCACTCCTTCCCGCCGGGTAAAAATGGCCGATTTTATTGAGCTGACAGATATCAGGGAGGTTGTCAAGGAGCTATTACCCGAAGTCGCTGTTTACAGGAAAAATAAGGATATCGGCTTGAAGGTAATCAGCAAGAATCCTTTTGAGTTATTTGAAAACCAGGCCATTGTCCTTGTTGACGGAGTACCGGTACATGACGTTGAAGCACTACTTAAGGTACCTTCGAAGGAGTTTGAATACATTGATATAATAGATGCCAAATATTATTACAAAGATTTTATTTTTGAAGGGATTGTGAATTTTGTTACAAATAAAGGTAACGGGAGTGTCATTGAACCAGGAAATTCAGTTTTCAGACAGATCTTTGATGGGGCTCAGGATAAATCAGGTTTCTTCATGCCAGATTACAGTTCCGATTCCCTTAAGACAAGCACAGTTCCAGATTTCCGCAACACAATTTTCTGGGATCCTTCTGTAAAAACGGGGAGCAAAGGCAGAACACAGGTTCAATTCTATACTTCCGACGAGGGTGGTACTTATACCATTGTCATCGGAGGAATCACAGCCGACGGGAAACGCGGAATGTGCATGATACCTTTGAAAATCAAGTAATTCATCTGACTTGATATATATATCATAATGACAGCAATGAAGCGGATTCTTGCATTTATTATTCTGGTTGCTGCAGCCTCGTGTATCGATCCGTATATTCCCAATATAAAAGGTTATAAATCACTGCTGGTCGTTGAGGGCCTGATCACCAACGAAAACAGCTCTTATAAGATAAAGTTGTCAAGGACTGCCAAAGATGTAAGTTCTAATCCGGCAAAAGTCACTGATGCCGATGTTTATTTCACCGATGGAGATGGAATAAAGACGCATCTTCAAAATTCCGGTGACGGATATTATAAGACAGACAGTACTTCATTAACAGGCGTTATTGGTCAGAAGTATACCCTGCAGATCATTACCAGCGACGGTAAAGAGTACAAATCTGAGGAATGTACTATGTTACCCGTTGCCGGCATTGATACAGTATATTATGAGAAGGGCGAAGAGATTTCAGGAACACTGGGAGAATCGTTTACCGGGATAAAAATATTCCTGAATTCAGCCGAAGCCACTGGAATGAACCAATACTTCCGCTGGACATTTGAAGAAGCGTGGAAATTTATTATGCCAGGTCCCCAGAGATATACATGTACTATTTTCAGGGATACTACTTTCTATTTCGAAGAGGTGCCTGTTGTAAAAGACGTCTGTTGGAAAAAGAACCAATCGGGAGAGATAATAACCAGTTCAATCCTTTCCGGTGGAGCAAATTATATTAATAAGCAGCTGATTAAGTTTATAGCACCTGCTAAGTCGGACAGGCTGACACAGCAATATAGTATCCTGGTAAAACAGTATTCGATTTCGGAAAAGGAATATGATTTCTGGAATAATCTTAAAAAAGTAAGTGAAAGCGGTGGCGATATTTTTGATTCGCAGCCCTACAAGGTTATCAGTAATATTCATAATGTTAATGATGCCGGCGAAATGGTGCTTGGATATTTTGAAGTGTCAGCGGTGAGCCTGAAAAGGATATTTATAACGGTACATGAACTTGATACGCTGTATCTCCCTCATTACAAGACCGATTGCGTTGCAATCGCGAAGTCTCCGGATGATTGGCCTGGGGGGAAAAGACCAACGTGGGCTGAAATATACCGTATGTTCACGGAAACCGGTGATTTTACTTTTGTGATGCCCCTTTTAAAATCTGGTGATATCCTTGGGGACCCAGTTGGCCAAAGTAAACTTCTGAAACTTGTTTTTTCAACAAAGGTCTGTTCCTTATGTGAATATTCTGGCATTACCACAAAACCTGATTTCTGGATCGATCTGGAATAATGAAACTTATTTTAAAATTTACCTGAGGATGACAGTAATGAAGCGGCTTTTTGCATTTATAGTTTTGGCTGCTGTGGCATCATGTATCGATCCATATTATCTGAATATCAAAAACTATAAATCACTTCTGGTAGTTGAAGGCCTCATAACCAACGAAAGCAGTTCCTATAAAATAAAATTATGCCGGACAACCGGCCGGGAATATTCCACCCCGGAAAAGATCACTGATGCCAATGTTTATATTACAGACGGAGATGGAATAGAAACGCACCTTCAAAATTATGGTGACGGATATTATGTTACAGACGGTACTGCATTTACAGGTGTTATTGGTCAGAAGTACACCTTGCATATCCTGACAAGTGATGGGAAAGAGTACAGGTCTGAAGTGTGCACGATGTTACCCGTTGCCGATATAGATACAATTTATTATGAGAAGGGTGAGGAAATTTCCGGGAACCTTGGAGAATCGTTTACCGGAATAAAAATATTCCTGAATTCATCTGATGCCACGGGAAAGAACCAGTACTTTCGCTGGGCATTTGAGGAAGTATGGAAATTCCTTCTTCCAATCCCTCAGAGATACATTTATATTAATGATTCCACTTTTAATGAGGTGCCTCTTGTTAAAGACGTCTGCTGGAAAAGGAATATGTCGGGAGAGATAGTGACAAATTCAATCCTGCCGGGTGAGGCAAATTACATTAATAAGCAGCTGATTCAATTTATAGCTCCGGTCAAATCAGACAGGCTTACTCAGCAATATAGTATTCTTGTAAAACAGTATTCGGTTTCAGAGAAGGAATATGGTTTCTGGAATAATCTAAAAAAAGTGAGTGAGTCTGGCGGAGATATTTTTAATTCTCCTCCTTACCCGGTTATCAGTAATATTTATAATGTGAATGATGCCAGTGAAATGGTGCTTGGGTATTTTGAAGTATCAGCAGTGACCCAGAAAAGGATCTTTATCACAGCACACGAACTAGATCCGCTCTATCTCCCCCATTATAGTACCGATTGCGTTGAATTCGTGACATCTCCGCAGGATTGGCCCAACGGTGATTTTACATTCGTGGAACCTGTTCTGGACTCTGACGGGAAATTATTAGGTCTTGGCTTTGCGACAAAAGTCTGTTCTGTATGTGAATATGCAGGTTTTTCTGAAAAACCGGATTTCTGGGTCGATCTGGAATGACAGGAAGCATGATTTGGATTGTTTAAAAACAAAAACCTCTCTTCCCAGAAAGGTTTTGTACCCGGAGGGGGAATTGAACCCCCACAGCATTGCTGCCACTGGTGTTTGAGACCAGCGCGTCTACCAATTCCGCCATCCGGGCGCAAAAAAAGAACTCAGTCCTGCCATCCGGGCATCAAATCAGGAGGGCGAAAATAGAAAATATTTTTATCTTTTCTCCCTTTCTATCTCTTCATTCTTCCGGTTATCGGTTACCGGTTAACGGTCGCCTTTTTTTAGATCCCCCCGGCCCCCTTCGAAGGGAGAGCTGAAAGCATTTCCCTTATAGCCTTTTCAATTCCCGCCGCATCAAATCCACATTCGGCATAAAGCTCCTCCTGCGTCCCCTGCTCTACAAAATAATCAGGAATGCCAAGACGCTTCACNNGACACCATCTTCAACAGTAATTATTTTTTTGAATTTTTTAAAAACAGAATGAAGCACCTCCCTGTCAAGCGGAGAGACAAAACGCATATCCCAGTGAGTGACACCAATAGATTCTTTTTCAAGCTTCTTTACAACAGTTGCAACATCATTCCCGGGATGTCCGATGCTAAGAACGGCAATGTCCTTTCCTTCACTCAGAAGCCGCGCCCTTCCTATCTCAATCTCTTCAAATGGTCTCTCCCAGTCTGACACCAGGCTGCTTCCCCTGGGATAACGGATCGAAAAGGGGAAGCTATTCTTCTCAAGCTGTGCAGTATACATCAGGTTTCTGAGCTCAACACCGTCCATAGGCGCGCTAACAATCATGTTGGGGATTGATCGCATGAAGGCCAGGTCGAAAAACCCATGATGCGTNNTCATGAATTACCTGGTCGTATGCTCTCTGTATAAATGATGAGTAAATATTGCAAAAAGGGATCTTCCCCATTGCGGCAAGACCTGCTGAAAATGTTACAGCATGCTGCTCAGCAATGCCTACATCGAAGGTTCTGTCCGGCATCTCCTTCATCATGATACACAACGAACAGCCAGTAGGCATTGCCGGAGTTATGCCGACTATTTTTTCATTCATCCTTGCAAGCTCGAGGATCGTCTTCCCGAAAACCTCCTGGAATGGAGGAGGATCGCCGTTAGAGGTAATTATTATCTCGCCCGTCTCCTTGTCAAATTTCCCGGGAGCATGAAAAGTGGTCTGGTTCTCTTCGGCCTGTTTAAATCCTTTCCCCTTCACGGTAAGGCAGTGAAGCAATTTGGGCCCTGGAATTTTTTTCAAGTCTTCAAGCACATCCACAAGGTGAAGCACGTCGTGCCCGTCTATTGGTCCGAAATACCTGAAATTCATCCCTTCGAAGAGGTTGCTCTTATCAAGAATTGTGCTCTTGAAGCCTGCCTCAAGCTGTGATGCAAGCGTTCTTGCATCCGGCCCGAGCTTGCCAAACCTGCCAAGCATGTTCCACACCTTATCCTTGAACCTGTTATAAGTTTTACTTGTGGTGATATCGAGGAGGTACTCCTTAAGTGCTCCGACATTGGGATCAATCGCAATGTTATTGTCATTAAGGATGACAAGAAGATCGGACTTTGCAATTCCTGCATTATTCAGACCTTCGAAAGCCTCACCTGCCGTCATGGCTCCGTCGCCGATAACTGCAACGACCTGTCTTTTTTCTCCCTTGCTCTTTGCTGCTACTGCCATTCCCAGCGCTGCAGAAATTGAAGTGGAAGAGTGGCCTGTTCCAAAGGCATCATATTCGCTCTCTGCCATCTTCGGAAAACCGCTGATGCCCTTATATTTTCTGTTAGTGGAAAATTTTTCGCGCCTGCCGGTGAGTATCTTATGAGCATAAGCCTGATGGCCGACATCCCATATTATTTTATCGTAAGGAGTATTGAGAACATAGTGAAGGGCAACTGTAAGCTCAACAACACCCAGGCTGGCTCCGAAATGACCCGGGTTATTGCTTACAATATCGATGATATACCTGCGAAGCTCATCGCTTACCCTTACCAGGTCGGCTGGAGCGAGCTTCCTGAGATCTTCGGGAGATGAAATTTTAAACAGCAGATTCTCCTCAGTATTCATCGGTTGAAAAATAACCTGCAAATATAACAATTATTATTCCCTTGTGTTTGCTGAAGCTTAAGACGGATTTTCTTATTTTTGCCTCGTCAGACATGGATGACAGCAATAATTTAATGGGTAAATTGTTATAATATAAATACTTTATGGTCATGAATAAAATTGTGATATATACTCTTGCAGCATTGGTTGCACTTTCTGCCGTTTCATGTGTTTCAGGGAAGAAATTCAAGACTCTGCAGGATACGAGCAAGCAATTCATGAATGAAAGGGACGATTTCAAGACTCAGAACATAGGGCTTGAGATGTCAAACAAGGAACTTACGGCTAAGCTTGCCTCGCTTCAGAAAAAAGCAGAGACTGCCGGAGATGAGATATTAAAGGCTCAGGGAGAGCGCGATAAGGCAGTTGATGAATACAACAAGGTATCTGCAAGGTATAATGAACTGCAGAATGCACATGAAGACCTGATCAGGGGTAATGTGAAGGATACCCAGAAACTTCTTGCTGAACTTCAGACTGCACAGCAAAACCTTCAGAAAAAGGAAGACCTGCTGAAACAGCTCGAAGCAAACCTCGATACTAAGAAGGCATCTCTTGATGAGCTTTCATATGAACTGGAAAAAAGGAATGCAAGACTTGTTGAACTTGAAAAAATACTCGATGCCCAGAAAAAAATCGCATCTGAACTTAAAAACAAGGTCTCCGAAGCGCTTCTCGGTTTTGAGAATAACGGGCTGACTGTTACTATGAAGAACGGCAAAGTTTATGTTTCACTCGACGAAAAACTTCTTTTCAAAACAGCCAGCTGGGACATTGATGCTAATGGAAAGAATGCGCTTAAAAAGCTTGCCGGTGTCCTTGAAAAAAATCCTGATATACAGGTAACGATCGAAGGGCATACCGATGACGTTCCATATAATCCCGGAAGCGGACAGCTCAAGGATAACTGGGACTTAAGCGTCAAGAGGGCAACAACGGTTGTTCGCGTTCTTCTGGAGGGGTCTAAAATTGACCCGAAACGGCTTACTGCTGCCGGCCACAGCGAATTCATGCCTGTCGATTCAAGGAATACGTCTGATGCAAGGCAGAAGAACAGGCGGACAGACGTGGTTCTCACTCCCGATCTTAGTGCTCTGTACCAGATGATTGATAAATACTAATTCTGGTCTCCCGGGAATTCCAGGAGCTTTACTTTTACATTTTTAAGTGCCTGGATAAGATTATCCTCGGGTTTGAGGAAATCCTGGTTTCCCCAGAAACCCGCATCATAATCGGTGATCGTCTCTGAAAAAATCGAATGGATGGGAGCAAGTTCTTCCCTGTCGAACCTGCTTACATTTGTGGTGCTGATTCCTGTAATGGCAAGCTCAAAAAATACGCTGAACTGGGTGCTGAAAAGCTTTTTCTTCTGTTTTGATGAGAATAGCAGATCGCCTCTGACATGCGAAAGATAGTACCTGCCATTCATCTTGGTGTAGCTTACTGAGTATTTCACTGTAACCGGCCATGTAGAAATACCACGTGATGAGCTTGTAATGAAGGAATCCTTCATCTGCCTTATGTACTTGGGATGAAGCTCGAAATCAGCCTTCATAACTGCAAAATCATCGGTGTTAATATAAACGCTACCCCTGTACCTTGGAAGGTCAATGCCTTCCCTCTGTTCAAAATCAATGACATAAACCGCTTCATCATCTGCAGAGACAATATCGGATATCCTGTATATGTACTCTGCCATGTTCTCCCTTGCTATAAAATCGAACAGATTCTTTATGCCATCCAGTTCAAGGCAGGTGTTGAGGCCTGCTTTAAGCCTCACTGAAAGAGTATCATGCGACGTTGTGTTTTCGACTTTCCGGCTTTTATAAATCTTGATCTGGTCGTTCAGCAGAGTACTTGTATATGAACTCTTATAGATCTCCAGAACAGCTTCCGAGTATACCTGAAGTTCCTGTTTATTCATCACTCCTTCCCTGTAGAAGGCTGTAAGCATTACAGGCGTGTTCCCATAGTTTTTTGGAATAGCTGCAATAGTTTTGTAGATGATCTCCTGGGGCACCTGAGTTTTGATTATTATTTCAGGAATTGAGACGAATTCCCTTTTCATCCTTATGGTGAAATTGTTGCCCAGCGCTTTCTTTACCGGGATCTCACGCTTGATGAAACCCAGATAAGATACTGACAGTGTGTCTGTCATATTTTCACCCGGAATCTTAAGTCCGAATTCGCCTGTTGCATTCGTTACTGTTCCCCTGGGTTTGTTTTTCAGGGCGATCGTTGCAAACGATAGCGGTTCATTTGTCTCATCGTCAACTATAATTCCAGAAATGTAATCCAACACTTCAGGCAGCGGTGAGTCGACTCTTGCTACGACAGGAGGTAAGGTTTTAGAGATTATAATATATTTATCAATTACCGAAAAGCTTATGGAATCTTTCTGCAGGATTGAATCAAGGATATCGGAAAGCCTGACGCCGGTAAAAGCAAGCTGGACCTTTTTTTCCTGGTTAATGAGATGAGTATCGTAGGTAAAATTATAACCTGTCCGTCTGGAAATGATGTTCAGTGCATTTCCTGTTTTCACAAGTCCAGCCCGGAAGGTAAACAAGGAATCAAGAATAGTTCCCTGGCACATCGCCGGGTGGCAACGCATCAGGGAAATATAGATCAATGCGAAAAAACTCCTTTTAAAAAGGGGGCCATTGAATGACGCCATATTTTAAAAGTTCGTTATTTTTTTACCAGATGGTAAATATCGCCATCTTTTGAATAACCCAGGTTAAAGGTGGCACAAATTAAACGGATTATTGTTTCCTGCGATTTATTATCGATCGGAGATGTAGTCCATGTCTCATTAAGAATAGAAGGATCATCAGCTATTATTTCCATATTGAATACCCGCTTCAGATCCCTGAACACCACGTCAAGGGTCTCTCCGTTGTAGACGAGGCTTCTGGTCTGCCATGCCAGGTAATTCGGGTTGCTGTTGAGTCTCTTTTCAGAAAGCTTTGAATCCATTGTTCCCACGTACCCGGGTTCAAGAAGCAGGCTCTGAGTTCCCCCATTATCAGTAAGCATGACCTTGCCTGTTCTTACAAAAACCTCAATGGCCGAGTCAGTGTTATTTGTAATTACATTGAAAGAGGTTCCGACAACTTTAACGCTTGCCTTGCCCGCATCAATTATGAAAGGTTTGGAAGGATTGGCAGCTATTTCGAAGAAAGCTTCACCTGCGAGAGCTACATTTCTGCTGTGTTTGCCGAAATTTGAACGGTATGTAAGCTCGCTGTTCCGGTTCATGAATATCCTGCTTCCATCGGGAAGGGATACATGGTTGAACTGGCTGTCCCCGGTGGCAACGGTAATCTTCCTGCTCAGGGAATCGGTCGAAACAAAGTAAAGGGTAGCGGCGCTGATCCCCAGAAGTATCAGTGATGCAGCTGCGACACGCATGAAGGTACTTCTCATGGATAAAATCCTGACCGGCTCCCTGACTTCAGCAACCGTTTCAATATCTATCCTGGAGCTCACTTTTTTCCATGCATCGTCAACGTTGATCTCTTTCTCATCGCTCATAGTTCTCAACCCTTTCCATATTTTTTCAACTTCGTGATTATCATCAGCCATGAAACTGCTCATCAGTTCAGGCCGACCATCTTTTTCCCCTGACAGGGCAGAAGCAATCTCTTCCCATTCCCCGTCTGTAAATCTCTCCGTGTTCATCGTCTCCATCATTTTTCAATTAATGCTTTTCTGAATTCCTTAAGCGCTCTTCCCATATTAGCTTCCACTGTTTTTACCGATACTGAAAGCTTTTCTGCTATCTCATTATATTTCAAACCCTCAAACCTGTTCATGCAAAAGATCTGGCTGCATCTTCCGGGTAATCTTTCAAGTATAAGATTTATCTTTTCCTGGAGCTCCTTATACCGGATAATGTCTACGGGGTCCTCAGAACTTGTTGTCTGCACGGAAAGGCTCTCCTGTACGTGCCTCCCGACTATTCTGAGGTGATCGATATAGTGGAGGCACTTGTTATGGACTGCCCTGAAAAGATACCCGTTCAAAGAACTCTCAATGTTTATTTTTCCCCTGTCTTGCCAGAGTCTGAAAAACAGATCCTGAACAATTTCTTCAGCCGTGTCGTGATCCTTAATTATTGACTTTGCGTAATGGACCAGGGAAACATAGGAGGATCGGAAAAGCGATTCAAATTCTGCCTTATCGCCCTGCCTGATCCTCCTGATTATTTCAGTGTCCCTGATCATCTCATCATTATTTCTCCAGATCTTTTCTGTCGCTGAATTTCAGTTTTTTGCTCAGCCTGCGGATAGCTGCATCGATGCTCTGGTCAGGTTCAATTACATTATAATCTCCCCAGAAATCCGGATCAGCGAATGCGCTAACCTTGTCAGAGAATATATCTGAATATTTAATTCTGTCTTTCCCGGCAAATTTAATAACTTCCTGGTCAGTACGATCAGTTATTGCAATTTCTGACATTGTGGTATAATAGGTGTTGAAGAGTTTTTTCTTCCAGTTTACCTTGAATTTTACTTCTGCCCTTGAATATTCAAAATGTGTTTTGCCGTCCTGTTCGCGATATTTTGCCCTGTAAGTTGCAAGTTCAGGAGTTACTTCCATACCGAGAGGTTTTTTCTTGATAAAAATAGATGAAGCAACGGCTTTGTCCTCGAGGTTAAATCCGAATTCGGCTTCCGATAATGCATATGTTTCCATATCGATGTAGAGATCTCCCATAAAGAGCGGCATATCAACGGAAGGTTTCTGTTTAAAACCTACGACATAATGAGGCCTGCCATCTATTTCGATAACACTTGTAAGCGTATAATCGTAATACTTCATTGCATCCACTGTGAGTATAGCTTCAGTGTTCTTGGCAAGATCAAGCTCGAGTGTGCTTAATGGCCCGCCTTCAAGCTTGAAGAGAACAGTATCCATTTTCTGAACATCAGAGCTTTTTCTTCCCTTGTAGATCCTTGCATTGTCAAACCGGACATCATTGTCATAGGGAGCTTTGAATATCTCGACAACTGCTTCTCCGATTGAGACATAGGTGTGGTTCCTGCGTATTGTCTCCCTGTAGAAGGCAGTCATAAGGTTGGGTACCGTTTCATAGTTCTTTCCGATCCTGGTAATTGTTTTCAGAACGATATCCGTAGGATCTATTGGTTTTACAATGATCTCTTTGATAGGTATCGGAGCTGCTTCCATCGTCACCTTGTTTTTAAAACCATTGTCCTGCATTGAACTGACAGGAACCGACTTGGTCTTATAACCCAGGAACGTGAATTCGAGATTCTTGGAAACAAGAGATTCTCCAATCTTGATAGTGAATTCGCCATCAATATTGGTAATTACAGCAACGTTGGTCTCCGAAACTGCAACAGTCGCAAAAACCAGAGGAGTGCCGGTGTCAGCGTCAACAACCTTTCCCCTGATTGTGATATAGGATTGCTGGTCGCCTTTCTTCTTTCCATTTGACCCACCTGCATTTGCTGACTCAGATGAGAAGGCCAGCAGGAGAGCGAGAAGGATTAAAGAATAATTTTTAATAGTTTTCATGGCTCTGTTTATTATGGTTAATACTTAAAATCTTTTTTATTACCTGGTAATTTTCCTTTTTCATGGCTATGACCATTGAAGTGGCGCCATACCCTACTTAATTCGTGGAAATTATTTTCTTATCTTACTTCACTTTTATAAAGCGATGAATTCATATCTTGTCAGACAACGGAATGCAATCGCTGCAGGGTATTCATACATGGTGAGTTCCGTGGCGGGAAGACCTGTAACAAAGGGAATGCCGTTGGCAATAGGCGCCGAGCTTACAAATCACTGCAACCTCAGGTGTCCTGAATGCAGCGCAGGCTCCGGGATGATGACCAGGCCAAAAGGGTTTATGAGCAGTGCTCTTTTTGATAAGCTGATTTCAGAACTTGAGCCATATCTTTATAATATAAATCTTTATTTCCAGGGTGAACCGATGCTTCATGCCGGGTTCTTCCACTTCCTTGAAAGATGTGTGAATCTGAACACTGTAGTCTCGACAAACGGACATTTTCTTTCAGAAGATAATGCCGGAAAACTGGCCATTTCTGGACTAAAACAACTGGTGATATCGCTTGACGGTATGGATCAGCAAACTTACTCATCGTACCGAGTGAACGGCGATTTTGAAGAAGTCACCAGGGGAATCAGAAATGTTTCTGAAGCTGTGAAGAGAAATTCTTCTCCGATGAAGATTATCCTCCAGTTCCTTGTGAATATGAATAATGAGCACCAAATCGCAGAGGCACGAATATTTGCTCATGAAGTGAATGCCATTTTAAAGCTTAAATCGATGCAGATTATCAATAAGAATGATTTCGTTAAATGGCTTCCATCGCAAAAGAGATTCAGCAGGTATGATAATAAGTGTAATTCATACACTTTAAAAAATTCTTATCCTGACAGGTGTGCAAGGTTGTGGTTCAACCCGGTGATCACATGGGACGGCAAGATTCTGCCATGCTGCTTTGACAAAAATGCAGATCATGTTATGGGCGATCTGAATGAGGATACTTTCAGGGGAATCTGGACAGGTCCTAAATACAGGATTTTCAGAAAATCTGTTTTATCGGGAAGACGCATGAATGATATTTGCCGGAACTGTACCTCTGGTCTCAGAAGCGTGATTTAGGGAGAGGAAAACTATACTGTCATGACGTCCTTTTCCTTCATAGCCATAACTTTGTCTACTTTCCCATTGCAATCGTGCGTCATTTCCTGAACTTTTTCATAAGCATCTTTTTCGATATCCTCCGGAAGGCCATTCTTCAGCAGTTCCTTGAGTTCGTCATTTGCCCATTTTCTGGCATTGCGTATGCTTATTTTGGCTGTTTCTCCCTCATTTCTTACCTGTTTTACCAGCTGATGTCTTCTCTCTTCGGTGAGCGCAGGTATATTGATACGGATAACCTCACCGTTGTTAACAGGCATGAGTCCGATGTTTGCAGCCATGATGGCTTTTTCGATAGTGCCAAGCATTGTTTTTTCCCATGGCTGAATCAAAATTGTTTTGGGATCAGGAGTATTTATATTTGATACCTGTGAAAGAGGTGAGTTAACTCCGTAATAATCAACGGTTACTCCGTCAAGAAGAGCCGGGTTGGACCTGCCGGCACGAAGCCGTGCAAGCTCATGTTCAAGATGCTCGATGGCTTTTAGCATCCTGTCTTTGGTTTCTTCAATTATCAGTTCAACATCTTCGTTCATAGGGCAGNNTCATGTCGAAAACGACAATAGGCATATTATTATCGCGGCACATCGTAAAGGCAGTAGAGTCCATAACTTTCAGCCTTTTGGCAATCACCTCCTCGAATGATATTGTATCAAATTTTTCGGCCCCGGGATCTTTTTCAGGATCGGCAGTGTAAACTCCGTCGACACGTGTGCCTTTAAGAAGAACATCAGCTCCCGTTTCCACAGCTCTCAGAGCTGCTGCAGTATCGGTTGTGAAGAAGGGATTCCCGGTTCCGCCGGAAAGGATACAGACAGAGCCTTTTTCCATCTCTTCAAGAACCTTGTCACGGTTATATAGCTCGCCGACAGGCTCCATCCTTATCGATGTGAAGACCTTTGCTTTACCGCCGAGCCTCCTTATGGCGCTTTCCAGCGCGAGGCTGTTAATAACTGTGGCAAGCATTCCCATCTGGTCGCCTTTAATCCTGTCGGTTCCGGATTCAGCACCGCTCAGCCCCCGGAAGATATTTCCTCCGCCAATGACGACAGCAACCTCGCATTTTTTGTTCACGGCTTCGATAACCTGCTTTGCATACTCTTCAAGCACATCCTCATTAATCCCGTGATTGCCTTTCCCTGCAAGTGATTCTCCGCTGAGTTTTAATAATATTCTTGAGTATTTCATAATATACGAATTATGACCTTCACGAAATTAATAAAAAAAATGGCGCCCTGAAGCGCCATTTTAAATATTGAAATATGAACTTACGTTTACAGATTGAGAGTAAATCTCCTGAAGCCGGTCACTGATAAGTCTTTATCGACTGATTTCAGGTACTGGCTAATTGTCTGCTTGTTGTCCTTAATGAATTCCTGGTTAAGCAGCGTGCTCTCCTTGAAGAACCTACCAAGTTTGCCCTGTGCGATCTTATCAAGCATCTCTTCGGGTTTGCCGTCAAGACGAGCCTGTTCCCTCCCTATCTCGAGTTCCTGGGCAACTATTTTCCCGGGAACGTCAGCTTTATCGACTGCAACAGGATTCATAGCAGCAACCTGCATAGCGACATCCTTATAAACCTGCATGTCAAGACCTGCTTTTGTGAAACCCACAATGGTTGCAAGCCTGTTTCCGGGGTGAATGTATGCCTGAACGTGGGCAGCTTCAATCTTCTCAAAATATGAGAGTTCGAGTTTTTCTCCAATGATTCCAACAAATTCAATTATTTTCCCGCCGACTGTACCGCCTTCCATTGGGAGTGCTTTGAGTGCTTCAAGGTCAGCAGGATTCTTAGCCAGAGCAATATCAATTATCTTGTTTGCAAGCTCCTGGAATTTGGCATTTTTAGCAACGAAATCAGTTTCGCTGTTCAGGACGGTCATTACGCCGAGCTTACCATNNTTTTTGCAGTCCATCATTCCTGCAAGGGTAACCCTTCTCAGTTTTGCAACATCGGCAGCATTTATTGTAGCCATTATATCGTCCTTTCAGTATTAAAATCAAATTCTTTTATTCTTCTTTTTCTTCAGGTTCATCGGAACTTTCGTCAGCTTCCTCTACGGAATCACCTGCTGTTTCTTCATCCTCATCTTCTTCATCATCATCTTCAACCAGTGCTTCGATCAGGGCAGGAGAGATGTCTTTTGACTCAAGATCTTTCCTTGAACTTTTCTTTTCCCCCTTGCTTTGTTCCTTGTCTTTTTCGAATTTTCTTTCATTCAGACCTTCGTCGATGGCCTGGCAAAGGATATTAATGATAAGTGAAATTGATTTTGAGGCATCGTCATTTGCCGGTATCGGGAAATCAATATCTGACGGATCAGAATTAGTATCAACCATGGCAAATACAGGAATACCGAGTCGTTTTGCTTCTCTGACGGCAATGTGCTCCTTGCATACATCGACAATAAATAAAGCCGAAGGGAGGCGTGTCAGGTCGACAATACTTCCGAGGTTTTTTTCGAGTTTGGCTCTCTGACGGGTTACCTGAAGCTTTTCACGTTTTGAAAGGTTTAAGAATGTCCCGTCAACGGCCATTTTATCGATGGACCCCATTTTCTTTACTGCCTTCCTGATTGTCGGGAAGTTGGTAAGCATTCCACCTGGCCAGCGCTCGGTAACATAAGGCATGTTTACCTGTTTTACCTTTTCGGATACAATCTCTTTAGCCTGTTTTTTTGTCGCAACGAATAAAATTTTCTTTCCTGATCTGGCTATTTGCTTCATTGCCGTAGCTGCCTCATCAAGTTTTACGATAGTTTTTTCGAGGTCAATGATATGAATACCGTTACGCTCCATAAATATATAGGGAGCCATTGCGGGATTCCACTTTCTTTTAAGGTGTCCGAAATGAACACCGGCATCGAGTAATTCTTTGAAATCTGTTCTGGGCATTTTATTTAATTTAAGTTTACATTCATTCAAATCAATTGCAGAGTAGTCCCGCCCTGCGGGAGTCTTTGCAATTTAGATACTAAACTTTCTCAGTCCGGCAAATACTAACGTTTACTGAACTGGAACCTTTTACGGGCTTTTGGCCTTCCTGGTTTTTTTCTCTCAACTTCGCGGGGGTCGCGGGTGACGAAACCATTAGCCTTAAGGGCTTTTTTGCTTTCCTCATCAATTTTTATGAGGGCCCTGGTAATGCCAAGACGAAGAGCTTCAGCCTGGCCTTTTACTCCGCCACCGTCAAGATTTACAACGATATCATATTTATCAGCAACATTCAAGAGAACCAGCGGCTGGGTCACGACATACTCAAGTGTTTCGGCTCCGAAATATTCTTTATAATCCCTGCCGTTAACAGTAATTTTGCCTTTGCCATCACTTAAAAATACTCTGGCAACTGCTGCTTTTCTTCTTCCGATAGCATTGATGACTTCCATATCTGTTCCTTAGTTGTTATTGAGTTCTACTTTCCTGGGTTTCTGAGCTTCGTGCGGATGCTTGGTACCGGCATAAACATGCAGGTTCCTGNNACAAGCCCTATCGGGTTCTTTTTAAGCAGCTCCTCTGAAGAGGTGAATTTCTGTCCCCCCGGGTAACCGGTATACCTTACATATTCTTTATCTGACCATTTTTTACCCGTCAGAACAACTTTCTCTGCATTGATAACAACAACATTATCACCACAATCAACATGGGGTGTGAAATTTGTCTTGTGCTTTCCCCTTAACATGTTGGCAATCAATGTGGCAAGACGGCCAAGAACTGCTCCTTCAGCATCAATTATTACCCATTCCTTGATGACAGTTGCNNAATTGATACACTTATACTTATGTAAAAACCCTCTGATTTCGGGTCTGCAAAAATACAACATATTTATTAAAAAAAAAGAATATTGATGAGAATTTATTAGTAGTGAAAAAAACTAAGCTTATTTTTACATTCCTTTTCAGTTAATATTCAGTTTGAAAATGAAAGACGAATTATCCTTTTTACAACAGGCTATCGCTCTGGCGAAAAGGAGCATTATGAATGGAGGAGGCCCCTTCGGAGCTGTTGTCGCCAGGAATGGAAAAATCATTGCAGAGGCAAATAATGTGGTGGTCTCTTCTCATGATCCCACAGCTCATGCGGAGATCCTGGCAATAAGAAAAGCATCAGCTTCCTTAAAATCCCACGACCTTTCGGATTGTGTCATTTATGCTTCATGCGAACCCTGCCCGATGTGCCTTGGCGCTATTTACTGGTCAGGCATTAAAAGGGTTGTCTATGCCGCTGACAGAAAGAATGCTGCAGCTGCCGGATTTAACGACGGCTTGATATATGACGAGATAATCCTCAACCCTTCAGAAAGAAAAGTGGTATTTATTCAGTTTTCCGATGCCGGCGGAGAGGAAGTTTTTAAAGAGTGGGATGAATATGAAGGGAAAATCCCATACTGATCCTCAGACAGGAACCAGGCTCTCTTCAGCATTCTTCACCCGCGATGTGCTTTTTGTCGCCCCTGAACTAATCGGAAAAACCATTGTCCTCATTCAGGGAGATGCTAAAATCAGGAGATTCTTAATTACTGAAACAGAAGCTTACCGTGGGCCGGAGGATATGGCTTGTCATGCCAGCAAGGGGAGGACTCCCAGAACCGACGTGATGTTTCACAACGGAGGTAAGATATATGTATATTTTGTTTACGGGATGTACTGGATGCTGAATTTTGTTGCCGGCGGCGAAAACGATCCCCAGGCAGCACTTATCCGCGGAATTGAAGGATTTAAGGGACCAGGGAAGCTTACAAAGGCGCTTGGCATAGACGGTTCATTCTACGGAGTTGACCTAACCACATCCAACCGGATCTGGGTTGAGGATACCGGTTATTCACCTGTAATAAAAACCGGCCCCAGAATAGGGATAAATTATGCCGGAGAACCCTGGATTCAAAAACCCTGGAGATACTTTATCTGACAAAGCTTATTTGAAGAACTTACACAGAGTTACACTGACCTGCCTGCCGGCAGGCAGGGAAGACACAGAGTCACACAGAGGTTATTCTCTGTGTATCTCTGTGGGACTCCTGATTTCCTCTGTGTAACTATTTTTTTAAAACTCTTTCTTCAGGTTAAATTGTTGTTAAAATGAGGTTCAATTAAGCTCGGTTACTTATTTTTTACGTTCTTTGTTTATTCAATATATAAAACCGATCATTTATGGATTCAATAATGGCCAGATATCGCCGCTGGAATAATATTACCGGATGGCTGATGTTCCTTGTAGCTGCATTTGTCTATCTCATGACTGTCGAGCCATCAATCAGCTTCTGGGATTGCGGAGAGTTTATTCTCTCAGCTAACAGGCTGCAGGTTGGACATCCTCCGGGAGCACCACTCTTCCTTATGATGGGAAGAATTGCTGCCCTGTTTGCCGGGGGTAACGCTTCTAAAGTTCCTTTGATGATCAACAGGTTTTCGGCGCTATGCAGCGGCCTGGCAATAATGTTTCTTTTCTGGACGATAACCCATCTTGTAAGAAGAATATTTACGAGAAATAGCCAGCTTGAAGAAAAACATATTCTTGTCATTCTTGCCAGCGGAATTATTGGCGCCATGGCATATACATTCTCCGATACCTTCTGGTTTTCGGCTGTCGAAGGCGAGCTTTATGCTTTGTCGTCACT
Organism: Bacteroidales bacterium; assembly: GCA_003152835.1. Classification (GTDB taxonomy): domain Bacteria; phylum Bacteroidota; class Bacteroidia; order Bacteroidales; family VadinHA17; genus LD21. Next base: position 212 of record PMBC01000175.1, on the reverse strand, counting down.
GATACTGGGACTTGTTTTCTGGGCCATGCTGAAATGGGAAGAGGAAGCAGATAAACCAACCTCGGGAAGGTGGATAATCCTGATTGCATATATAATGGGACTGGGCCTTGGAGTTCACAGGCTTAACCTGCTTGTGATCCCGGTTCTTGTATTTGTCTTTTATTTCAGAAAGTATGAGGTTACTGCAAAGGGATTCATTAAAACTTTGTTAC
>PMBC01000193.1 GCA_003152835.1 Bacteroidales bacterium | reverse complement strand
GACCAGATATTATGGTATTCCCTTTCTTCAGAGACCGGGAGTAAGATATTATGGATAGCAGGAATCATTGGCGCCTTTCTGACTGCACTTTATTCTTTCAGAATGATATTCATTACTTTTTTTGGTGAAGCCAAAACCCAACCTACCTTCCTTCCGGGCAAACTGATGACTATACCTCTGATAATCCTTGCCGTTTTATCGGTTTTTGGAGGTTTTATCGAGCTGCCGCGATCGCTTGGCAACATCCATCTTTTCTCGAACCTGGTTGACAATACTTTACCTGCAGCAGTTGTGAGGGAAAGCAGCCATTCTGAAATCCTGATCCAGTCACTTTCTGCCATAATCGCTCTGGCAGGCATTTATCTTGCATATTTAATTTACTTTAATAAACCAGAATTATCCGAATCGTTTAACCATAGCAGACTCAATAAATTCTTTGAAAAAGGATGGGGCTTTGACAGGGTGTACGATGTGCTTTTTGTTAAACCTGCGGTTTGGCTATCTGAGATTGATATGGATGATGTTTTCGACTGGTTGAATATTGGAGTTTCAAAGCTGGCTCTTCTGACCAACGGATTTCTTAGCTTCATGCAAAACGGAAAACTGAGTTGGTATTTAATGTCGTTTACAATTGGCATCGCATTGATTTTAACTTATCTGATTCTTAAATGATACTGGTTTATCTCATAGCTATTCTATTGACTGGAGCATTTCTTGCTTGGATTGCAGGGATATGGAGCCCGTTATGGTCACGGATAATTTCTATCGTCTCCCTCAGTATAGACCTTATTCTGATCCTTACAATTGTCTCACAACCAGCTTTACCCGGTAATAAATGGATCGTTGATATTAAGTTTGACTGGATACCTCAATTCGGCATAAGCATGCATCTTGCACTCGACGGGCTGAGTTTACTGATGCTCATTCTGACTTTTTTCCTTGGCATCATTTCAGTTATTATTTCGTGGAAAGAAATTAACTCAAAAGTCGGCTTCTTTCATTTCAATCTGCTCCTGATACTTTCTGGTATTATCGGTGTATTTCTTTCGCTCGATCTCTTTCTTTTTTATTTCTTCTGGGAACTGATGCTGGTGCCAATGTATTTTCTGATCGGTATATGGGGACATGAAAACAGGACAGCAGCTTCCAACAAATTCTTTCTATATACGCAGGCAAGCGGCCTGTTAATGTTCATCTCGATACTTGCATTATATTTTGTCCACGGACACGCTACCGGCTCATATACATTCGATTACATACAGCTGCTAGGTACTGAGATGTCCAGATCTAATGGATTGATAATAATGTCCGGGTTTCTGGCAGCATTTCTTGTAAAACTTCCGGTTGTGCCGTTGCACAACTGGTTGCCTGATGCTCATACGGAGGCTCCCACAGCAGGAAGTCTTATTCTGGCTGCATTGCTTTTAAAAACGGGAGCTTACGGATTGCTGAGATTCATTGTCCCATTATTCCCTTCAGCTGCGGTAACTTTTGCACCCATTGGAATGCTGCTTGGCGTTATTGGTATTTTGTACGGAGCCAAGCTGGCATTTGCACAGACCGATTTTAAACGACTTGTCGCATACACAAGTGTAAGCCACATGGGCTTTGTGATCCTTGGAGTTTTTTCCTTTAACGAGATTGCATACCAGGGTGTTGTCATCCAGATGATTGCTCACGGAATCAGCACAGGCGCTCTGTTTATACTGGTCGGCCAGCTTTATGAACGTATTCATACCCGTGATTTGAACAGGATGGGAGGTCTTTGGGAAAAAGCTCCTGTCATGGGAGCCATGGGACTCATTTTCTCGATGGCTTCTTTAGGGTTGCCCGGATTGGGAAACTTTATCGCAGAACTGCTTATACTTATCGGAGCCTTCAAAGCAAGTGTATTGATGTCATGTCTTGCATGCCTGGGTCTTATTGCAGCAACAATTTATTCTCTTCGGATCGTTCAAAAAGTATTTCTTGGAAAGAAAAATTATGACTGGGATATTAATGATCTAAATATCCGTGAAAAAATTGTTACCGCCTTGCTGGTCATTGTAATTGTCGGGCTGGGTCTCTTTCCCAGGCCTGTGTTTAATATTGCCAGACCTGCCCTGTTAAAGACATTGGATGCAAATAGAGAAAACAGTCTTCAGGATCAGGACATCAGCAAAAATGAGAACGCAGAGAAAATCATATCTTTTTTTCAGATATCGGAATTATATATTAAGCATTAATATATGACTGTTACAGATTTTTTATGTCTAACACCGCTACTTATAATTGCCATCGCACCTGTTGTGATAATGATTGTTATTTCTGTTACAAGAAATTATAAAGTTGTTTACGGTTTTTCCATCTTGTCTTTTCTGACCGCTTTTGCATCAATATTCTTCATTGTTCCTGCTATACCACATTCAATTGAACCTTTATTCGTCATTGACATTTACAGCCTGTTTTTCCTGGGAATCATCATTTTCTCGGCATTGCTGGTTACTTTACTTTCCTATGATTATATAAAACAACTTGACGGNNGTCGCTAATCATTTCATACTATTTTTTCTTGGCATAGAAACACTTAGCATCTCCCTTTACATACTAATCGCCTTTCAGAGATCGAAAGACAGCTCAATTGAAGCAGGGATAAAATATCTTATCCTGGCTTCGGTATCATCAGCATTTTTATTGTTTGGTATGGCATTGATTTATACTGCATCAGGCACTATGCAATTTAACGGAATAGTTTCAGCTCTGGATGAGAGTGGTCAGTTATCTCCCCTGGTCATTTCCGGATTCGCAATGATGATGGTTGGCATAGGTTTTAAACTTGCATTAGTTCCTTTCCATATGTGGACCCCAGATGTCTACCAGGGAGCACCTGCACCTGTTACGGCATATATTGCCACAGTTTCGAAAGGTGCTGTTATGGCAGTTCTTATAAGATTCTTTTTCAATATCAGGGGATTTGATAACCGTTCTTTATTCATTGTTATATCAGGTATAGCAATACTTTCCATGTTCATCGGCAACCTGCTTGCGATCAGACAAAAAAATATTAAAAGGCTGCTGGCTTATTCTTCCATTGCTAACATGGGATATCTTATAATCATCCTGCTGACAGGCACAAATAAAGGCATACAGGCTTCAGTCTTTTATCTGATATCGTATTTTATTACGACAATCGGGGCTTTCGGAGTAATAACACTGCTTTCAACATGCAAATATGAAGCAGAAAAAATAGAAGATTACAAAGGACTTTTCTGGAAAAGGCCCTGGATTGCAATAGTATTTACGCTGTCCCTTTTATCATTGGCAGGGATACCTGTTACAGCAGGATTCGTTGCAAAATTCTATCTGATTTTTGAAGGGATGAAGGCAGGGCTTATGGTGCTTATTTTTTCGATGATCATCAACAGTGTCATCGGATTGTACTATTACCTGAGAGTTATTACCGCCATGTTCTCACCTGCTAATGAAACTGAGTTGCCTGCACTCTCTTTAATCGGAAATATCACTCTATCTATGATTGCCATAAGTATATTGATATTAGGCGTTTATCCTGGCTGGCTTATAGATATTATAATGAAATTTGTAGCTTTATAAAGGTAAAACAAGAACCCACCCATCTTTTTATTTACAGATTAATCCGAGTTGTTATATAAGCAAATCTTTTACCTGTTCAGTCGATCCTTCAATTGTTTGCGCGATAAGAAGATCCTGCTTTTTACTGTTCCGATATTCAGGTTTAGTGTATCCGCAATTTCCTGATATCTGTAACCATGAAAATGCATAATAAACGGGGTCCGCACCTTTTCATTTAGTTGTTCAATAATCTGAGTTATCTCCTGGCATGAATATGCTGAATCCGGATCATCAGAACCGTAAGATCTCGGTTGGTGAATGGAAAATGATCCTTCAGTCTGATCGAGACTAGTTATCTGCCGGGAATTGCGTCTGTAGTCATTAATAAAAGTATTCTTCATAATTGTGAATGTCCAGGCTTTAAAATTTTCATTGCTTACATATTTGTCCTGGTTTAAAAGTCCTTTCAGTAAAGTCTCCTGTACAAGATCTTTTGCATCTGATTTTTTCTGAGTAAGATGATATGCGAACTTGACCAGATCATGTTCAAGATCTAGTAATAGATTGTAAAATTCATTTTTTGACATTTATAAACATTTAATTATTAACTGTAACTAATGCTCTATCTGATTATACAAAACAAAGAATTGCATTATGTTGCATTAATTATTGACTTTCTTTTCCCTTCCGTTCAAAGTGCATGAAATAAAATTCAAGAGCTTATTTCTCATTCCGCTTCAAGGAAGCTGGCTTCACAGAAATATCAAATTATTAAACAAAGGTTCAATCCTTTTTTCTTGAGATTCTTACATAATTCCGAAAATAATTTACATTATTCACACATTATCCAGTATCCCGCGTCTTCTGCTTTTGAGGTTTAAAATGAGTCAGGTAAAGCCCTCTTTAGATTCGAGAAACAGAATTTATTGCACTTCCTGTACTTATTTTTTAAGGTAAGGAGGCCAACGGAAAGGGTTAAAACATAAGAAAGGGTTATTGTATGATCCTTGTCGGGTGAAAATCAAAAGAAAAAGCCCTTCATTCGCTTTTCTCTTTCAAGGGCGTGGTATTTATCAGGAAACTCTTCTTGATAGATTAAAACAAATGGAACTCTGGTTCGGGTTGAACGTTGAAGTCTTGAATTATGAAAATCGAGTCTCTTTTTAACATCAGAGGAGGATCCAATGTAATACTTATTGTCCTTCAGACTCTTAAGTACATAAACATAGTACATTTTAAAACATTAAAATAGCGAGATCGAGAGAATATAAATTGTCGGGGTGGCCAGACTCGAACTGACGACCCTCTGGTCCCAAACCAGATGCGCTACCAACTGCGCCACACCCCGAATTCATTTTTTTTTAAAGAACCAAACCAGAAGCCCCGCTTCCAGCGGGGCCACACCCCGAATTGAAAACGAGCCGCAAATATAGCGAGTTTTCCTGATTTAGGAAACTGAAAGAAAGTTAATTTACTTTATTATACTATTACACCGTTATCTTCCCTTCACCCATTCCTCCTTCCTTGCGCCGTGTACCGTCCACCGTGTACCTTTTAATCAACCTTCACCTTAACAACAACTTTTCGTACCATCGTGCTTTCACCGTCCTTTA
>PMBC01000087.1 GCA_003152835.1 Bacteroidales bacterium | reverse complement strand
ATTTTCGAGTTGCCAGTCATTACTCTTCACATCCCAGTATCTTAGCTGACTGACAGGCACAGACAGTGTAACTTTTTTGGTTTCCCCGGGTTTCAGTGTTAAACGGCTGAAGCTTTTCAATTCTTTAGCCGGCCATTCAACTTTTGAATTAATACGATGAACATAAAGCTGTATCACTTCATCTCCTTGTCTTTTCCCGGTGTTTTTTAGCTCCAAAGAAATATGAATAGTATCATCACTACTGTATTTTCTTTTATCGGTCCTGATTCCGCTGTAGGAGAATTGTGTATAAGAAAGTCCAAATCCGAAAGAGAACAGAGGTTTGATATTCTTAGTTTCAAACCAGCGATATCCAATAAGAGATCCTTCTTTATAGTTGGCGTTATTGTCTCCCGGAAAAGTAGCCAGCGCATAAGCGGGAGAATCATTCAGTGAGACCGGGAAGGTAAACGGCAGTTTCCCGGAAGGATTTACATTACCCAGCAAAACATCAGCAATTGCGTTGCCGCCTTCCGATCCGTTAAACCACGACATGAGCATGGCGGAGGAAGATTTAAGCGCTTCGTTCAGATCCTGCGGAGCGCCGGCAACCAGAACAACAATGGTCCTGGGGTTCACAGCTGCTATTGCACGGATCAGTTTATCCTGTCCAAAAGGCAGCTTCAGATCGGAACGGTCTGAACCTTCGGTCTCAAAATCTCTGTTAGTTCCTGCAAAAATGATGGCAATATCTGAATTCCGTGCCAGACTGACCGCTTCAGCAAGCAGTGCGGAATCAATCTTATTATTGGGCGATCTTCTGCCTCTTCCCTGTTGTCCCTGAATGAATGCTGGTTTATACCCTTGAGCAAACTTTATTGAGGCCCTGTTGCCTGCTTTGTTCTTTAATCCTTCAAGAGGTGAGATTTCATATCGTGCTTTTACACCTGCCCCAAATCCGCCGGAAGCTTGTTTGTGCGTTGCATTGTCGCCTATAACTGCTACTTTCTTAATTTTATCCAAATCAAGAGGTAAAAGGTTGTCAGCGTTCTTCAATAGTACGATGGATTGGGATGCTACTTTATAGGCAATCTTTCCATGTTCCGGAGTGGAGACAATTCCTGCCGGCCTGGAATCTGTGATTGGTTCAACAGCAAATCTTACCCTGAGGATTCTTTTTACCTTATCATTGATGATCTCTATAGGAACAAGACCTGCTTTAACAGAGTCGAGTAATGGTTGTCCAAAAAATGCAATTCTCCCTGAACCCATTTCAACATCAAGTCCATTCATTGCAGCTTTAACGGTGCTGTGTGTTCCTGCCCAGTCTGATACAACCAGTCCCTTAAAACCCCATTCTTTTTTCAGTATCTGATTCAACAAATTATCATTTTCAGAACACCAGCTGCCATCAATTTTGTTATAAGCAGCTATAATGGAATATACATTTGCTTCCTTTACGGCAGCTTCGAATGGAGCGAGATATATCTCCCTCATGGTACGATCATCAACGATAATATTGACACTACCTCTGTTGGTTTCCTGATTATTAAGTGCAAAATGCTTTATGCAGGCTGCGACACCCCGGTCCTGTACCCCTTTGATATATCCTACGGCAAGTCTTGAATTCAGAAATGGATCTTCACTTAGGTATTCAAAAGTTCTGCCTCCCGTGGGAATACGGGTAATGTTTACAGCGGGTGCCAGTAATATGTCTTTCCCCCTGGCTCTGGCTTCTTCCCCCATGTCTGTTCCAAGCAGATAAGCCAGTTCAGGATTCCATGTAGCCGCAAGAGCAGAGCCGGTAGGGAAAAATGTAGCTGAGTCAGTGGTCAATTTCAAAGAATTCCAGGAATTCTTTCCCAGCTCTTCACGAATGCCACAAGGCCCGTCTGTGTATTTTAATTCCGGAATTCCCAATCGTTCTATTCCGGGAGAAGTAAACATTCCGTTCCCATGCAACATATCTATTTTTTCTTCGAGGGTCATCTTTGATATAATACCCTCTATTTTAGAATCATTCAGAGTTAGATCCTTAGAAATTACTTTTACCTGCGATTGACCCTGAGCGAAGATATTGTCTGCAGGGAATATAAAAATAAATATAAATAGTGCTATTGAACCTGTTTTTCTCGCTAACCGATCATTCAATAATTGAGTAAACCGTACCATTTGTTTCCTGAATTAATTGGATAAAAATAATTATAATTAATTAGTTAGTGTGTAAGTTCATTTTTTTTGTTCTGCAAGCAGGACCGCTTTCAGTATAACTACCATACCTGCGTATTAACAGCCCCCTGAACACTGACATAATTTTTAAGAATGATTTTAATTCTGATTACACCAGTCCATTTAAGGTTTTCAGTTAAATTTTGATATTTTTATTCTAGAGTAAACAACTTTTAAGAATATTGCAGTATATTTCATTATTCTACATAAAAACTAAACAATGAAAAAATCCCTCATCATTATCCTTCTCGTTTTGATGAAGATATTTACATCGGATGTCTGGGCTGCTGCGCCTGTAGCACGCCAGCATCTTCTGATGGATCTTAACTGGAAGTTCATTCAGACTGATGTAAAAGATGCTGAAGCTCCCGGATTTAATGATTCAAACTGGCGGACACTCAATCTCCCGCATGACTGGAGCATCGAAGGTGAATTCAAGCAAGATGCTGCTACAAAGGGTGCTGGTGGTTATCTTCCTACAGGAATCGGCTGGTATCGTAGACATTTCAGCTTATCATCAATTTCTAAGGGTCAGCAGTTCCGGATCGAATTTGATGGTGTTTATATGAACAGCGATGTCTGGATAAACGGACACCATCTGGGAAAACATCCTTATGGATATACTAGCTTTTACTACGATCTGACACCTTTTCTTAAAAAAGGTGAGAACATAATAGCCGTTCGGGTCGATAATTCTATCCAGCCCAACAGCCGCTGGTATTCAGGTTCAGGTATTTACCGCCATGTGTGGATGAATATTACAGGCCCTGTTCATATCGCTCAATGGGGAACATATATTACCACTCCGAAAGTTGATGCAGCATCCGCAACAGTTTCTGTCAGGACATCGGTTGAAAATGCTTTATCGGTTTCTAAAAAAGTACTTTTGAGGTCTGTCATCCGTGATTCCGCAGGCAAGGAAGTGGCAACTGTCGATACGCCATTTTCTCTGGCCCCGTCAGGCATGTCGGATATCGAACAGTCCCTCACGGTTGATTCTCCATTGCTTTGGTCAGTCGATAACCCATCGTTATACACCCTTAATTCTTATATCATAGATGGAACCAAACCTGTTGACAATTACACTTCGACCTTCGGCATCCGGAAAATTGAATTTGACAAGGACAAAGGTTTCTTGCTAAATGGAAAGCATATAAAAATGAATGGCGTGTGTCTGCATCACGACGCCGGTTGTCTTGGCTCGGCAGTCCCTGAACAAGCATGGAGAAGAAGGCTCGAAATACTGAAAGAGATGGGCTGCAATGCTATCCGCACCTCTCATAATCCTCCGGCTCCCGAGTTTCTTGATCTGTGCGATCAGATGGGGTTCCTGGTTATGGACGAAGCGTTTGATGAGTGGGTTGAACCAAAAGGCCAGGTACAATTCGGATACCATAAATATTTTGCAGAATGTTCACAGTCAGACCTGGTTTCCATGATCCATCGCGACAGGAACCACCCGTCGGTTGTGATCTGGAGCGCCGGAAATGAAGTTCCTGACCAGGTAGTAGATAACGGAAGTGAAGTACTCCGGAAATTGATTGAAACGTTTCACAGGGAAGATCCCACTCGTCCTGTTACTCAGGCAAATGACCGGATAGCAGCCGGCGACGGACCTGCAAAGCTTCCTTTCCTCCAGATGCTCGATATAGTCGGCTATAATTATGTCGACCGCTGGTTTGAACGCAGGGAGCTCTATTACAGCATCGACCGGCACGACCATCCTGAATGGAAAATGATAGGAACAGAAAATGGTTCTATCGGCGGAATACGGGGTCAGTATTCCATCGGTCCGCAACCTTCAGGCAACAGACCATTCCGTTCAGGAAGTTACAAAACCAGTATGATGGAGGCTGAGGAATTATGGAAATTTACCTCTGTTTATGATTATGTAATTGGTGATTTTATGTGGACCGGAATTGATTATCTCGGAGAAGCTTTCTGGCCGACCAGGAGCTCAAGCTCAGGAGTAATAGATCTATGCGGGTTCCCAAAGGATGGATATTATTTTTATCAAAGCCAGTGGACAAACAAACCGATGGTTCATCTTTTGCCACACTGGAACTGGTCAGGTCATGAAGGGCAGGTCATTTCTGTAATTGCCTACACAAACTGTGATACTGTCGAGCTTTTCCTGAATGGCAGATCGTTTGGCTCAAAATCTTATGTTTTTCCCCAACAGGGACATTCGGGAGGATGGAACTCCTGGGCCCGTCCATATATTCCGCCTACGACATCCGACCTGCATCTTTCATGGGATGTACCTTATGAACCCGGTACCCTTAAGGCTGTTGGAAAGAAAAATGGGAAAACTGTTACAGAAGTGGTGCAGACTACATCTAAGCCTTCAGCGATACGTTTGTTGGCAGACAGGAAGGAGATAAACGCGGATGCTCATGATATTGTCAATGTTAAGGTTGAAATAGTAGATGAAAAAGGATTGGTTGTCCCTGATGCAGATAATCTTGTTGAATTTAAGATTGAAGGAGAGGGAGTTCTGATCGGTACTGACAATGGTAACCCGCAGGACCAAGCTCTGATGAAAAGTAACCGGAGAAATGCTTTCAATGGTCTTGCTCTTGCTGTGATCCAATCGACTGAAAAAAGCGGGAATATCAGGATAACTGCAGTTTCCGGGAATCTTAAAGAAGCTGTTTTGCAGCTAATTTCCGACAAACAAGGCAATTGAAAGATTAAGTTCAATATTAATTCCATTCAAGATGAAAAATAAATTAACCGGATTAATTGTCGTTTTATTCCTGAGTTCCGCAATACTCAGTGCCCAAAAAACCAAAGCCTTTGAAATTAAATCTCCCGATAACAGAACTTCTTTAAAACTTGAAGCTGGGGCCAAAATGACGTGGTCTGTGCAGCATGAAGGACAGCAAATTATTGCACCATCCTCCATCTCACTTCAAATGGAAGGCGAAGAAGTGTTGGGTGATAATGCAAAGATTACCTCTTCAAAACTGGAAAAATCTGATAAGCTGATCATCCCTATAAATTATATTAAAGCAAGCATCCCGGATCAATATAATCAGCTTACTTTAAATTGTAAAAATGATTATGGGATCATTTTCAGGGTGTATAATGATGCAGTGGCATATCGGTTTTTTACAAATAGAAAAGGTGAGATCATCATTAAAAATGAAGAAGCCAATTTCAATTTTACAGATGATCATAAAGCATTTATTCCTTATATGTGGGATTACAGAGGCGGTAAGATTTTCAATTCTTCTTTTGAAGCCCTGTATAAGGAAATAAATATTTCAAAGTTTGCCAGTGATTCTCTGGCATTTCTTCCGGTGCTGGTTGATTTAGAGAATAATAAAAAAGTAGTTATCACAGAAGCTGACCTTGAAGACTATCCCGGAATGTATCTGAACATAAACCAGACCCGCAAAGGTTTTATGGGTGTATATGCACCATATCCCCTGGAAGCTGAGCTGGGCGGGTTCGGAGGTATCAATTATATCCCGACCAAAAGAGCCGGTTATATCGCCAAAACCGATGGTTCCCGGAATTTTCCCTGGCGTGTAATTGCTATCAGCGATCAGGACAAGGAATTGTTGAATAATGATATAGTGCAAAAGCTGGCTTCACCTTCGAGAATAGCCGATATATCATGGATCCAACCCGGGCAGGTTGCATGGGATTGGTGGAATGACCGTAATATTTCTCATGTTGATTTTAAAGCCGGGATGAACACGTCAACCTATAAGTATTTCATTGATTTTGCAGCTGCCAATAAAATAAAATATATCATTATAGATGGAGGTTGGTCTCAATCACTGGACCTTACCAGAGCAATACCTGAAATTAATCTTCAGGAAATATTAAATTATGGCAAGCAGAAAGATGTGGGTGTAATTCTCTGGGCTTCATGGTATGCTGTTACACAGCAAATGGATAAAGTTTTTCCTTTATATTCCGGAATGGGCGTGAAGGGATTTAAGATTGATTTTGTTGATCGCGATGATCAGATAGCTGTCGCTTCTCTTTATGAAATTGCCAGGAAAGCAGCAGATTATCATTTGCTTATTGATTACCATGGAGTGTTTAAGCCCACAGGTTTGCAGAAAACTTATCCTAATGTTATTGGTTTTGAAGGTGTCAAAGGATTAGAGAATTATAAATGGGCTGTTGAGGATCAACCTCGTTATGTGGTCAGCATACCTTATATACGTATGTTGGCAGGCCCGATGGATTATACTCCCGGCGCAATGAGAAATTCCAATAAGGCAAACTTCAGACCGATAAACTCAAATCCCATGAGCCAGGGAACCCGCTGTCAGCAATTAGCTATGTATGTTGTATTTGAGGCTCCCCTGCAAATGCTTTCAGATAACCCTACAATTTATATGAAAGAGCAGGAATGTACTGATTTTATTGCCAGGATTCCTACGACGTTTGATGAGACAGTACCTCTTGATGGAAAAGTAGGAGATTACGCAGCGCTGGCCCGTAAAAAGGGAGAAACCTGGTATGTGGGAGCTATGAGCAATTGGAATGCAAGAGATTTGACGCTTGATTTTTCATTTTTGGGTGATGGTATTTTTCAGGCGGTTGTTTTTAAAGACGGTATTAATGCGGACCGTGATGCCACTGATTACAGAAAGGAAGTGATAGAAGTTTCGCGTGACAGTAAATTAAATATCCATCTTGCTCCCGGCGGAGGATGGGCTGCAAGGATAGAAAAACTCAAATAAACAAATCTATATTTTATATGCAAATTGAATCAAAGGCTGTGGAGATAGCTGACGGTCAGATGCCTGCCATGCCACAGACAATGCAAGGTTTGAAAAATGATAAATAATTATAAAGAATAAAATATGAAAAACAATTTAATAATGAGAATGATACAAATTATGGCGATGGTGTCAGTAATGGCATTACTGCCACAAGTAACAATCCGATGTCAGTCAGAAAGTGCAACAATTCCGCAGATTGTCGTTAAAGATGGCCATCATGCACTTCTTGTAGACGGGAAGCCTTTCTTTATGCTTNNGGCCAGGCCCATAATTCGAGCGGCTGGCCGGGAATGCTGCCGAAAGTATGGTCGGCCATTGAAGCAATGCATGCCAACACCCTCGAAGTGCCAATTTACTGGGAACAGATCGAGGCACAACAGGGGATGTTCGATTTTTCACTGGTGGACACGTTGTTGAAGCAGGGGCGTGAACATAAGGTACATCTTGTACTTTTATGGTTCGCGACATGGAAAAACGGGAGTAGTCACTATATGCCTGAATGGATGAAGCGCGAACCTTCGAAGTATCCCAACATTACTGGCAAAAACGGACAACCTGTTGATTCACCCTCGCCTCATACGCAGGCAGCTATGGAAGCCGATGCAAAAGCCTTCGCTGCTGTGATGGGACATTTGAAGAAGGCCGACTCGCAGCATACAGTGATCATGGTCCAGGTAGAAAATGAACCCGGTGCCTGGGGAAGTGTGCGCGATTTTTCTGCAAAAGCCCAAAAACTGATTGAAGATCAGGTACCGGCAGAGATGCTTAAGCCCGAAGTGCTCAAAGCCCTGAATAAGCCTGTTGTCGTCAAAGGAAGCTGGAAGGAGATATTCGGTGATGATGCAGATGAATATTTCCACGCATGGTCCGTCGCACGTTACATTGGATATGTAGCGGCAGCAGGTAAAGCCATCTATCCTTTGCCATTATATGTAAACGCTTCATTGCGTGATCCATTAAGTAACCCGCCTGCATCTACGTATGAGAGCGGTGGTGCAACGGATAACGTAATCCCCATCTGGAAGGCAGCCGCACCCGCAGTCGACTTGCTAGCCCCTGATATATATCTGTCAGGCAGCGATAAGATACTGAAAGTGATTGAACTGTACGGCCGCCCCGATAACCCATTGTTCGTTCCGGAAACAGGTTCCAGTGCAGAATATGCAAAATTCATTTATGAAGTGCTGGCACGTGGTGGAATCGGATTTTCACCCTTTGGCATTGACGACAACGGTCAGGGAGCTACGGAAGCTGAAATAGCGGAACGCCTTGCACCGGTTACAAAGGAATACGCAATGGCCGGCCCAATGATGAGGGAGCTGGCAAAATGGGGATTTGAAGGAAAGATCAGGGCAGTTGAGGAACGTGAAGATCATGCCGCGCAGACGATCGATCTGGTCTCATGGCAGGCCACTGTATCGTTCGGCGCTCCGGGACGGCGCACCGAACAGGCAAACTCCCAGCCAATTGGCAAAGCCATGATAGTGCAACTTGGCGAAAATGAGTTTTTCCTTATAGGCACACTTTGCCATTTCACCTTTAAGCCTCTTGGGGCAAACGAGGGAAAGGCATGGCAATACCTTAAAGTGGAAGAGGGACGTTTTGAGAACGGAGTCTTCAAACTTTTGCGTATACGAAATGGTGATGAAACAGATTGGGGAGGACCGCGAATCGGTGCAATCCCAGTCGTGCTCCATACCACTCTGGTAACACGATAAACGAATTTTATTAATTACATTTCCTACTATAAGTAATCACAATTATGCATTAATATTTATAATGAAACGTACTATTAAACTAAGTTTTGTCATACTGACGATTTTGTCATCTCTGGTCTCAGCGCAGGGTACATGGCGGCAGATCACTCAACCATCAGTCCGCGAAGCAGCCGC
>PMBC01000059.1:799-3565 GCA_003152835.1 Bacteroidales bacterium | reverse complement strand
TTGGAATCGCTTATCTGGTTCGTCCTGCTGTGACAGAGAGTCATATACGCGATGCCATGATCTTTGAGATATTTCAGGTACCCGATATCATTGCCGACTGGTGAGCCATTCTCAAGACAAGGTATAAAGGAGAACCGTTTTCCTTCAAAGTTCCTTTTNNAGTCCGCCCTTCCTTGCCCTGACAAGATCAAAATCACCCCTGGCAGTCTGCTCTGAGATATTCTCCGGATCATCAAGAATAATTTCCGGCCAGTCAATATGAGAATCGAGAATAATATTCTTATCACATATTTTCATCGCCATCTGACGGAGCTCTTCGTCAGATCTTGCTTTTTGTCCGTTTTTGCAGGAGGGAAGCCAGACAATAAGCAGGATCAATATTATCCTGATTCCTCTATTCCACATTGATTTGCCTGTAGTAATATCCATTGCTGAACTTGTTTAAATTGACATGAATGATTTTTTATATGGTAAAGTTAATCATTAATGAATAAGAATGAGGACGGGAAGCAAGAGTGGGAGAGTGGGGGATGGCGGGAGTGGGAGATCTGTAGAATCTTCATTTATTGCACCCTTAATTTATTTTTTGAAATACTTTTGTATTATCTCTATCAATAAGTTACTATCTATGGGTTTTGAAATATAGTCATTACAGCCTGCCTGNNGCATTTTAATATCCATGAGAATCAGATCAATGTCAGGGTTAGCCTGGCATGCTTCAACGGCTTCAACCCCGGTTTTTACTTTCAACTCTGTTTTGCAGTATGCTTTGACGATATTTGAAATTAATATACCTGATGCTTCGTCATCTTCAGCAATTAATATTTTCAGACTCTTTATCTGATGCTCTTTAAAGTCACTATTAGCCTTATTTTCAATTACGGTCTCCGACATTTTATCAGAATTATAAGGTATAGTAAAATAAAATACAGAGCCTTTACCAAGCTCACTATCAACCCAGATCGTGCCTCCCAACATCTCCACATAAGCTTTAGAGATGGATAATCCCAAACCGGCTCCTTCATAATTTCGGACAAGAGAGTCGCTGCCTTGCCTGAACCTCTCAAAAATAAATTCCTTATGTTCCTGACGAATACCGCTACCTGTATCTTTTACAAAAAATTCCAGGAGCTTTTCCTTTTTCTTGTACCCCAATTCAATGAATCCTTCCCCGGTAAATTTAATGGCATTTTTAACCAGATTAGTAAGGATGGCGAAGATCTTTTCCCGGTCTGTATTTATTACAGCATCTTTGTCCGGCAAGGTATTTTTAAAAATAAGTTGAATACCCTTTTCTTCAACCTCAGGTCTGAAAAAAGAAGAAATATATTCTATTTGCTCATTTATATTTGTCTTTGTTATAGAGACTTTCATTTGTCCCGACTCAATTTTGGAAATATCAATAATATCGTTAATGATATTGAGCAAACGATCGCCTCCTTTCTTAATGTTCTGGATGTACTCTTTTTGCTGTTTACCTGTAAGATCTTCTGTCTTAAGCAGTTCGGTAAAACCCAGAATACTATTCATTGGCGTTCTGATTTCATGACTCATATTGGCAAGGAAAGCTGATTTCAACCGGTCGCTTTCTTCAGCGAGTTCTTTAGCTTTGATTAATTTCTGTTCCGCCTGTTTGCGCTCGGTAATATCCCGGATTATCAATTGTACCGCAAGNNAGAGGCAAAACTGTTCCTTCGCTCACAACTTTTCTCATTCGCTCTGCTACTAATGCTCTATAATCAGGATGAACAAATTCTATAACTGATTTCCCTATCAATTCTTCAGAGGTTGCTGCTGCCATCAAACGAAGACATTCGTTATTTACAAAAACAATTTTACCTTTTACGTAGATTGCAATTGCATCNNTCCGCACGTTTGCTATCTGTAATGTCACGTATCACTACCAGACGACTGCCCGGTTGATTTTTGATCGCATTTTTGAGGACCCTGAATGATTTAATCTCACTGTTGTCCGTGATTTCTATCAAGTCGATGGATTCAAGATCAATTACGGCATTCAGCAACGGAATTACGGAAGCCCCTGAAAGTTCGGCCTGGGATCCGATGATGTTCTTAATTGTAATACCCAGGAAAGATAAAGCGGCTTTATTAATGTCCTGTATCCTGTTCTGGGTATCGAGGACCATTATTCCATCCGATAAAGTTTCAACAAGTGTCTCGCGGGCAATCGGCACCAGGTCGAGGAAATGGAAATAAAAAATTGCATAAGCTGCCAGGGAACCGCTCAGCGTAATGCTGGCCGGCGTTAAATCCAGGCCGGGAACAGGATTACTGCCTGTTAGATAAATTATACTGACAATCCATGGAAATAAACCTCCGATCAGGACAATCAAACCCTGAGTCCGGAATTTTTTTGTATGGTGTATAATAAAATCAACGAGGTAAATACTTGCTGAAAGAAGAATGAGGTAAGCATAAGCAATATACCCGATCCAGAAACATACCCCATGATAATATTCCATGAGATTTGTTCTTTCCGATATTGCAGAGAATCCGGACCAGATAAGGTTATGCTTCTCGTTGGTTAAGGCGAGGGCCAGCGTAATAGCCGGAATAATGAACAGTAGAAGGATATTGTTTAAAGAGAGCAATTTGTCTTTTCCTGTGAATCGGAGCACAAAGATCAGATAGAACACGGGAGTTGTTACTCCTCCAAGATATTCAAGTTTTGCCCAGAATATTTTTTCTGCAATTGTTGGGGCTGCAGTTTCAAAAATAATCCAGAATGCCCCAATACCTGATGCG
>PMBC01000059.1:0-730 GCA_003152835.1 Bacteroidales bacterium | reverse complement strand
AATATTAGTTATGGCGTATATCTGGAACAGGCAAATATACATAAATAGCTCAAGAACATTGGATATCTGAAAGTAAGTAATCATGCAAGTCGTAAAAGACCTGCAGGACCGCAAGACCGCAGGACCGCAAGTCCTGCAAGACTAATCTACTGTTCATTCTTATTAACCAGGGTAAACTTCTTTTCTTTCTATTTCATTTAATATAGAAATCAAATATTATTTTAGTCCATGTTTCCATTCCTTCATAAAATTCAGCTAAATTGGATTTATCCACCCAATCTGCCGTCATTTTATCCGTTTCATTAATATATACCTCTTTATTTGATACATGGATGTTATACAAAAGTCCGATATGAACCCTGCCAACCGGAATTGTATCATCATTTATAAAACCAATAAATTCAATATCCTCTATCAGACATCCATTCAGTAATTTGACTTCTTCATATAATTCTCTTTTTAATTCATTGATTAAATATTGCTCTTTCGATTCCATAGAGCCGTCAGGGTTCATATGACCCCCCACTCCTAATGAGAATTTATTGTGTAATCTTTTTTCTGTCTGCCCGGATCTTCTCCTGAATAAATAAAATGCTTCTTTATTGGAGATAATTGCATACGGAATAATTTGCTTAAAAGAAGAGTCTTCTTCTAATTCACTTCTTCTGAGAAACAGACCATTTTGAACAATCCTTTTTAATACTTCACTATTTCCCTTTATTAAACCTTT
>PMBC01000117.1 GCA_003152835.1 Bacteroidales bacterium | reverse complement strand
TTCGAGCGAAGCGAGTAACGGGATCATGGTGATGTCCCCTTATACTGTGTTTTCTTGAGTGCAGGAGCAGTTTGCAAAAACCGTGACAACTTGTCCCGCTTTTGGGACAAAAGCGGGAAGCTTATAACATTTATTGTCCGTGTTATGGTTAGTTCTTTTATTTTGATTTTTTTTGAGATGTTCTTGGATTAGTTTCTCGATAGGATTATTATTCTAAATCCAACGATGTACTTGATTGCAATAAATCTCATACTCTTCTTTAAACTCCTTTTTTAATAGGTCTTCTTCGAGCGATATCACTATCCAGTTGATATAAGCAAGTGTCAAAGGAAGAATAATAAGCGGCCATGTTTGTATAAGAAATCCAGCCTCACCAAGGTAAGCAAGAGTAAGGCTTATATACATTTGGATTCCGGGTGAATCGATATGGTCCTGAAATAATAAGTTTTTTAGATATTTCACCAGGAGTGGTAGTTGTGTTGGCTTTATGAAAAATGATCAAGCTCCATGCTGCAAAAATAGCACCAATAACAAAAAGTGAAACACCGGCAATCTTAATAAATAATATCGTATCCTGTGATTGGATACGAATTGGAAGAATAATCTGTGGAACAAGGCCAACTAAAAAAGATAAAACAAAAACCCAAGGTACAGGAATATGCAGCAGAATTTTGATGAGATTTGAATTCTTTTTTTGTTGACTCAAAGGTGGATTCATATCTATTCAGCTGAATTATTAGATTATATTTCAATGATCAGGGATCAAAGATATCTAAAAATTACAGAGTTATTTTTCAGTTATGGTTAGTTCTTTAAGAAGTTTCTAATGTGCAGGATGTCACGTAATTAACCATAACGGTCCGGCAATAAAGGGTGTAAGCGTCCCCGCCGACGGCGGGGTGGCGCGGTTTTTGCTGTCCAGTTGCATGTTTTTTAAATTTTATGAGTGTCGCGGTACAGGGTTTTTAGGAACAGGTCACATCTCCCCTTACACATGTTTTGTTGAGAGCAGCGGCGCCATCACGGTGATGTCCCCTTATACTGTGTTCTCTTGAGAGCAGGAGCGGTTTGCAAAAACCGTGACAAGTCTTATAACCTTTATTGTCCGTGTTATGTTTAGGCCGGAATTTAGAATCAAGGAAGAAGTTATATTTTAAGAGTAAAAGCTATGCTCTTTTTTGTCCGATCAATTGATAGTCATGGATTAAAAGTCCAGGTGAAAGGTTTAATCTTTTCGTGAGGTTTCTAATCATCTCAAGAGTAAGTTTACGTTTACGATTAAGAATCTCTGAAACTCTATTTTCCCCACCAAGCACATCAGCTAGGTCTGATTGCTTGAGATGCAATTCTTCCATCCTGATCTTGATGGCTTCAACAGGATCTGGTGCCTCTATCGGGAAATGTTTCCTTTCATATTCGTCGATCATTAATCCAAGAATATCAGCTTCGTCACTATCTGGAGTTCCGATTTTTGCATCAAAGATTTCCTCAAGCCTCTTAAGGGCTTTCTGGTAATCTACTTCGGTTTTAATAAGTTTAATATTCATTATAATAATCTTTAAATCGTATTTGCGTCAATCTTCTCATATTCAGAATGAGTGCCAATGAACCGAATAAAAATCCATTGTTTCTCAAAATTGAATTTTGCTGCCAATCTATAAGAATTGCCTTTGATATTAAAAACAATCCTGCTGTCTTTGAGAATACTCGCATTTGCATAAGTCTTTTTGACATCATTGGGTGTTTTCCAATCGGAGTTAAATGCAGTGTCATACCATGTTTTTAAATACTGTTCTGAATCGGGCCGTCTTTCCCAAAATTGTCTCAGAGTACTTTTTGCAAATATTCTCTCCATCAAAACTAAAATCTGGATACAAAGATAAACTTAATTTCCCAATTTGGGAACTTAATAATAAGAATTTTTTATTGCTATTTAAATAGTTCACTAAATCAATCATCAATTAACACGTTATGTTTAGGTCGTTTTTGTCCTGGTGTCTTTATATTGTCGCGGTTATCGGCTTAACCATAACGGCCCAGCAATAAAGGGTGTAAGCGTCCCCGCCNNCGGCGGGGTGGCGCGGTTTTTGCCGTCAAGTTGCAAGTTTTTTAAGTTTTACGAGCGGTTGCCATGACCGAGCTTGCGAGCGTCATGGTGTCGCGGTACAATTGTAATAAGTGATTGGTATTGAATCATGGTGCAAACTTTCAAAATGAGCAGCGGTGCAGTGTCGCGGTACAATTTTGGGCGAAGTAAGGATTGAGTCACGGTACAGGAGTTTTAATGTGAGCATTTGTGCGACGTCCGGGTTAAAGATTTAAAGGGATGTATCACGAAGGCACGGTTTGCAAAAACCGTGACAAACAAATGCACTTTATTATCCGTGTTAGCACATGTTTATTTGTTTTGATCGAAATATCTTTCTATGGCAACTTTAGCATCTGTATATCCCTCCAGATAAAGTTGTTCTAACTCCTTTCGTCCAGTTTCTTTGTCACCTTTTTTGATTTTAATTATTGCTCTATTCATTTTAAAGTCCGGCCTGTCAGGGCAGAATTCTATAGCCTTTTCCAGGTGGTTAAGTGCTTTGTCAAAGTCAGGAGTATAAAAATGCTCAATAGTAAACCAGATACCAAGGTCATTATGTGCAATGCCATTCTTTGAATTAAGTTCAATTGATTGTAAAAAGTCAGAAGATGATAGAATTGCTACTCCTTCGTGAAGGTAAATTTCTCCCCTTCTCAAATAAATATCTGATAAGAAATTGCTGTCAGGATTAACTTTCGCTTTCTCAAACTTTATTGCGTCTGAGTAAAATTCAACTGCTTTTAGAGGGTCTTTAGTCTGGGATGCCTTCTTTGCTAGTTTACTTGGGTCTTTACCCCTTTTGAATAGATTGATCATTTGTAGTTTTCGTATAAATGTGTGCTAACGGCCCGGCAATAAAGGGGGTAAGCGTTGCTGAGCCGAAGGCGGGGTGGCGCGGTTTTTGCCATCCAGTTGCAGGTTTTTTGAACATTACGTGTTTCGCGGTACAATGTTTCTGACGAGCAGGTCCCCTATCCCCTTACACAGGTTTAATTGAGAGNNCGGGATCATGGTGATGTCCCCTTATAGTGTGTTTTCTTGAAAGCAGGAGCGGTTTGCAAAAACCGCGCCACCTGTCCCGCTTTATGTAAGAAAAGCGGGAAGCTTATAACCTTTATTGTCCGTGTTATGTTTAGGCCGAATGTCAAATCTTTGAATACTGATAATGTCTAGGCTATCTGGATGCTCGTGCCCTCAAGTTCTATCTGCATTTTAATCTTGGCTTTTAAAGCAGAAAAAACTTTCAGAATGGTCGAAAGAGTCACATTGCCAGTATGATTCTCAAGTCTTGAAATCTGAGCTTTCTGTACGCCAATGAGATCTCCTAATTCTTCCTGAGTTAACTTTCGCTCAATCCTGGTCTGTTTAATGAGATCTCCCAAGACATCCATCTGCAGGTCATATTCATATTGTTCTCTCTTAGTAGTACCTTTTTTACCNNGAATTAATAAGTTTCAAAATACTGTTTCATCAATTTTCTCGCTTTCTCAATCTCCTGTTTTGGGACCTTATCTGTTTTCTTAATAAATCCGTGAGTGCAAATCACCAGAGTTTTTATCTTGTTTCTCTTATCCTAGAAGGCTAAAAGTCTGTGATGTATATTTTTATATTTAGTCCTGAATTCCCAAATGTCACTGTCAAGTTTTTTAAAAAGTTGTGGGTCATTAATTTTCTTTGATTTGTCAAAGTTGAAAATGATCTTGTAACGGGCTTTTTCCTCAATCGTCATAAGAAAATCGCGAGCTTCGTCTAACAATTCAATTTCAAATTTGTCTTTAATCATATTGCAAAGATAAGGAAAGTTTCATTATAACGAAACATTGATATCTATTTTTATTTTTAAACTGTTATGTTTAGGCCGTTGTAATCCTGAGTTTTCTCGTCTTGTTGTGTTTATAGGCTTAAACCTAACGGCCCGGCAATAAAGGGCGTTTGTGTTGCTGAGTGCCTGCCTGCCGGTAGGCAGGAAAGGAGGCTGGAGCAGTTTTGTGTCATCGGGGTAGAGTCCTGGTACCAGCCAAAATGAACGAAGCATGGCGCGGTTTTTGGAGTCCTGGTAAAAAGTTTCGTGCCTATACGAGTGTCGCGGTACAATG
The DNA here is from genome assembly GCA_003152835.1 of Bacteroidales bacterium. GTDB lineage: Bacteria > Bacteroidota > Bacteroidia > Bacteroidales > VadinHA17 > LD21. Next base: position 147 of record PMBC01000117.1, on the reverse strand, counting down.
CTGATAGAAAGCAGGTTAGTTATCACCTTATTGTTATTTTATTAACAGCACTGGTACGGAGTTCGGGTTGTGCGATTTAAGGGTCACGTTATAAGAAAGCAGTTGTTTAAAAACCGTGACAAACAAATGACCTTTATTGTCCGTGTT
>PMBC01000178.1:11284-14236 GCA_003152835.1 Bacteroidales bacterium | reverse complement strand
GGACAGGCAATTTTGAAGGTATTGAGAAAAAGGATTTCTATGGCAATGCCGAAACGCCGTTCAGAGTGATAACAAAAAAAGGAATAACCCCCGGCGATGATGAAGTTGCCAGAAACAACAGGTCAAGGAGTGCGAGGCTGAGAGTCGCTGAAAAGATATTAGGGAATGGCAGAGAATAAGGAAAATACCGATAAAAAAGCCGGCAAGGTAAAGAGCGGAAGCTTCATAAAGGAGATTCTGAGCGGTACCATGGTCACTGAAAAGATCATCCTTAAAAACCTTTGGTATGTAATGCTGATAACCTTTTTGACTGCAATTTATATTGGCAACAGGTTCCATGCAGAGAAGATTAACCGCGAACTGGCTAAAGTGCAGCGCGAAGTGAGGGACCTGAGATCGGAATCGCTTTCAACTTCAGCCGACCTGATGTACCTGAGCCGGCAGTCGGAAGTTTACAGGCTGATAAAGGAGAAGGGACTTACCCTTGAGGAATTGAAAACACCACCCTATAAGGTTATAGTAGATAGAAAATAAAAGATGGCGGTAAGGGACGAAATAGTATCACGCAGCGGCTTTGTATATTTTGCAATTGCTCTCCTTGCTCTTGCCATCCTTATCAGGATTCTTATCCTGCAGGTCGTTCAGCATGGCAAATGGGCAGCCATGAGTGAAAAATATGTTTATCAGACAGCCGAAATGCCTGCCAACAGGGGTGATATCCTGGCTCATGACGGACGTCTCCTCGCAAGCTCAGTTCCTTACTTTACAATTTACATGGATACCCGTAGCTCCGGCATGTCGTCGCAGACATGGTCAAACGGCATCAGCGGCCTTTCGGCCGGGTTGTCAAAACTTCTCGGTCAGAGATCTGCTGCAGGATGGAGAGCTGTCATTACTGATGCCAGAAAACGGGGTGACAGATACTTCCTTATTCAGCGCAAGGTTGATTATGAGACGCTAAAACGACTTAAGGAACTGCCGGTTTTCAGGGAAGGTCAGTACAGGGGCGGAATGGTAGCCCAGGCCGAAAACAAGAGGATTCTGCCAAACAGCGAACTTGCCGCCCGCACCATAGGTTACCTGAATCTTGGGACCGAAGGCACCGAGGTTGGGATTGAAGGCTCATTTAATAAGGATCTTGCCGGGAAAAATGGCGTAGTCGTTAAGCAGAGGCTTACCGGGGGAGACTGGATCACAGTTGAAAATACAAACAGCATTGACTCCAAAGACGGTAATGATGTTATGACGACAATTGACATCGACCTTCAGGATGTTGCTTCAACTGCACTGCTTAAGCAGCTTCAGAAACATGATGCCGACCATGGATGCGCTGTAGTGATGGAAGTTGAGACAGGCGATATAAAAGCGATTGCCAACCTCGAGAAGGGGGACGATGGGAGCTACCACGAATCCTACAATTATGCAATCGCCGAGAGCACCGAACCAGGCTCGACATTTAAGCTACCGTCACTCATGGCTGCAATTGAAGACGGTGTTATCGACACAGGTGATGTTGTTGATACCGGTAACGGCACCGTAAAATACTACAATAAGATAATTCGCGACCACGAAGATAAAGGATCAGGCAAACTCACCGTCAAACAGGTTTTTGAAAAATCCTCAAACGTCGGAACTGCCAAGCTTATTTACGAGCATTATAAAAACAACCCGAAGGATTTTGTCAACAGGCTTTATGCAATGAAGCTTAATGAAAAACTTGATATTCAGCTGAAGGGAGAAGGATCGCCGCTGATAAGGTACCCGGGCGATAAATTATGGTCGGGGATATCCCTTCCGATGATGGCGCATGGCTATGAAGTTCAGCTCACCCCCTTGCAAGTGCTTACGTTCTACAACGGAGTTGCCAATAATGGCAGGATGATGAAACCACGCTTCGTCACTTCAATAATGCGAAACGGAAATGTCCTGAAACGATTCAACACCGATGTTATAATTAATTCACTTGCATCCAGGTCAACGATACGAAAGGCAAAATCAATGATGGAGGGAGTGGTAGAGAATGGAACAGCAAAAAACCTGAAAAATCCGAATTATAAGATAGCCGGGAAAACAGGAACAGCCCAGATCGCAAAAGGAAAATCAGGTTACAGGGCAGGCGGAGGAATATCATACCAGGCCTCATTCGTTGGCTATTTCCCTGCAGGAAATCCTCTCTACTCGTGCATCGTAGTGGTAAATGCTCCCTCAAACGGGGTTTATTACGGAAACGTTGTGGCCGGATCTGTTTTCAAGGAAATATCCGACAAGATCTATGCAACAAACTTTTTCAGGGATTATAAGACCGATAACGATGATGTAAAACCTGTTGCCCCGGAAGCAGGAAACGGATACCGCGAGGATATAAACGATGTTCTGAAGGAACTGGATGTAAGGTATAAGCGAGGTACAAAAACTGACTGGGTGGCAACCAGGGAGAGTGGCGACACAATCAGGCTGGTAGGCTTAAAAGTAATTGAAGGACTCGTTCCCGATGTCCGCGGGATGAGTCTCAGGGACGCAGTTTATCTTCTCGAAAACTCGGGTTACAGGGTTAATTTCAGCGGTAAAGGCAAAGTGCTGAGGCAATCTCCGGAACATGGCGCAAGATATTTCGAAGGTCAGGTAGTTTCCCTTGATATGAATATGTAGAATGATGGAACTTGAAAGAATACTAAAAGGAATAGATGTAGTTTCTCTTACGGGAAACGAAGGAATTGAGATTAATAATATCACGTTTGATTCCCGCAGCGTGACAAAAGGTTCAATGTTTGTTGCAGTCAGGGGATCAAAGAGCGATGGGCACGATTTTATTGCCGGGGCCTTGAATTCGGGAGCATCTGCTGTCATCTGTGAAACGCTTCCTGCCATTCCTGATAAGAAAACAACATGGGTAAGAACAACTGATTCGGCAAAAGCCCTGGGGCAGGCTGCTTCAAATTTCTTCGGCAACCC
>PMBC01000178.1:0-11174 GCA_003152835.1 Bacteroidales bacterium | reverse complement strand
CGGATTGGAATTTGCCGGCGGAATTTTCACAAATCTCACACACGATCATCTCGATTATCATAAAACCTTTGACAATTACCTGGCAGCCAAGAAGAAATTTTTCGACTTGCTGCCAAAAAATGCATTTGCTCTCGTGAATGCCGATGATAAAAACGGGAAGGTGATGCTTCAAAACTGCAAGGCAAGCCATTACACCTTCTCTGTCAGGGCAGCAGCTGATTTCAGGTGCACCCTCGTTGAGCAGAGCTTTGAAGGAATGTTGCTGAAGATAATGGGAGACGAAGTCTGGACACGTTTTGTCGGCGATTTTAATGCCTCAAACCTCCTGGCTGTCTGTGCAGCCTCAGAACTTCTTGGCGCCGGCAGGAAAGAGATACTAACCATCCTGAGCAATCTTACGCCTGTTGCAGGAAGGCTGGAAGTTATCAGGTCGCAGGGAGGGATAACCGGGATTGTTGATTATGCCCATACGCCTGATGCGCTTGTGAATGTTATCGGCACCCTTAACAAGATCAGGGAGAATGACATACAACTTATTACTGTTGTGGGGGCCGGCGGAGACCGCGACAAGACAAAAAGACCTGAGATGGCTGCCATTTCTGCTGAAGGCAGCACAAAGGTCATCCTCACTTCCGATAATCCACGGACAGAAGATCCAGAAATGATCCTGAATGATATGGAAGCCGGAATTACACCTGAACTGAAAGGGAAAACATTACGGATATGCGACAGGCGCGAAGCTATCAAGGCAGCCGTCATGCTTGCAAATAAGGGAGATGTGATACTCGTTGCAGGCAAAGGGCATGAGACCTATCAGGATGTAAAGGGCGTAAAGCACCATTTTGATGACAGGGAAGAACTTAAGAAAGCATTTCTGCAGAAGTAATACTTGAAAAGATGCTATATTATTTGTTTGAACATCTTCATAAACTGCACATTCCGGGAGCCGGGATGTTCACCTATATATCCTTCAGGTCGGCTGCTGCAATCATAACTTCACTTTTCATCTCCCTGATGATAGGCAAGAGGATAATTCTCCTCCTTCAGAAAAAACAGGTAGGTGAGATGGTCAGGGATCTTGGACTTGAAGAGCAGTATCAGAAGAAAGGCACTCCTTCAATGGGAGGTATAATCATTCTTGCTTCAATAGTAATTCCCACCCTGCTTTTTGCAAAGCTTGATAATGTTTATGTTCTGCTTATGCTTCTCACCACAGTGTGGCTAGGGTTGATAGGGTTTATTGACGACTACATCAAGATCTTTAAAAAAAACAAGGAGGGACTCGCAGGCAGGTTTAAAATAATCGGACAGGTGGGCCTCGGGATCATCGTGGGCCTTATCCTGTTTTTCAGCAAGGATGTAGTTATTGCAGAAAAGATCACGAACGTTGACCTGACAACCAGGCAGAGGACAGAACTTATTGACCAGCCTGCATCTGATAAAGTTATTGCAGGAAGCACGATGGAAACCAAGTCAACGAAAACCACTATTCCATTTATAAAGAATAATGAGTTTGATTATAAGTGGCTGGTCTCATTCGTAAAAGGTCCTTTGCGCCAGCCGCTTACCTGGATCGTATATGTTCTGATCGTTATTTTCATTCTTACAGCTGTTTCGAACGGTGCCAATCTCACTGACGGGCTCGACGGGCTGGCGACTGGCACTTCTGCCATAATCGGGGTTGCACTGGCAATACTGGCCTATGTCTCGAGTAACTTCATTTATGCCAGGTATCTTAATATAATGTTTATCCCTAATTCCGCGGAGCTTGTAATATTTGCCGCTGCATTTATCGGGGCAACAATAGGATTTCTCTGGTATAATTCCTATCCGGCCCAGGTTTTTATGGGAGATACCGGCTCACTGGCACTGGGAGGTATTATTGCGGTTTTTGCAATAATCATCCGTAAGGAGCTTCTCGTACCGATACTTTGCGGGATATTTCTTGTTGAAAATCTATCTGTCGTCATACAGGTTGCATGGTTCAAGCGGACAAAGAGAAAATATGGCGAAGGCAGGAGGATATTCCTCATGGCGCCATTGCACCATCATTATCAGAAAAAAGGTTTTCCTGAGCCGAAAATAGTCACTCGGTTCTGGATAGTAGCAATATTACTTGCTGTGATAAGCATTTTGACTCTCAAGATCAGATAGTTGAATGAAGAAAAAAATTGTAATACTGGGAGCAGGTGAGAGCGGCGCAGGGTCGGCAGTGCTGGCGCTGAAACATGGATTTGATGTATTCGTGTCCGACAAAGGCACGATTAAGGATCAATACAGGGAAATACTTGATAAGAATGGCATAAAGTGGGAGCAGGGAGATCATACCGAAAAGTATATACTCTCTGCTGACGAAGTGATAAAGAGCCCAGGCATAAAAGAGGATGCACCCATAATTGTAAAGCTCCGCGAAAATGGAATACCTGTCATTTCCGAGATTGAATTTGCCGGAAGATATACTAAAGCTATAAAAATCTGTGTTACAGGCAGCAACGGTAAGACAACAGTCACCAACCTTATATATCACATCCTTAAAAAAGCCGGGAAAAACGTTGCCATGACCGGAAACGTTGGCAATAGCTTTGCCATGGCGGTCGCCGAAGGCTCTTACGATTATTATGTGATTGAACTAAGCAGCTTCCAGCTTGACGGGATGTTTGATTTCAGGGCGGAGATCGCGATTCTGATGAACATAACTCCTGATCACCTCGACAGATACGATTACAAGCTTCAGAATTATGTCGATTCAAAATTCAGGATTACACAGAACCAGGAGAAGTCGGATTTTTTCATTTACTGGGCCGATGATCCGATAATCAAAACTGAACTGGCAAAGAAAGAGTATGGCGGAACCATGCTGCCTTTTTCAGACACTTCCAGCAAGAATATGACCGCATATATCGAAGAGAATGAATTAATTATTGATTACCCACGTAAAACCCACCTTATGACCATTCATGAATTTGCACTAAAAGGCCGACACAACACCTACAACTCAATGGCAGCAGCCATTGCAGGCAAAGTACTGAACATCCGGAAAGATATCATCAGGGAGTCTCTTGCCGATTTCCAGGGAGTAGAGCACAGGCTTGAACCCGTAATCAAGGTTAGCGGTATTAGCTTTATTAACGACTCGAAGGCTACGAATGTGAATTCAACGTGGTATGCCCTTGAGTGCATGGAGACAGATGTCATTTGGATACTGGGTGGCGTCGATAAGGGAAACGATTATTCAGAGCTTTTCCAGGTTGTGAAACAGAAGGTTAAGGGTATAGTATGCCTGGGCAAGGATAACAAAAAGATAATTGAAGCATTTAAGGATAAGGTACCCACAATAGTTGAAACCACCTCAATGGATGAGGCTGTCCGATCTTCATATTACCTGGCAAAGAAAGGCGAGACTGTTTTGCTCTCACCCTGCTGCGCCAGTTTTGACCTGTTCAATAATTATGAAGACAGGGGAAGGCAGTTTAAAGCCGCAGTAAGAAATCTTTAAGAATCTGTAATATGCAGCAGGGCTGGTTGACAAAGACATTTAAGGGAGACAGGGCGATTTGGGGCCTTATTGCCCTTTTTATGATCTATTCCCTGCTGGCAGTTTACAGTTCATCGGTAAATGTTGCATTTAAAAGCTATCATGGCAACACGACATATTTCCTCAGGAGCCAGTTCGTAATGTTAATGATGAGCCTGGCAATTATTGTCGTTGTTCATTACCTGCCTGTCAGGATTTATTCATCACTGGCAGGTTTATTGCTTATTGGCGCGGCCGGTCTGCTGGTGCTTACATTTGCCTTTGGCGCAAGGGTAAATGAAGCTACCCGGTGGCTTGTGATACCAGGTACCGGATTCCGTCTTCAGACATCAGATGTGGCAAAGGTAGCACTGGTAATTTATCTGGCCCGTACACTTGCCAGGTACCAGGGTCAGCTTAATGATTTTATGCTCGTGACTAAGTACCTGATGGTTCCTGTTGCTATCATCTGTGCCCTCATAATGCCTGAGAACCTTTCAACTGCCATGATGATCTTTGGCATCAGTTTGATAATACTGTATATCGGAAGGGTGCCATTTAAGTTCCTCCTGTCCTATGTGGGAATGGCGGTAGTAGGAGTAGTGCTCTTTGCGATGGTGCTTACAGTAGTAACCAAAGACAACAGGGTACAGGTATGGAAAAACAGGATTGAGCACTATTTCTCAGGAGCCGGCGAAGGGGATGATGATTACCAGTCGAACCAGGCCAAAATTGCAATTTCAACCGGAGGCTTATTCGGTAAAGCTCCTGGTCACAGCACCCAGCGAAATATGCTTCCACAGTCGAACTCTGATTTTATTTTTGCAATAATAATTGAGGAATATGGATTACTGCTTGGAGCAATCCCGATTATTCTTGCCTATATGATATTATTGTTCAGGGGGGTTACTATTGCCAAGAAATGTGAGACAGCATTCCCGGCCTTTCTGGTGCTGGGACTGATAGTAATGATAGTTGTTCAGGCTATGCTTAATATGATGGTAGCAGTCGGTCTCTTCCCGGTTACAGGGCAAACGCTCCCGATGGTGAGCTGGGGAAGGACATCAGTATTGGTAATGAGTTTTTCTATCGGCGCCATATTGAGCGTAAGCAGGGTAGTGAACGCAAGAATCAAAAAGGAGGAACTGCCGGAAGAAGAGCAGGCAGAAGAAGGTGAAAAGATTTATGAAGGAGCAAAAGCATAAAAAGGTAATTATTAGCGGAGGCGGAACGGGAGGACACATTTTCCCTGCCATCTCGGTTGCAAATGCTCTCAGGAGAATGGACCCCGGGATTGAAATCCTTTTTGTGGGAGCTGAAGGAAGAATGGAAATGGAAAAAGTTCCTGCTGCCGGATATAAAATTGTCGGATTGCCTATCAGGGGACTCTACCGCAACCTCTCTCCAAAAAATGTTTTGGTGCTATATAAATTAATAAAGAGTCTTTTTCTCGCCCGGAAGATAATCAGTGCGTTCAATCCTGATGTTGTCGTTGGAGTCGGAGGTTATGCAAGCGGACCGGTTCTTAAGCAGGCCGGCAAAATGGGTATCCCGACACTGATACAGGAACAGAACAGTTATGCCGGCGTCACAAATAAACTGCTTGCAAAAAAGGCTTCGGCAATCTGTGTTGCTTATGATGGCATGGAGAAATATTTTCCTGCCGATAAAATTATTAAGACAGGAAATCCCGTGCGGCAGAATTTTGATGATATTGATATTCTGAAAAATGAAGCCCTTGCATTCTTCCGGCTAAAAAGGAATTCTCCGGTAATATTGGTGCTTGGCGGTTCACTGGGTGCCGGGACGATAAACAAAAGCCTATCGGAAAACTTCCAAAAAATTGCAGGATCTGGCTGCCAGTGGCTTTGGCAGACCGGGAAATATTATTTCGAAAATATCAATTCCCTGGTTTCAGAATCATCATACCCGGACATTGCAGTACATGCTTTTATCAACAGAATGGATTATGCATTTGCTGCTGCCGATATTATTATCTCGAGAGCAGGTGCCGGGACAATCTCTGAACTGTGCCTGGTGGGAAAACCCGTAATACTGGTTCCATCGCCGAACGTTGCAGAAGATCACCAGATGAAAAATGCCCTGGCGCTGTCATACAGGAATGCCGCTATAATGATCAGAGATGATGAGGCAGAGAACCGTCTTGTGGATGAAGCTGTTAAGCTGATCTCTGATACTGAGGAAAAGAAATCACTGTCAGCGAATATAAGGATGATGGCTGACAGGGACGCGGATATAAGAATTGCAAAGGAAATTTTAAAATTGGCAAACTAATGATTGATTTCAGCTCCATAGAAGGAATATATTTTGTCGGGATAGGCGGAATCGGCATGAGCGCTCTTGCATCATATTTTGTCAGAGGGGGATATGATATTGCCGGTTACGACAGGAGCTCTGGCAGAATAACCGATGACCTTGCTGCGGCTGGATGCATCATCTCCTTTATTGATGATATTGAGACTCTGCCGGAATTTTACAGGCTTCAGGAGAATAAGGAGAAAGTTCTGGTTGTTTATACCCCGGCAATACCTGCTGAGAATAAATTACTTTCATATTTCAGGGAGAACGGTTATTCGATTTACAAGAGATCAGAGATTCTTGGAGCAATCTCACAGGAAACAGATACTATAGCTATTGCCGGAACTCACGGCAAAACAACAATTTCCACCATGACCGCCCACCTGCTGAAACAATCTCATGTCGATTGTTCGGCATTTCTGGGAGGGATTTCGAAAAACTATAATTCAAATCTGATACTTGGTGAAAGCAGGTTCACAGTAATGGAAGCTGACGAGTATGACAGGTCGTTTCACAGGCTGAACCCGCTTATAGCAGTTGTGTCAGCCCTTGATCCTGATCATCTCGAAATATATGGCGATCATGAAACGATGATTGCTGCCTATAATGAATTCTGCGGGAAGATCAGGAGGGGCGGAAAGCTTATTTACAATCAGAAATTAAAAGGAAAGATTATTCACCCTGAGGGAGTGACTTGCCTGACATACGGGTCAGAACCCGGCTCAGATTACAGGTACTTTAACGTGGAACACAAAAAGGATTTTTACTCCTTCAGCATTGAGACCCCCGGTGGTATTTTTAGTGATTTCCATTTCCCCTTTCCCGGAATAATTAATATCGAAAACCTGACAGCTGCAATTGCTGTTGCACTTAATTGCGAAGTCACTGAAGATGAAATACGAAAGGCAATTATTTTTTTTCAGGGGGTAAGGAGGAGATTCGATATCAGGGTCAACCAGCCCGGGTTGGCTTATGTCGATGATTATGCCCATCATCCTGAAGAGATAAGGGCTTGCATAACATCTGTCAGGGAGTATTTCGGAAGGAGAAAGATCACAGCTATTTTCCAGCCGCATCTGTTTACGCGTACCCGCGACCATGCAGAAGGTTTCGCGGCTATTCTTGATAAGCTTGATGAAGTAATTCTTCTTCCGGTTTATCCTGCCAGGGAAAAACCGATTGAAGGGGTTTCATCAGGAATGATATTCGAAAAGATGAAGCTGGCAAATAAATTCATGATGGAGATGAATGATATACCAGGAAAGCTGGATATAAAAAAGCTTGATGTTCTTGTTACAATCGGGGCCGGGGATATCGACAGGCTTGTTGAACCGATTGAAAAAAGGTTAAAGGAGCTGAGAGGAAAATGAACAGGCTGATGAAGATATTAATGATAGTACCGGTATTATACCTTATTATAATGCCTGTATACCTTGCATCATCATCGAACTCAAAGCCATGCAGCGGGATTGTTATAAATATAACAGATTCAGCTGATTATCATTTTGTAACAAAGAGACAGCTTATAAATCTGGTTTACGGCAACAGCAGCAGGGTTATAGGAAAGAAGCTGAAGGATATTTCAACCTTCGATATCGAAAACAGGATAAATGTGCTTCATGAACTTAAAACGGCTGAAGTATACCTGACTATAGATGGCGCCCTTCATGTTTACGCAGATCAGCGCAACCCTATAATGAGGCTTATCCCCAATGATGGCGGCGATTATTTCGTCGACAATGAAGGGTTTGTATTCAGGAGAAGGAACTTATATACTCCGAGGCTTCATATGGTTGAAGGGAATGTCACCGTAACCGGGGCCATGCTCGACAGCCTCAGCGTTCTTGACACTAATGTAAAGAACTCGATATTAAAAGACATGTACTATTTCGTCAATTATATAAATGACGATTCTTTCTGGTCAGCACAAATCGACCAGATCTATGTTGACGGAAATAATGAAATAGACCTGATCCCAAGGGTTGGGAATCACATTGTTCACCTTGGCACATTTGAAAATTACAAAGGCAAGCTCAGAAACCTGGCCGCTTTTTATGATCAGGTGCTTCCTGAAGTCGGATGGAATAAATATTCCACAATAAACCTTGAATTCAAGGACCAGATCGTTTGCAAAAAAAGATAATTAGAAACCATATTTAACTTATATGAATAAAAAAGAACAGTACGTAGCAGCAATCGACATAGGAACCACAAAAATTGTGGCAATTGTCGGTAAGAAAAACGAGAACGGCAAAATAGAAATTCTCGGGTTAAGCAAGGCACTTTCAAAAGGTGTAAAAAGAGGTGTGGTATTGAACATTGAAGATACCGTCAATGCAATCCAGACCACTGTTGATGATGTGCAGAAAAGATCGGGAATAATCTTTTCCGAAGTATTTGTCGGTATTGCCGGCCAGCATATCAAAAGCATGAAGAACCGCGGCTATATAACACGCGATAACTATGAAGATGAGATTAAGAAGGAGGAGGTCTTCAGGCTTATTGAGGATATGCATAAAATACATATTGATATCGGAGAAGAGATCATTCACGTCATCCCGCAGAATTTCATTGTTGATAACGAGACAGGAGTGAAGAGCCCTATTGGAATGTGCGGAAGGAGGCTGGAGGCCAATTTCCATATCGTTATTGGACAGGTTGCGGCTGCAAAAAACATCGAAAAGTGCGTCAGGAAGGCAAATCTAACGGTCAAGGATATGATTCTTGAACCCCTTGCTTCATCAGATGCTGTGCTTACCGATGATGAGAAGGAAGCCGGTGTTGTACTGGTTGACATTGGCGGCGGAACAACCGATGTGGCTGTTTACTACGATAATATCATACGCCATACAGCAGTGATACCCCTTGGCGGGAATGTTGTTACAAAAGATATCAAGGAGGGATGCGCAATTCTTGCGAGGCACGCTGAACAGCTAAAGCTCCAGTACGGGTCTGCTCTTGGCGATATAGCTCCTGAAGACAAGGTCGTTTCCATCCCGGGGATCAGCGGGCGGGAACCAAAAGAGATTTCTTTCAGAAGTCTTGCATACATCATCCAATCGCGAATGGAGGAGATAATCGATTTTGTCAATTTCGAAATCCAGAATTCAGGTTACGCCGATAAGCTAGCAGCAGGAGTGGTAATCACCGGAGGCGGAGCCATGCTCAGGCATCTTCCTCAGCTCATGAAATTCAAAACAGCCATGGATGTCAGGATAGGGCTTCCGAACGAACATCTTGCAGGCACAGGCAAAAATGAGATAAACCAGCCTATGTATGCAACAGCAGTGGGCCTGATTATGCGGGGCTTTGATTATATTGAGACTTACAAGAAATCGTTCAGCGCAGGCAAGCAGGAAGAATTTGTAAGACCGCCGAACGTTGAAGCCGAAACCAGGGAGGAGACGGTAACCAATGAGACTGAAGCCCCGGTTGAATACCAGGAAGAGCCCAAAACCTCGCTGACTGAAAAGATAAGAATGATGATGTCAAAAATGTTCGAGGTTGAGGATTCAGCAATAAATTAATGAAGTTAAATATGGTTTTTCAAATCAATTTTTACTGTTCATAAACAATAAAAAAAATAAAACTATGCCTGACGATATAATGAACTTTGATCTGCCTGTGGAAAGATCATCTATTATAAAAGTCCTTGGAATCGGTGGTGGCGGGAATAACGCTGTGAATCATATGTTTGAAAAGGGCATAAGGGATGTGAATTTCATAATCTGCAACACCGACCACCAATCCCTTGTAAAAAGCCCTGTCCCCGTTAAGGTTCAGATCGGAGAGTCTCTTACCGAAGGTATGGGGGCCGGAAGCCAGCCTGAGAAGGGAAAGAAGGCCGCACTCGAAAACATCGACGATGTGATGGATGCCCTGGGAGGAAATACCAGGATGGTATTTATCACGACAGGTATGGGGGGCGGCACCGGAACAGGAGCAATACCTGTCATCGCCAAAGCATGCAAGGAAGCAGGCCTGCTGACAATTGCTGTTGTAACAATTCCGTTCAAATCGGAGGGCAAAGTGCGCATCAGGTATGCAATCGACGGTATAACTGAGCTAAAGGATCATGTCGACTCGCTCCTGGTTATAAATAATGAAAAACTGAGGGAGATCTACGGCAACCAGGGTGTCTCTACTGCTTTCGCAAAAGCTGATGATGTGCTGACCACTGCTGTAAAAGGCATTGCTGAGATAATTACTGTAACCGGCTATATTAATGTCGACTTTGCAGATGTGGAAACGGTTATGAAAGATTCCGGTGTTGCCATAATGGGAATGGGAGCTGCTGCCGGTGAGAACAGGGCTATCAGGGCAATAGAGGATGCTCTGGCATCGCCATTGCTCAACTCGAACGATATTACTGGTGCAAAAAGCATACTTATAAATATAACATCCGGAACCGGTGAACATGAACTCACCATGGATGAACTCGGCGAGATAACTGATTATATATATGAGGCAGCTTCAGAAGACGCTCTGATAATCAGGGGACTGTCGCAGGATGAAAACCTTGGTGAGAATATAAGCGTTACCGTCATAGCAACCGGCTTTGAGGCAAACAGCATCTTCCAGCCCTATAAAGCCAAAAAGCAGAAGAAGGTTGAAATGCTCGAAAATGCCGGTCTGGTTCCACCCAAAATAATACCCGAGAGGGTCGAGGAGAGTTTCACGGTTCATGAAAAAGGCAGGCACAGCTCAATAATAGCCGATTTTGAGGAGGAGTCACAGGGCGAACTCGATTTCAACCTGAACAGAGCTGAAAATAATGCAGCTATGAGAGAAATAAACAACGGGAATGAAAATGACGACCGTGAAAAACCCGAAGCCACTTTAAGGAAGGTTAAGCATATTCAGAACATTCTTAAAAAGGAAGGCTTGACAAATAAGACAATGAAAGAGAATATTGACACCTTCGAGGATGTTCCTGCATATATAAGAAGGAATATGCCGGTTGGATCGCCTGACACAGCTTCAGAGAGCAAATTATCGAAGTTCACCCTCACCTCCGATGAAGATGAGGGGCCGGTTCTTCGCGAAAACAATGCCTATCTGAACGATAATGTCGACTGAATGGTGAATGGATGAATAGCTTGATGTAGGGACGTTGCATGCAGCGTCCCTACTGGTTTTTTTCTATATTTGCGCTGATGAAAAGAACATTCGCGATATTATTTTTTCTTTTATCATGGGCCGGATTATCTGCTCAGAAAAAAAATGAGCCAAAGCAAAAAATAATACGCCAGTGGACCCTCTCATCCGATTTTACGGAAGAAGTTGCTCTTCCTTTTGATACTGTTTTTTCATTATTCCACAGGTACCGGATATCCGACCG
>PMBC01000025.1:27376-43840 GCA_003152835.1 Bacteroidales bacterium | reverse complement strand
TTCTTGTGGGCTTTTTTATCCTTCTTGAATCCATCTGATCTTTTACCCCGGCCATAATCCTTCTTCCTGTCTGATTTTCTTTCAGGCCGTCTGTCGGACCATTTTGCCTTTCTTTTGTCTGATCCTCTATCGGATTCGTCTTTGTCTTTTCTTTCCTGTGCAATTTCGACAGCCACGCGACGGTCGTTGAACTTTGCATTATTCAATGCATTGATTATTTCATCGGAATATTGTTCTTCAACTTCAAAGAAGGAAAAAGTCTTCATCAGGTCAATCTGGCCGATGGGCACTTTCCTTCCTTTTGTATTTTTGTTGACCAGTTCAATCAGCTGTTCCGGATAGAAACCATCAGTTTTTCCAAGATTGATAAAAAGACGCTTGTATTTTGCATCAGGCGATCCCTTTGGACCTCTCTTGCCTTTGCTCCAGTTCTCTTCACGGCCACCTTCCGGTGAAACAAGGTCATCACCGCCATACCTGTAATCATCCAGAAACTTATCAAATTGAAGAGATACGACCCTCCTCAATAGCTCTTCCCTGTCAAGCTGGAATAGTTTCTCTTCAATCTCGGGGAGAAATTTATCTATCTCCTGGTGTTCGGTAACAACTGTTTCGAGCTTCTTTACCCAGTGAAGAAGTTGTCTGCTGCAGATCTCGCTGCCTGTTGGTATTGGCAGAGATTTAAAAGATTTCTTCACCTGTTTCTCCAGCTGGCGAATGACGCTTCTTTCCCTTGGAGTGATCAGGGAAACTGATATTCCTTTTTTCCCTGCTCTGCCTGTCCTTCCGCTTCTGTGCGTATATACTTCCAAATCGTCTGGCAGAGAATAGTTAATCACATGAGTCAGATCATCCACATCGAGTCCGCGGGCAGCGACATCTGTTGCCACAAGAAGCTGGAGATTCCTTACCCTGAATTTCTGCATAACCGTATCGCGCTGAGCCTGAGAAAGATCGCCATGCAGTGCATCAGCGCTATATCCGTCTTCAATCAGCATGGATGCAACCTCCTGGGTTTCTCTCCGCGTACGGCAGAAGGTTATCCCGTAAATGTCCGGTTCCGAATCTGCAAGCCGTTTCAAAGCCTTGTATTTATCTTTGGAATGGACCAGGTAATACTGGTGACTGACATTTTCCGCAGTAGCATTTTTAGTCCCGATCGTTATCTCCACCGGATCAGTCATATATTTCCGTGCAATTGAAGCGATCTCATTTGACATAGTTGCCGAGAAGAGAAGGGTTCTTCTTCCTGCCGGGACCTCATCAAGGATCTCGTTTATGCTGTCGAGGAATCCCATATTCAGCATTTCGTCTGCCTCATCCAGGATTACTGTTGTTACTGACGACAATTTAGCGGCGCGCCGACCGATCAGGTCTATAAGCCTGCCAGGAGTGGCAACAATTATATGGACGCCTTTCCTCAGGGCGCTGATCTGGTTATCTATGCTGGCACCGCCATACACTGCAAGTATCTTCAGTTTACCGGTAAATCTTGAGTAATCAGCAAGGTCGCTGGTAATCTGCATGCATAATTCTCTTGTAGGGCAGAGGATCAATGCCTGTGTCTCATTCGTTTCAGTATCTGTAGCCTGGACAAGCGGAAGTCCGAATGCTGCTGTTTTTCCGGTTCCTGTCTGAGCAAGCGCTATTATATCACAATCATCTCCAAGCATCAGCGGAATAACATTTTCCTGAACAGGCATTGGCTGCTCAAAACCGAGCGCACTTATAGCTTTCAGGATTCCGGGAGTAAATCCCATCTCTTCAAAATTCTTCATAATAAAAGTTTAGTGTGAGGTTCCGGGAGCGATGATAATTAGTTCCGGCTGAATGAGCTCAATATATGAGTTGGCATAATGCCAGGGATACGCTGCGTGGAAATCACTTCATTAATATGGCGCAAATGTAATCAATTAATTATTAAATTTGTAGATATGGATCCCCGCCCGGTAAAAATATATACTCACGGAGATGTTCCGCGACTGCGATACATCGCCGGGATAATTCTGAGCGATATACTCGGGCTCTCGTGGGAGATCGTTACGGACAGGCGAAAACTCGGGAAACATGCAGTAATAAATTATTCAGCTGAAGCCATACCGGGAGCATTTAAAATTTCACCCTGCAATATGCTTTTTGAAACTGGCGTCAGGACCCAGGAGATTGTAATGGGCGAATGGAAGGGGTTACCGGTATTTTTCCAGGAACCACCCGCGGCTGATATACCATTCGATATTTTTGCAGCATCATTTTACATGGTTAGCCGATATGAGGAATATCTTGAATTTCAGCCTGATGAACATGGAAGATTCAAAGCTTCCTCCTCACTTGCCTTCAGGAACAACTTCCTTACAATTCCTGTTGTCGATCTGTGGGCCAGGGAGTTTGCAAAAGCTTTGCTGAAGAGTTACCCGACGATTGCTTTCAGGAGAAACGAATTCAGCGCTCTCCTTACAATCGATTCGGACCAGCCTTTTGCATATCTTGGCAAGAGCCTGCTGACAAGCTTTGGAGGACTGATCCGTGACTTTACATCCGGTGTTAGTCATGCCGGCGATCGCTATAGAGTGATTACCCATGAGAAAAAAGATCCTTTTGAGGTTTATGATTATATCTCAGAATCAATAGAAAAACTGAAGGCAGAGGCCATATTCTTTTTCCCGACTGGAGATCATTCAAAACATGATATGAACCCGTCATGGAAGAATGAAGAATACAGATTACTGGTAAACAGGATCTCAAAGAAGTTCAGAACAGGTTTGCACCCATCGTACCAGTCGCACGGCAGCTATAATCTGCTTGAACGGGAACTGGCGCGTTTTAAAAGTATTACAGGGAAAGAAATTAATTCTTCCCGGTTTCATTACATAAGATTATCCTTTCCTAACTCATACAGGGACCTTATAAACGCCGGCATCCGTGAAGATTATTCAATGGGTTTTCCTGATGAGCCTGGTTTCAGGGCCGGGATTGCAAGGTCCTTTTGCTTTTATGATGTGGCTGAAGACCGGCAGAAGGACCTGAAGATAGTGCCATTTCAGGTTATGGATGCAACTCTTTACCAGTACAAAAACCTTGACGCTGCAGCTTCGAAAGGAGTAATAACCAGTCTGATAGATCAGACCAGAATTGCCGGCGGTCAATTTGTGAGTTTATGGCACAACACCTCTCTTCTCGAGACACCTGAATGGAAGGGATGGAGGGAGCTTTTTGAATCAATGTTACAGATGCAGCAGTCATGATAAATTACCTTAGGCATAATGAAATAGACCGTGAACAGTGGGACGATTGCATTAAGTATTCACCCAGGGTGAAGCCATATGGCTTTTCCTGGTATCTCGACATAATGGCGCCGGGGTGGGATGCTCTCCTCGACGACGAATACGATGCCGTATTCCCGTTACCAGGATTTAAAAAGTACGGGATTCAATATTTAGCAACGCCTGTTTTCCTGCAGCAGCTCGGGGCATTTTCACCGGATACTCCCCTTCAGAGAGCATTAAACGAGTTCTTCGATTACATGCCTGATTTCTACAGGCTTATTGATTTGTGTGTAGGGCAGAGGATAGACAATGACCGTTATAAGGTAACATTAAAAGCCAATTATGAACTTGACCTGTCTAAGCCTTATGAGAAACTATGGAGCGGCTTTTCAAAACATTGCATGAGGAATATCGAAAAGGCGTCCAGGAAGAAGCCTGAACTTACCGGGGAAATCACTCCAGATGAACTTATAGATTTATTTATCAACAATAAAGGATTGGAAGTGAAGGGTATAAAAGTCCGTGATTATCAGAGGCTAAACAGCCTGATGAATTTCTGCCTTAAGAACAGAAAAGGAAGGATAATAGGAGTCAGGTCGTTGAAAAAGAAACTCATTTACGGGGTTTTCCTTGTCGAGATAAAGGGAAACAAGACGATGCTTTTCGTAGTCAATACAACAGCCAGCCGTGAAAAGAGTACCGGATATTATGTAGTCAATGAAATAATAAAGGAATCGGCAGCTACGAAAACAATTCTTGATTTCGCGGGATCGTCTATTCCATCCATAGCCTCCTTTATGGAATCATTCGGAAGTACGAATGTGCCTTTCTACAGGGTTTACCGAAACCGGCTGCCATGGCCGGTGAGTATGTTCAAGTAGGGTTACCGGCAACCTGTGACCGGTAACCGGTAGCCGCAACTATAGCTTTTCTAATTCGATTTCCTCATCATTCCTCACCTCGATTAGCTTACTGTCGTCGCACCTGACTGTCCGGGCAGGGAATCTTTTAAGAATTGTATAATTATGAGTGGCAACAATTACTGCTCTTCCGGTTGAACTAATATCCTTAAGAAGCTTAATGATCCCTTCTGATGTCTCCGGATCAAGGTTCCCGGTAGGCTCATCGGCAAGAATAATGTCAGGGTCATTAAGAAGTGCTCTTCCGATCACTACTCGCTGCTGTTCGCCTCCCGAAAGCTGGTGAGGCATCTTGTATCCCTTCAGTCCAAGTCCGACTTTTTCAAGAACTTCAGCTATACGGGCATCTATTTCGCCCTTGTTCTTCCAGCCGGTCGCTTTCAGAACAAACTCCAGGTTCGCATGCACTGATCTGTCGATCAGAAGCTGAAAATCCTGGAACACTATTCCAAGTTTGCGCCGGAGCATCGGTATATCTTTCTTCTTAAGCTTTGAAAGATTGAAACCGGCAACTATTCCTGTGCCATCTTTCAGCGGTAATTGAGCATTAAGTGTCTTTATTACACTTGTTTTTCCGCTGCCGACTTTCCCGACAAGATAAAGGAATTCACCCTTCCCTACGCTAAGGCTGACGTTGGAGAGAACAAGATGATCCTGCTGCCAGATGTGGCATTCTTTAAGCTCTATAATCACGTCAAGGGGAAGTGTTTCAGACATTTCTGTGGTATTTAATGTGCAAAATAAAGAAAGAATTGATAATTAACCCGCCGATGTTGATAAAATCAGTAATAAAGGCCGATGGCAGGCGTTTAATAATTGTATTTTTGCTGATGGTTTAAAGTATTGGAATATAACATATATGGCTTACAGTTAGACTGTTATAGACCTGAGCCAATCTCAGGAAAAAAAATTGTTTAATCTGAAAAGAGCCAAAATAAATAAGTTATGAACAGAAAAAGATTCATTTTAATTTCAGCTTTACTGTTTGTTTTTATTATCCGGGCCGGGTCGCAGGTGCCATTTAATAAGAGCTCTGATTTTACCCGGGCAATGGAACTGTTCAGCAAGGAAAAGTACCCTTCTGCCATCCGGCTTTTTGATTCGTATATAAGGAATAATGGCGGGACAAGCGTTCTGACAGTTGCTGACGCTGAATATTACAGGTCGCTGGCAGCTCTGAACCTGTTCAACCCTGATGCCGAATACAGGATGGTTACATTTGTCAGGACACACCCTGAGAGCCCCCGCATTAATGAGGCAAATCTGGCTCTTGGTGATTATTTCTATCAGAATAAGAACTACAGAAAGGCAGTCACATACTACGAACTTGTCAACCGGCAGGAGCTTACATCCGCAAAACTGCCGGAATACTTTTTCAGGCTTGGATACTCACTTTATATCCGCGGAGATAAGCCCAGGGCGCTCCTGATGTTTTCTGAAATAAAGGATATAGATACAGAATATACACCGCCGGCTCTATATTATTTTTCGCAGATAGCATATGAAGAGCAGATGTACCAGACTGCAATAGAGGGATTTAACAGGCTGAAAAATGACGAGACATTCGGAAGCATCGTTCCTTTCTATATTGTCCAGATACTATATCTGCAGAAGGATTATGACCAGATACTTCAGATTGCTCCGGATCTTCTGAAATCTGCCCCAAAGGAGAGAACTGTTGAACTTTACCGTTTCATCGGTGATGCTTATTACAACAAGGGGAATTATGCTGAGGCTCTTCCTTATCTTGAAAAATTTGCATCAGGAACGAAAATCAGCGGCAGGGAAGATAAATATGAGCTTGGTTACTGCTATTATAAAACCGGTAATACTGATAAGGCAATAACCCTTTTCCGCGAAATAGGAGCGAAGGAGGATCTTCTGAGTCAGAATATCTGGTACCTTCTCGGTTCCAGCTATCTTCAGAAAGGCGACAAGAAGCGTGCACAACTGGGATTCTCGGAAGCATCAAAGCTGAATTTCGACAAAAAAATAAAGGAGGATGCTCTCTTCAACTATGCCATGCTTACTTATGAAACCTCTTATTCGCCTTTCGGAGAGGTAATTGCAGCTTTCCAGAATTATATTGATCAATACCCTGGTTCGGACAGGATAAGTGAGGCTTACAACTACCTGGTTTCAACTTTTCTGCAGGTTAAAAACTATAAGTCTGCCCTGGCATCGCTCGATAAGATAAGGAACAAAGACAGCAAGCTTGAGGAAGCTTATCAGAAAGTTGCATTTTTCAGAGGACTGGAGCTTTTCAAGAACCTGGAACTTGAACCGGCAACCGATATGTTTGACAAATCCCTTAAATACGGAAACTATAATACCGGGCTTCGGGCAAGAGCTGTCTACTGGAAAAGCGAGGCACTCTACAGGCTGGGCCGGTATGAGGATGCAAAAGCAGGCTATATTGAATTCATGGGGATTCCCGGCTCATCTAAGCTGAGCGAATATTCGCTTGTAAGGTATAACCTGGGGTACACTTTCTTCAACCTGAAAGATTACACTAACGCCCTTACGCATCTGAAAACCTTTGAAGGTGACGTTGCAAACATCAAGACTGAGGTGATGGTTGATGCGAGAGACAGGATTGCCGATTGCTATTACATCACTACCAATTATAATGAGGCAATAGCCTATTATGACAAGGTAATAGATTATGGAAAGATAGACGCAGATTATGCGATGTACCAGAAAGGATTCTCCCTCGGCCTGATGAACAATCAGAAGGGTAAAGCAGATATCCTTTCGTCTCTAATGCTGAGGTATCCTTCATCGTCCTACCTGCCTGATGCTTATTTCGAGAGGGGAAGGGCATACCTAGTGCAGGAAGATTATAAAAAAGGTGAAGCAGATTTCAATACTGTCATCTCTTCCTACCCCTCAAGCCCGTTTGTCCCGAGAGCAATATTGCAGCTGGGATTGCTCTATAATAACATCGGTGAGAATGATAAAGCAGTTTCACAGTACAAGAAGGTCATCGAAAACTATAAGTCTACACCCGAGGCCAGGTATGCCCTGACCGGACTAAAGAATGCATATGTCGACCTTAATGATGTTGATGCTTATTTTGCCTTTGTGAAGACACTCGAGGGATATGGTGACGTGAACATGACAGAGAAGGACTCATTGCTGTATAATTCAGGAGAAAATCTCTATATGTCAGGCAAATACGACAAGGCGACAGAGGTATTCAGGAATTATATCGGTCAGTTTCCAAACGGNNGGAGCTCCCAATAACCAGTTTACTGAGCAATCACTGATTGCTGCAGCGACAATTTTCTTTAATAAGGAAGATTATAATTCTTCCCTCGATTATTATAGCCGGCTTGAGAAGGCCGCTGTTAATAATGAAAATAAAATAATATCTCTTAAGGGCCAGCTAAGGTCGGCTTACCAGCTTGGCGATGCCCGGAAGACTATAGATGCTGCCGATAAAGTGATAAGCAGTGCCGGTATTCCCGAGGAATTTTCAAGGGAGGCAATCTACATGAGGGCTAAAGCAAATTACAGCCTGAATAACTTCGATGAAGCACTTATTGATTTCCGCAAGGTGTCAGGTGAAGTGACCAGTGCGGAAGGAGCAGAGTCGAAGTATATGGTTGCCGACCTGCTGTACAGGAAGAATCAGTATGACGATTCAGAAAAGATAATCACAGGATTCATCGACCAGAACTCACCTCATCAATACTGGATGGCAAGAATGTTTCTGCTTCTTTCCGACATCAGCCTTAAGAAAGGCGATAAGCTGCAGGCAAAAGCCACACTTGAAAGCCTTCGCGACAATTATTCAGCGGATAACGACGGGATACTTGATGAAGTGAAGGCAAAGCTCGACTCACTGAACCAGGGAAACTGAATTCCGGATAACAGAAGTATTTAGAACGTTATAGAGAAATTAAGTTAAATAAGGAAATTACACTTTAAAGATGAAACGAACCTTAATAATAAATATCCTTTTTCTCCTGTTTCTTCTTCCGTCAGCAGCCCAGACAAACCAGCAGGGACTGAAACGGGAGGTTACCCTTTATAACCCGTACAAGCCGTCTCTCACTGATACAAGAAAGAGAAGCTTCCTGCCCGATATTATGGATACTTCAAAGGTGAGACCCGACTTCAGGTACAATATTGAGACTGTGCCTTATTCACCAGAATATACTATCAGCCCCATAAAAGCAGCATCGCTTATACCTGACCCTCTTGCCAAGCTTTATAAAAGTTACCTGAAGCTTGGTTTTGGTAATTATATAACTCCTCTTGCAGAATTGAGTATTACAAATGAAAGATCAAAAAAGGGTGCAATCGGGATTATTGCGAGACATTATTCGACAAATGGAAAGCTGAAACTGGATAATGATAAGCGGGTATTTGCCGGGTATATGGATAATGATGTATCACTTTTCGGGAAGAGATTTCTCAAGGGAAACTATCTCGAAGGCTCGGTGGATTTCATGCAGAAGGTAAGATATGCATATGGTTATGATACCAGCATTTCAGGTTATGATCCTTCAAACAAGGAGATAAGGTTTCCCTACCAGGATGCGGGAGCCCGGGTTTCATTCGGATCACTGACACTCGACTCGACCTCTTTCTCTTATAATTTTGGCCTCAGCTATGATCTGTTTTTTACATCAGGCAACCGTTACCAGCATAATGTAGGCCTTACCGGTACTATGGCTAAAATGTACAAGGGATTTTATGCCGGTGCTGATCTTGAGTTTCAATATTATAAACCTTCAGCAATAATATATTCTGAAGGAAAATATATTGCTTCAATCAGCCCATTCCTTAAGAAGAGCACACAACAGTGGAGTTTCAAGGCCGGTGTGCAGCTATTACTTGACAAGAATATGAATTCAGCAGTTGTATTCCATTTATATCCCGATGCAAGGTTCAGCTTCGCCATTGTTCCTTCGTATGTCAGCTTCTTTGCCGGACTTAACGGCAGGCTGGAGCGAAACGATCCGAAACATATCATCGATATTAACCCATACCTGGTCTCCGATACCCTCTTCAAACTTGTCAATACCAGCAATGCCCTGGCAGTTTCGGCCGGGCTGAAAGGAAATACCGGGATTGGCGGCAATTATCTTATATCTGCTTCTTACTCCATTGTCAATGATATGCTCTTCTATACGAGTGCCGTTTATCCGCTCAATGTTCCGACAGCGCTGATGGGTAACACATTCATTCCCATGACTGACGATGGAGAGATTTTTACGCTGCATGGCGAAATCAACGGCCTTATTAACGATAAAATTTCCTACTCGGGGAAAGCGAATTTGTATAAATATACCCTTTCCCATTATGACAGGCCATGGAATATGCCACTTTGGGATATTAAGGCAGATGTGGCATACAATCTGCGCGATAAGATTATTGGGAATGCCGATCTGACTATAGTCGGAAAGCGGCCGCTTGCAGCTACATCATCAGGAATTTTTGAACCGAATATCCCTGTTGCTGATTCCCCGGCTCATATGAACCTTAATCTCGGGGCAGAATACAGGTATACCAAAATTCTTTCATTCTGGGTTAAACTGAATAATATCTCTTATAACCGATATTATGAATGGGCATGGTATCCTTCGCAGCGGTTCCTGTTTATGGCAGGGTTTACGTATAGCCTGTAATTTTTCACGTACTCACCCCCTTCTTTTCCCTCCCGACGAAGCGGAACAGGGGTAATCCTAACGGTCGGGCACTGTTAATAATTATCCATAATATTTATCATTTATTTACCCAAAAATCGTTTTAAATTAGTATATTTGAACTGGTAATTAATATTCATGTTATCAATTATTTATAACGGATAAAGAGAGATTGATTCTGACAGTTGGCGGTTATAAAAAATATATTCCGGTTCACTTCCCTGAAAGTCGTTTGTATTGTCAGCTCATATTGAGAAAAAATACTTCTCTTTACCGGTATATTAAGAGTATTTAACTAAAGAAAAAAGGGTTTAAAATTTTTATTAAAATGGCAGAAAAGAAAAAAAAGTTGCAGGATAGCAGTGATTACTCTGCCGAGAGCATTCATGTGCTGGAAGGCCTCGAAGCTGTACGGAAAAGACCTGCAATGTATATCGGTGATATTGGAATAAGAGGTCTGCATCATCTTGTATATGAAGTTATTGATAACTCTATAGATGAAGCATTGGCAGGATATTGCTTTAAAATTGAAGTTGTAATTCATGAAAATAACACTATAACTGTAATTGATGACGGAAGAGGCATTCCTACAGGGATGATGGAAAAAGAACAAAAATCAGCCCTTGAAGTTGTGATGACCGTATTGCATGCCGGGGGTAAATTTGATAAAGATTCTTATAAAGTTTCGGGCGGACTTCATGGTGTTGGCGTATCGGTCGTTAATGCGCTCTCTTCGCATCTTACGGCAACCGTGATGAGGGAAGGCAAAACCTTCAGACAGCAATATGAAAAAGGGAAACCCGTTACTGAAGTTGAGGTGATCGGCGATTCAGATAAATCGGGAACAATAATATTCTTCGAACCTGACAATACTATATTCCAGGCCACTGAATTCAACTTTGAGATACTTGCTGCACGTCTGCGCGAGCTGGCATTCCTGAATAAAGGAATACTGTTGACTATTAAAGATATGCGTGAACTCGTCGAGAATGGTAACGGCGGCAAACCACGGTATGAAGAGTTCCGTTCTGAACTGGGACTTAAGGAATTCGTTGAGTACCTCGATTCGAACAGGGAAAGGATCATTGAAAAGCCGATTCATATTACATTCGACAAGACTGAGATACCTGTCGAGATTGCACTGCAGTACAATAACTCTTTCTCGGAAAATGTCCATTCGTATGTCAATAATATCAATACGATTGAAGGAGGAACACACCTGGCAGGATTCAAAAGAGGTTTGACAAGAACATTAAAGAAATATGCTGAAGACTCTGGTGCTACAACCAAACTGAAATTTGATATCAATGGAGATGATTTTCGCGAAGGTCTTACCGCTATAATCTCAGTAAAAGTACAGGAGCCCCAGTTTGAAGGCCAGACCAAAACAAAGCTCGGCAATAGCGAAGTAATGGGAGCTGTCGACCAGGCTGTAAGCACTATGCTGACAAATTACCTCGAGGAGAATCCAAAAGACGCCAGGGTAATTGTTCAGAAAGTAATTCTTGCCGCCACAGCACGTCATGCTGCTCGTAAGGCCCGTGAGCTTGTACAGCGTAAAAATGAGTTTTCCGGTTCCGGACTTCCGGGCAAACTGGCCGATTGCGCCGACAGAGATCCTTCAAAATGCGAAATTTACCTCGTCGAGGGTGATTCTGCAGGCGGGACAGCCAAGCAGGGACGCGACAGGAAGTTCCAGGCTATATTGCCTCTTCGCGGAAAGATACTAAACGTTGAAAAGGCGATGCAGCACAGGATATATGAAAGTGAAGAGATAAAGAACATATTTACCGCTCTGGGCGTCAGCATTGGTACTGATGAAGACAGCAAAGCACTCAACACTTCCGGTTTAAGGTATCATAAAATAATAATTATGACCGATGCCGATGTGGACGGATCTCATATTGACACTCTTATTATGACTTTCTTTTTCAGATATATGCAGGATCTCATAAGAGGAGGAAATTTGTTTATCGCAATGCCTCCTCTATATCTTGTAAAGAAAGGGAAAACTGAACGATACTGCTGGAACGAAGAGGAACGTGATGCTGCCGTAAAAGAAATGGGTCAGGGCAAAGAATCTTCAGTAGCTATACAAAGGTATAAAGGTCTTGGTGAGATGAACGCTGAACAGCTGTGGTCAACTACCATGAATCCGGAAACAAGAACACTGCGGCAGATTAATATCGACAGTGCCGCCGAAGCTGATCGTATTTTCTCAATGCTCATGGGAGATGAAGTACCGCCTCGCAGGGAGTTCATAGAGGCTCATGCAAAGTACGCCAGAATCGACGTTTAATCAAGCCTGATTTAAGATAATTCAAGCTCCGAAAAACTTTCTTCGGATCTCAACTGCATTGCTCTGGCACACTTCACTGCAGCAGAAGCACCTGATGCATTTATTGTCGGTAAGGACGACATAATTATCCTTTTTTGGATGCATGGTAATAGCATTGGCAGGACATATCTTGATGCAATCCAGGCATCCTATACAGTTTTTGTGAATAAAAACGGGCCTTCTCTCCATTTTCTTCAGGAAATGCATCCTGTTTTTAAGAAACCTGACCACTATACTTTCGCTTCCGTCAAGAGGTATCTTTTTAAAATCATTACTTATTAATGATTCCAGTTCCGGTCCGTCAAAAATTATTTCACCGGCACTCTTCATCCATAATCCTCTGCTGAGGGCGACAGCGTTGGTGGGAATGTCGTTTGGATTATAACCGGCTATTTTGCTGGCAATAATATCTAGAGCCAGAGGGTTTGATGATCCCAGCAGAAGACCCATTTTAATCGGAATCCCTTGTCCCGGTCCGGGACCCTCCATACCCAGGATCCCATCCATAATGAAAAAATGTGGCATTATTGCCTCATTAAGATCTACCAGAAATTCGGAAAAAGATATCCTGTTGCTGTGCAAAGCATGCTGCTTTGCTTTTGTGAAACCAGGCACCAGACCGAGGGTATTTTTTATTGCACCAGTGAAATATACAAGTCCATGATTTTTAAATTTCGGAAGCGAGACAATAATATCGACTTCTTTTATTACAGAGGCGATCTTTATCTTTCCTTTTCTCAGGTTTATCTCACCGGGGTCTTTTGCAAAATCGATCCATTCGGCTCCGGATTTCTGACATACCTGGAAGATACCCGATTTTTCGCCCGTATATCCCCTCGAATAAGCACCCGGAGAATCGCCAACAAGAACAATAGCACCCTTTGACTGGAGTAACATAATGACAGCCTCTACGACAACCGGGTGGGTACAGATTGCTTTTAACGGGTCACTATCAATAAGGATATTAGGTTTTACCAGAACTCTTTTTCCTGAAACATCAGGACCTTCACATTTCTGCCAGATATCTGATATCTGGTTATAGACCTCTGTGAGGTCATATACCTCACATTTTCTGATTGCGACTTTATTATTCATATTCTGAATGGTTTCTTTCAGGATTTCTTCGATTTTTGAAATTATTTCACCTGAAGGTGAGTACGTTTCTGCTCATGACTGCTTACCCTTATTTTGTTCGAGGGTGGAGAGGAGTCCGCATGCTGCCTGTATATCCTCGCCCCTTGATGCCCTTATAGTTGTGAGAATACCCCTGGCGTTAAGAGCCTCCTTGAATTCAATAATCTCTTTCATGCCCGGGCTCATGAATTCAGATCCGGGGATATGGTGAAACCGGATGATGTTTATCCTGCATTTGATTCCGTTCAGTATCCTTGCCAGCTCTTTAATGTGCTTTGGAGTGTCGTTTATACCCTTGAAAAGTATATATTCAAAGGAGATTCTCCTCTGGCTGGAGAAATCAAAATTTCTGATGATATCCAGCACATCCTTAACCGAATTTGTCCTCTGGACAGGCATAAGCTTTCTTCTTTCATCGTCGAAAGGAGAGTGAAGACTTACAGCAAGATGGCACCTGCTCTTTTCAAGAAATTCGCTTATGCTGCTTTTCAATCCGACCGTACTGACGGTAATCCTTGTCGGACTCCATCCGTAGCCCCAGTCGCTGGTAAGTATCTCAAGGCATTTCAGCAATTCACTTATGTTGTCAAGAGGCTCTCCCATTCCCATGAAAACCATATTTGTAAGCTTCTGAAACTCCGGAAGGCTCCTGAACTGGTTGAGTATTTCATTAGATGAAAGGTCTCCCTGGAAGCCTTGTTTACCGGTCATGCAGAAGATGCAGCCCATCTTGCAGCCAGCCTGCGAAGAAACACAGATTGTAGCCCGCTCTTCATCAGGAATGTATGCAGTTTCGATATATTTATCATTCAGGACTTTATAGAGATATTTTTTTGTCCCGTCGGAGCTTTCAGCGGAACTGACAGGCGCAGAAAGACCTACCTCATAATCATTTGAAAGTATTTCCCTCATCTTTTTTGAAAGATTGGTCATCTCTTCGATTGAAGAGATCTCTTTCTTATAGAGCCAGTCGGCAATCTGCCTGGCAGCAAAGCCTGGCATCCCCAGCCGTTTTGTGATAGGAATCAGTTCATTGAGAGTTTTACCGTATAATTTTTCTTTTTGCATTTACATCCCGCTTCACTTTACACAATGACTGCTGGTAAAGAGAAGTAATTTTACTGTTGATTATCTTTTTTTACCACGGAGTTACACGGAGTTATTACGGAGTATCACGGAGTTTTATCTTGTTTCAGGGACGGAACACTCCGTGCTCTTTCTCCGTGCAACTCTGTGTTACTCTGTGGTTAAACTTCAATTTCTCCCTCAAACACAAATGTTGCGGGGCCGGTAAGCCAGATATTTGTCACTTTCCCATCTTTCACTGCGAATTCAACCTTAAGGTTTCCGCCTCTTGCTTTTACATTAACCGGGGCGCTGACAAAACGTCCGCTTAGTACTGAAGCAATGGCAGATGCAGTTATACCTGTTCCGCATGCGAGAGTTTCATCTTCCACACCCCTTTCAAACGTCCTGAGGTATAGTGTATCATTAATTATCTCGGCAAAATTCACATTCGTTCCGCCCGGTGCAAATTCAGGAGCCCATCTGAGTTTCTTGCCTTTGTTGAAAACATCCATTTTTTCAACACCTTCAGTGAATACTACGTAATGAGGTGAACCGGTATTTAGAAAATAGCTGCCATTAATTATTTTGTAGTCGTTGACATCAGCCATCCGGAGCCGGACAATATCATTTTCGACAGAGGCTTCATGGATCCCGTCAAATGCAAGAAACTTTTGTTTGTTGCCTGCGATACCTGATTTCCTGGAAAAATGAGCGACGCAGCGTCCTCCGTTTCCGCACATGGACCCGGGTTTACCGTCGGAATTAAAATATTTCATTTCAAAATCGCCGTTAGTTACCTCCGATACAAGGATTAGGCCGTCAGCGCCAATGCCAAAACGGCGGTCGCACAGTTTGTTAATAAGATTTACATCGTCGGGATTAATAATACCATTTCGATTGTCTATGATAATGAAATCATTACCAGCACCCTGGTACTTGTTAAAAGTAACATTCATCAGTGTTAAATTGTTGTTAAATCATTGCAAACTATTGAAGATCATTTAAAAAATGCATGATCTTTGTAAAACAAATTTGCTGTAAAACGGTTGTAAAGATATGAATCTTTTAAAGAGGAATATAAGTTGATTCAACCAGGGTAAAAAATTGGTTATAAAATTTAATTCATAAACTATGAAAGGCAAGTATTTATTTGGTGCATTATTAATGGCAGTTCTGGGTGGCTTCATTGCATTATTCGCTTATACAAAAATTAACGGCAAACCATCAACAACTGTTGCCAGGGACAGCTCAGTAATAGATTCTCCAGTTGCAAAACCGTTGCTGACCTCCTTTGAAATGGCTGAGGGGCAGGTCGATTTTACATATGCAGCTGAGCAGACAGTTCATGCTGTTGTTCATGTCCATATTGTTGCAAAAGTAGACCAGCCTGATAATCCAATCATGCAGTTCTTTTATGGTGACAATTATAAAAGTAGTCCCAGGGAAGTATCGGGATACGGTTCAGGAGTGATAATCTCACCTGATGGTTATATTATTACCAATAACCACGTAATAGAAGATGCTGATAATATTGAGGTGAAGCTAAATGATAACAGGGTATTCAAGGCCGAAGTGGTGGGGCGCGACCCAAGTACGGATATCGCCCTTTTGAAGATCAAAGCCGATAATCTTTCTTTCCTGAAATATGGTGACTCTGAGAAGTTAAAAGTTGGAGAATGGGTTCTTGCAGTAGGCAACCCTTTCAACCTTTCCTCGACGGTAACCGCAGGTATCGTAAGTGCCAAGGGAAGAGGTCTGCAGCTTATCAATAGCAGTTACAGCATTGAGTCATATATCCAGACCGATGCTGCCCTTAATCCCGGCAATAGCGGAGGCGCGCTTGTCGACACAAGAGGTCTTCTTGTCGGGATAACATCAGCAATCTACTCTCCAAGTGGTGCATATGCGGGTTACTCATTTGCAGTACCGGTAAGCATAGTAGGCAAGGTCGTTGATGACATCAGGAAGTATGGTGCGGTGCAGAGAGCACTTATCGGGATACAGATGAATGAAGTTACACCCGAGGAGGCCGAAAAACAGAATCTGATTGCAGTAAAAGGTGTTATAATCGAAAAGATAGTTGA
>PMBC01000025.1:0-27337 GCA_003152835.1 Bacteroidales bacterium | reverse complement strand
TTTGAAGCATTGAGCAATTATGACAAACGTATGTTTAATATCGATTATGGAGTCAGAATAACAGATCTCGGTGACGGTAAGTTTAAGGATATGGGTCTTAAGAAAGGAACGATATTGCTGAGCATCAATGGAAAGAAAATTAAAAGTCCTGATGATGTACGCCAGGCTACTAATAATGAAAACAATCTGAAAACGATCGAAGGTTATCAGCCGGACGGGACACACTTTAACTTTAAGTGGGGAGATTAATAATCTTAAATATAATATGCTGTAATACAGGGGGTTATTTAAATACCCTCTTTTTACGCAACAATACCAATTATATTTTGTTATTAGTTATATTAGAATTATCTTTGCGAAAATTTTTTATAGGCGGATGAGACAGCTAAAGATTACCAAATCCATAACAAACAGGGAGAGTGCTTCACTCGACAAATATTTACAGGAGATTGGTAAAGAAGAGTTGATATCGGTTGAAGAAGAAGTTGAACTGGCTCAGAGGATAAAGAAGGGAGACAGGACTGCTCTTGAGAAGCTGACCAAAGCAAATTTACGTTTTGTTGTATCTGTTGCCAAGCAGTATCAGAACCAGGGCTTAAGCCTGCCAGACCTGATTAATGAAGGCAACCTTGGGCTTATTAAAGCTGCCGAGAAATTTGATGAGACCAGGGGATTTAAATTTATTTCCTATGCAGTATGGTGGATCAGGCAGTCAATTCTCCAGGCTCTTGCAGAACAATCGAGAATAGTAAGGCTGCCCCTCAACCAGGTCGGCTCACTTAATAAGATCAATAAGGCTTTTTCAAAGTTCGAACAGGAGTACGAAAGAACTCCTTCTCCGGAAGAATTGGCCGATGTATTGGAGCTGCCGAAGGAAAAAGTTACAGATACTCTGAAAGTCTCCGGGCGACATGTTTCCGTTGATGCACCTTTTATTGAAGGAGAAGACAACAGCCTTTTGGATGTACTTACAAACTCAGACTCACCTGTTGCCGACAAGCTTTTAATGGATGAGTCGCTTTCAAGAGAGATATACAGGGCACTTGCAACCCTTACTGAAAGGGAAAGAGATATTATCAGGTTCTTTTTTGGGATCGGATGCCAGGAGATGACGCTCGAAGAGATTGGTGAGAAATTCGGACTTACCCGTGAACGCGTCCGCCAGATCAAGGAAAAAGCAATAAGACGTTTGCGTCATACATCCAGGAGCAAGCTGCTTAAGGGATATCTGGGATAATCGCGATTCTTTATAAAGTGCAAAAGCCGGACGTCTTAACCACATTTGGCCGGTTCAACTGTAATTATCATAAATAATTTAACAGCAAGCACATAATTACAGCAAAGGATTGTCAATTTATTCCGGCAAAAGGTGGTCAGCGCCACTGGCTTTTCCAGCTGTATCATATCCGAAAGTAATTGACAGGTTCTGGCATGTAGGTTTTGCAGGCAACAGGTTTAACTTAGCTTTATAATTCCTGTGACTTTTCACTCCAAAGAATGAATAAAAAAAAGCAGTTTTCATTTTTTGAAAACTGCTTTTTTAAGAGATATTAATACTGAATTATATCTCATTCGGTATCTGTTAAATCAAAATTTATATGNNAATATCTTCCACCGATAAACACTGATGCAAAACCTCTGCTTCTATATGCACTTCCTATATGTGTGCCGGATACAATAAAATATCCAAAGAGCAAACCAGCATATGTGTCAAGTTTTTTTACAAGCGGATAATGAAAAACACCTCTTACTCCTATCGGAATGTAAGTATAATTCTCGTGCCCAGAATAAACTTGATATTTATAAGTACCAAAACCAATAAATGGGGCTACACCTAGAGCACCTTTCTTGAGTATATTGTCAGCAACCCCGAATTCAAGTGAACCAGAGATAGGAGGGAATGTTGAAGTATATGCGGATCCTAGTAAAGATCCTATCCCCACTCCAACGTTTAAAACCTTATCACCCTTGGAGAATGTGGACTCCTGGGCAACCAATTGAGCAATAAAGAAACAAGGAAGGGAAAGAAGCATTAAAATTTTTTTCATAGTCTTTGAGTTTAAAGCAATAATTAACTTATTTATATCCAAAATAAATTAATAATTAATTCAATTCATTTAATTATTTAGAATTGGCTGCCAGGTGCATGAAATAATTAATATGCCAGAATCCAATTCCATCCAATACGTGCGATTTGTAAATTATTAAATTTGCTCTTATGCTAAATTATATTTATTTAAGACAATAATAAAACATCTGACATTAAAAAGTTATAAAATTTGTCCCAGGAGGTTGAACCCTTGAATGAGAGACGCCTAAAACAAACAAAAACAAAATGCAAAAATGAGCCCCGGGGAGAGGCTCATTTTTATTTGATGCCTGCATAAGATCAATGCAGGCCGGGGGAAACTATTTCAAACTAAATGAAGAACAATTTTCTGCATTTCAATTATGTTCTGAAAGTACAAAAAGAAATCTTACCCATGGAGCAAACCCAACAGAAGTGCCTTTTGAACCAACAAACCCCCTTTTCAAATTAACAAACGCCTTATTTTGCTAAAGTAAAATGTGATTTCACCAGGGTATTGCGAATCTATTCCGGTTTGTTTTTGCTGAATAGTTTCAGGAACTGAACTTTATACCTGTCGCCCATGAATGCCTTATTATTTTCGGTAAGGATGATTTCACCTTGCTTGGTGAAGCTGTTGACATGGCGCAGGTTAACGAGAAAAGAGTTGTGAACCCTGATAAATCCATATTCTATTATTTGTTTTTCGAACTGCTTCAGATTCCTGGAACTATTTATTTTCCGATCACCCGTCAGGTAAAAAATTGTGCAGTAGCCATCTGCCTTACACATTATTATCTCATTGATCTTCAGTACTTCAAAGCCTTTCACGTTTGATACGATAAGTGTTGGATGAAAGAATGCTCCATTGGATATAACTTTAAGAAGTCCGGAAAGTTTTTCAGATTCCGGATCACCATTACTTGATTTTATCTTCTCGATAGCATCTTTAAGCTCATCTATTTTAATTGGTTTAAGAAGATAATCGACTGCATTTACTCTGAATGCTTTAATTGCATATTCTGAGTAAGCTGTAACAAAGATTACTCTGAAATCGATTGTTTCGAACATTTTCAGCAAGTCAAAGCCTTTTCCGTCAGGCAATTCAATATCAAGGAATATCAGATCAGGCTTATGCTTCTGTATAGCCTTAAAAGCAGTTTTAACTGAGGAAGCTGTAGCAACAACTTCAACATCGCTGCAGAAATCCGATATGTAATTTTTTAATGCTTCCCTCGAGGGTTCTTCATCATCAATAACAATAGCACGGATGGCATTATTCATGGTCATTTTTTAGATTTAATTACTGGTATATCGACTTCCACTCTTGTCCCGGTTTCAGGCTTTTCAGGATATAAGTCACTGATTTCAAGCTTGTAATTGGTTTTTCTCAGCTTGCTGGTTATTTGCAATCTTTCAGTTACGATACTTATTCCCCTTGACCTGTGATTTTCAGTATTCTCCCGTTTGCTTATTGATGCCATTCTTCCAACTCCGTCGTCTTCGATGAAGCATTTTATGCCTTCGTTGGCCGAAGGAACAAACTTTATCAGGATAAACCCTTTTCTGTTTTCGAGGGCTCTGACACCGTGCCAGATTGCGTTCTCAATAAATGGCTGAACGATCCCCGGGCAGACTTCTGTTTCTGGCTTGTCTGTGATTTCTTCTGTATCAATCTTATAATCAAATTTATCGCCGAAACGTAAATGCTCGATCCTGAGGTAATCCTCGATTGAACTTATTTCATTGTCAAATGGTATAAAATTATTTCCCATATTGGCGAGAATAGATCTGATAAGTCTCGAAAAATCAGCAATATATCTGTTTGCAGATAGCTTGTCATTATTTGATATGAAATAATTAATTGAATTCAGGGAATTGAAAATGAAATGCGGGTTCATCTGTCCTCGCAGTGATTGAAGCTTTAATTCGTACTGCTTCTGTCTCTCTTTTTGCTTAATACTACGGATATAAAATATTATTGATAATGCAAGAGTGGAGAGCAAAAGGAGTGAAGAAATAATAATGAATAACCGGGTCTCATAGAAATTCGGTATTATCCTGATAACGAGTTTTCTCGATGCCGACCAATCACCATTAACATCCGATGGTTGAATAAACAGATCATACCATCCCGGCTTTAGATTTGAATAGTTGATATTCCTGTTCCGGGCATTTGTTTCCATCCAGTTCCTGTTTACTCTGGAAAGCCTATATCTGTATAGTGTTTTATCGGAATTGACAAAATCTGTTGATGAAAACGAGAGATGAAAATTATTTTCGCCTTTCGAAAGTATAATTGTATCAGCTTCATTAAGATCAATTGGTAAATGCCTGACCACACCTGATACCTCAAAGTTCGTCAATATAAGTTGCTGATTATTGCTGCTCTCTTCCGTGAACTTCAGGCTGTCAGGATAGAAGCTTACATAACCACCCATACCTCCGAGTATGAACTTCCCATCGTCTGCAATAAATTTAGCTCCTGAATTAAACTCAGAAATACCAAGCCCGTCAGTCATGCCGAATATCCTGATCTGTCCTGTTTCAGGATTGATCCTTGATATTCCGTTATTTGTTGAAACCCAGATATTCCCCGAGCGGTCCTTCAGAAGACAGTAAGTGGTATTGCTAGACAATCCCGTCGATGTCGTATAAAACCTGAATGTGCCTTCTGTCGGGTTATATCTGCAGACACCTTCCCCCAGAAGTGCAAGCCACAGCTCTCCGTTTTCACCTGATATTATGTCTTCGACATTGCTCTGACCGGCAGCCAGTTTTATAATTTTACCCTCTCTGGTTTTCGGATCATACTTAAGGACGCTGCTACTTGACATACAAGCCCAGAGCATCCCGTCAGTCGATTGGTATAATCTGAATACTGCCTCTGGATCATGTAGCTGATAGAGGATTTCAGTCTTCCCTGTTAATGGATAATAAATGGCCAGATTGGTTGTGCCAATGAAGATATTCCCTTCTTTATTTGCCAGGATTGCCCTGAAACTACCTGCCTCAGGGAAATGATTTATAAATTTTGAGCTTTTATAATCATAAAACTGCAGCTGTCCTGAAAAATAACCTATCCATATTCCATCCTCAACGGGAATCATTGACCTGATGTAACTTGAAACAGGTAAAGAGTTTAGACCGTGCAGGTGGAGATTCTGTATTTTTTTTTCAGGCCCGATCTGAACTATATGGTCATAGCCTCTTATCCCTGTCCAGATGTTTTTGTATTTGTCAATTATTACCGAATAAATTGCAGGAGCAGCAGAGTCCGGATCACTTAAGACACAGTTATCAAAAAACCCTGATGTCATGACTATCTGGCTTATTCCAAGGGGAACTCCGCTTGATGAGTAACCCGAGAACCAGAGCAGATTGTTCTTCAGCGGTAATATTGCAACCGGTATCTTGGTTTTATGGTCCGGAATGTTGATTAGTTTCTGATATTCAGTATTATAGATATATATACCGTCATTTACCCAGCCCCAGCAGAAGGCCTTTCTTCCTGTAAATTCATTGAGTGGAATATCTTCCCTGAATTCTCTGAAAACGCCTCTTTCCTTATCCAGCTTGTATAACCCGCTATTTGAGAAGATCCATTTATTATCTGAAGCCGAGTTAAAGAGAGAGAACCATTCCTTGAAATCAAATTCTATCTTTTTTTCCCGGGGGGATCTTATGATAGGATACTCCTTCTCAATTGTATAGAGGTTTTTTCCTGTCTTTTTAAACTCATAGACTATCGGGCTGATTATCCAGATTGCAGAGTCTTTAAGAAATGAAATACTTTTAGATTGAGTATCCAGGTTAAAAGGTAGCCCTCCTCTCGTTTTAAGTCTGATTACCTCAGATTCTTTGGTTCTGTCATCCCATTTGATAATTTCATTGTGATTTATAATCCAGAGATGACCGGCAGTATCAGTATATATATTGATAGCATGTTCTATTGAGACTCCGTTAATACTTCTTAAAATTGTAAAATTGTCGGATCCCCTGTTATATTTGACCACCTGACCAAAGTCGGTAAGGATCCAAAGATTATTATCACAATCAACCTGAAGATCAAAAACTGAGAAATATGGCAATGATGCTGAATCCCTGGGTATGTGAAAATAGTTCTTAAATTCATGTCCATCGAACCTGCTTAAGCCATCCCAGGTTCCGATCCAGATAAAGCCAGTACTGTCTCTTACAATTGCCCTTGCATTGTT
Organism: Bacteroidales bacterium; assembly: GCA_003152835.1. Classification (GTDB taxonomy): domain Bacteria; phylum Bacteroidota; class Bacteroidia; order Bacteroidales; family VadinHA17; genus LD21. The sequence goes on along the minus strand of PMBC01000025.1, from coordinate 21,052 downwards.
ATGAGACAAACCCTCTTTTGTAGTGTAGGTTTTAATATTGAAGCTCTGACTATTGAGAACCATGGAAGTGGTCAACAGAATAATCAGCGTCAGAAGATAAGGGGCAAGTCTCTTTTCAGCTTTCTGATACATACTTCAATATACCTGTGAATATTCGTAAAAGAAAACTAATTTTGATTTTAGTTTGAAATAAAGGAATAAAAAATAAACTCAATTCTATCAGGATTTCAATGGATTTTAAACTGGTATCAGATTTTGTCCCCACTGGCGACCAGCCTGAAGCTATAAAACAGCTTGTTGCCGGACTACAGAAAAATGTACCATATCAAACGCTTCTGGGTGTAACTGGGTCAGGGAAGACGTTCACCATAGCCAATGTAATTGAGAAAGTGAACAGACCCGTTCTTGTCCTGAGCCATAACAAGACACTTGCTGCCCAGCTTTATGGCGAATTCAGACAGTTTTTCCCCGAAAACTGTGTTGAATATTTTGTCTCATACTATGATTATTACCAGCCTGAAGCCTACCTTCCTGTTTCAGACATCTATATAGAAAAAGATCTCTCAATAAATGAAGACCTTGAAAAGCTAAGGTTAAGCACGACATCTTCATTATTGTCGGGCCGCAAGGATGTTATAGTAGTCTCTTCAGTTTCCTGCCTCTATGGCATCGGGAATCCTGAAGATTTCCATTCCGGCGCAGTTCAGATAAGGACCGGTCAGAATATAGGGAGGAACCCTTTCCTTCGCAAGCTGGTGGACTCCCTCTATTCCCGCAATGAGATGGAATTCAAACACGGGACCTTCAGGGTCAGGGGAGACACGGTCGATATCTTCCCTGCCTATGCTGACATTGCGATCAGGGTTCTCTTTTTTGGCGACCAGGTTGAAGAGATTCAGACGTTTGACCCTGGAAGCGGTAACCGGATTGAAAATCTCAGCGAATATATCATATACCCTGCCAATATTTTTGTAACCACACGGGAAAGGATTAATCAGGCAATAAACCAGATTCAGGATGATATGGTTTTACAGGTTACCCATTTCAATGATATTGGCAAAAAGGAGGAGGCAAAACGGCTCCAGCAAAGAGTCTCATACGATCTTGAAATGATCAGGGAACTTGGTTATTGCAGCGGGATTGAAAATTACTCACGTTATTTTGACGGAAGGAAATCCGGAACAAGACCATTCTGCCTTCTTGATTATTTCCCGTCAGATTTTCTCACGGTGATCGACGAGAGCCACGTAAGCATTCCCCAGATAAGGGGCATGTCCGGAGGAGATCATTCACGAAAGCAGACACTGGTCGAATATGGCTTCCGCCTGGCTGCGGCACTCGATAACAGACCTATGCGCATTGAAGAATTTGAATCGCTGACCGGTCAGACTATTTTTGTAAGCGCCACTCCGGCAGATTATGAGCTTGAGAAGAGCGAGGGTGTCTATGTCGACCAGGTGATCAGGCCGACAGGATTGCTTGACCCGCCTATTGAGGTAAGGCCAAGCCTGAACCAGATCGACAATCTGATGGATGAGATTAGGGATAGAGCAAAAAAAGGGGAGAGGACTCTTGTCACTACGATAACCAAGCGAATGGCTGAAGAACTTGCAGCTTACCTTTTAAAATATGAAATCCGGTGCCGCTATATTCATTCCGATATTGATACAATCGAAAGGATTGAGATTATGGAAGGACTGAGAACCGGAGAATTTGATGTCCTCGTTGGAGTGAACCTTCTGAGGGAGGGACTCGATCTGCCAGAGGTTTCCCTGGTAGCTATACTCGATGCTGACAAAGAGGGATTCCTGAGATCATCGAGGTCGCTTACGCAGACTGCCGGGAGAGCTGCCAGAAACCTGAACGGAAAGGTAATCATGTATGCTGACACAATTACCGGAAGCATGAAGATGACTATAAATGAGACAAACAGGAGAAGGGAAAAACAGTTGAAGTATAATGAAGCAATGGGTATAACACCTACTCAGATCGTAAGAAAAACAGGATCGGTACTGATGGGTCTTACAAGCAAAGGCGTTGCAGTCAGAGCTTATGTAGAGCCTGAACGTCCCGACATAGCTGCTGATCCTGTAATAAAATACATGAACAGCGCGGCCCTTGGAAAGGCAATTGAGAAAACAAGAAAAAGCATGGAGAAGGCTGCTTCAGAGCTGGACTTCGTTGAAGCTGCAAGGCTCAGGGATGAGATGGCTGATCTTCAAAAGCTCCTGAGAAATAAGACCAAGGACTAATAAACCTGTATGGACCATTAATGCATTCTTTCGGCTACCCAATCACTTTTTTCTCCTTCTGAATCCTTTGTGCCAATCATTTTCTCCCCATTCACCTCACCGGCATAGAGATATTTGCCGATCCTGAAAGTAATTCCGCTGCCGGTAAGTTTTCCATGCGAGATTGAGGAAGTTCTGCCTTCTGAATTCAGAGACCCATGGATCACCTGGTATGATTGTTTTATTGTCAGAATATCGCTTCCTATCTTCCATGCACCCTCAACTTTCGCCGGGACTATCCACAGATATGCAGTATTCCACCCATTAGGGTTTTCTTCTGTTTTAACCTCTTTGTCCGGTATCCAGTCACCCATAGTAAAAGTGCTGGAAACGATCCTGGTGCCGGGGTTGAGTTCAAGCAACTTTGGCCTGAGTTTTTTGTTTATGTCAGGCAGCAGGAACATGGTTATAACAGTTGCTTTGGATAAATCGCATTTGTAAAGATCGCCTTCAATGAATTCAGCATTGCTTACTCCTTCCTTTTGTGCATTTCTGACTGACAGAGCCACTAAGTCGTCGTTATATTCTATCCCGAGAGCATGAGCACCTATCTTTGCTGCAAAAATAACCACCCTGCCGTCTCCTGATCCAAGGTCAATAACATAATCGTCAGGTGTTAACTTTGCCATTGAAAACATAGCTGAAATCAATTCCGGCGGCGAGGGTACCCATACAACATCTTTGCCTTTCTGCCCTACTTCCGGAATAAACCCATTGAGATTATTGTTGTTCTGTGACCTGAGATTTATGGACAAAAGGATCAGAATTATCAGCGATACAATCCTCCTGATGCAGAATTTTATATTCATTTTTCCCGTATCCGATATTATTAGTTAAATGGTTCTGGTTACCTTTTATTTAGCTAAAACTTAATAAGTCTGTTTACATAATTTGCTATTGAAAGGCAAGATGTCATCCCCGGCGATTCCATACCTATGAGGTTGATAAATCCCGGGTTCCCCCGGCAGCTCTCTTCCATTATATAAAAATCGTGGATTGGTTCTCCTTTCTTTTGAGTTTTTGGCCTTATGCCTGCCATTTCAGGGGCAATGTCATCATACTCCAGAAAAGGAAGGAATTTTTTTGCTGATCTCCAGAATGACTCCTGCTTAGATGGATCAACATGATAGTCGTAAACGTTTGATTCAAGGTATGTTACATCAGGTCCTAGTTTTACTCCGCCACCCATGTCAATAGTAACATGTATGCCGATGCCTTCCATATTAGTATGGGGAACCGGATAGATAAGCCTGTTTATTAATCTGTTCTTGGGCGGATTGACACGGAAATATTCACCCTTGCAAAAGTTTATTGATAGTCTCTCATCCTTCATTCCAGCCATCTCGGAGATCTTATCGGAGGTAAGGCCTGCAGAATTGATCACAATGGTTGATGTAAAACAATAATTCTTCTTGTCAGCATCCAGGATAGAGATTTCATAGCCTTTTTCGATTTTCCTTATGCCTGTTACTTCGCTGCCATATGCGATTTGCCCCCCATGGTTCAGGATATTAGTTTCAAACCGTTTCATCAGCGAATGTGTATCAACTATGCCTGTGGAAGGGGAGAATAGAGCTTTCAGAGCAAAAATGTTTGGTTCAAGAGCGGCGATCTGATCCTGTTCCATTATCTCCAGGACGACACCATTGAGGGCAGAATTCTCTTTAATTCCCTCGATGACAGCTATCTCTTCCTGCGAAGTGGCAACAATAAGTTTTCCGCAATTATTTACGGGGATGTCATATTTCCGGCAATAATCGTAAAGCAGACTCTTGCCTTCAACACATAACTCTGCTTTCAGGCTTCCCTGAGGGTAATATATTCCGGCGTGGATTACTTCACTGCTGCGGCTGCTGATCTCCTGTCCGAAAGTAGGATGTTTTTCAATAACGAAAGTGTTCCTGTATATGCCTGATATTTTTTCTGCGATAGCAAGTCCGATCACACCTGCACCAATGATTGTCATTTCCGCATCCATCTGTAAACTTCTTTCTGAATCTTGCTCCTTTTCATGAACACGGCCATAAAAATAATCTTAATAGTTTACCACACAATACTCATTATAATTATTGCGCACTATTTTCCATTGCCTTTTGTCTTTTGTCTTTTGTCTTTTTACTTCTTGTTACATTCGCACCTGTTCACTACTATAAACAGAGCTATTGTAATAAGAAAGAAACTGTTGGCAATCTGGAAGTAATTTACTATATGCGAGATAGGCAGAATACCCTTGCCGATAATCCCGGAAAGTAATCCCAGGAGAATAATTAATGCTCCGATACCTCCTGAAACCCATCCGATAAGGTTAAGTGTTTTCATGACTTTAAGTTTTGGTTTATAATTATTTTCAGCCTTTTTTCAAAGATAATAATTTGCCTGACACAAGTCAATAGGCTTTTAAATCCAGAACCGGTCCCCGTTTATGACATAATTCTCTAAAAACACTAACTTTAAAATTTATTAAGAATAACTTGATGAAAAATCCCTGTATAAACATATTGTTTTTAGTAATTATCCTGGTCCTTTCAGGTTGCAACGAAGATATACCCATCGACCGTTTTGCTCTTGTGACCAGGCATAATGTTCATAACAGCGAGATAGACAGCCTGAATGTTTTTTCTGTCGGGAACGGGAGGTTTACGTATACTGCTGACGTAACCGGTTTGCAGACATTTCCTGAGTTTTATTCCAGGGGGATATCCCTTGGAACAATGTCGGAGTGGGGCTGGCATACTGGACTTAACCCTGAAAACTATAACCTGTCAGATGTTTACAGAACCTACAGAGTTCACGGAAGAGATGTAGAATATGTCCACCAGTTCAAGGCAGGCGATGGCGAAAGAAAGGCTGCTGCAACAAGCTGGCTCAGGACCAACCCTCATCGTATCCATCTTGGAATGATTGGTTTGCAGTTGTTTACAAAAGATGGGAAAGAGGCAGTGATAGGTAATATTGAAAATAATATTCAGTCACTTTACCTGTGGACAGGAGCAATTGAAAGCACTTTCACTGTCGATGGCACGCCAGTCAGGGTTCTGACCGTTTGTCATCCTGATCAGGATATGATCTCAGCCAGGATTGAATCAAAAATGATTGAAGAGGGCAGGTTGAAGCTGAAGATAAATTTTCCGTTTGGGACCTCAGATCCAAACGGATATGATTTCAATTCACCAGAGAAGCACATTACGAAGATAATAACCAGTAGTGCCGGGGAGACCATTTTCGAAAGGAGCCAGGACAATGATAAGTATTATGTGAAGCTACTGCATAAAGGAAGTGTTGTAAAACAGGCAGCACAACATTTGTTTATTATTGAACCAAATCAGTCCGATTCAACCTTCGAATTCTCATGCAGTTTCAGCAAGGATATGAATGATATTGAACCGGTTGATTTTGCCTCCACCAAGGAAGCAAGCAGGTTAAACTGGGAGAAATTCTGGATGGAAGGCGGGGCAGTTGATTTTTCTGAATGCACCGATCCCAGAGCATTTGAACTTGAAAGAAGGGTAATATTGTCGCAATACCTTACAAAAATCCAGTGCAGCGGATCATTTCCACCGGCTGAAACGGGACTTACCTACAACAGTTGGTTTGGTAAATTTCACCTTGAGATGCACTGGTGGCATGCAGTTCATTTTGCACTCTGGCATCATGAGGATGTACTGGAGAGACAGATGAAGTATTATAACGATATCCTTCAGAATGCAAGGCAAACCGCAATTCATCAGGGTTATAAAGGCGCCAGATGGCCTAAGATGACTGACAGGGAAGGAAGGGAGAGCCCCAGCAATGTCGGGACCTATCTGATCTGGCAGCAGCCGCATCCGATATTTTTTGCGGAACTGCTCTACAGGAATACAAAAAACAAGCAGGAAGTACTTGATAAATATAAAGATATAGTATTTGAAACGGCTGATTTCATGGCATCGTATGCCTGGTATGACAGTGCAGCCGGAAAATATACACTAGGTCCTGTTTTGATTCCCGCACAGGAGAGCCTGAACAAGGAGACTACCATCAACCCAGCCTTTGAGACCGTATACTGGTACTGGGGACTTAAAACTGCCATAGAGTGGAAGAGCAGGCTGGGTCTTAAAGCCGACCCTTTATGGCGTGATATTACCAGGAAAATATCGCCCCTTGCTGTTAAGGATGGACTATATCTTTGCTCTGAAGATACGAAGGACTCTTATACCAATCCGAGATATATGAGTGACCATCCCATTGTTTCAGGAATATACGGAGTGATGCCGTGGACAAAACTGGTCGACAACAAGATACTTGGCAATTCACTTGACACCATCATGAAGAAGTGGAACTGGCGAACGACATGGGGCTGGGATTTCCCCATGCTGGCAATGTCGGCTGCAGCTATTGGCAGAAGCGGGCAGGCTATCGATTTCATGATGATGGATGCACCAAAGAACAGGTACCTGATTAATGGGCATAATTACCAGGATGCAAGGCTTGCAATTTACCTTCCTGGCAATGGTGGCCTGCTCACTGCAGTGGCAAAAATGTGTGTTTCGGATCAGTTCCCCCATAACGGGAAATGGAAGGTGAAGTGGGAAAACCTGGGCAAATATGTCGAATAAACCTTTGATTAACCTGAATCAGCAGGGTTTTGTTTAGTTTTCTGGTACGATTTGTGAGGATTAAAGGAATATTAATACTATTAACGCAATAAATAATGAAACAGAGTCATAATCAATCTATTGTAAAAGTAATTGCAGTAATCATCCTTTTAGGTTTACCTGCTTTAGTTTCAGGCCAGTCCACTAAAGATGGCTCTATGCCGCAGTATCTTTTCAGCCAGTTTGGTTCCGGTACCATCAGGATGAAAAATGGCCAGGCACAGACCCAAGTCATGAATTACAATACTGTGACCGAGAAGATGGTCTTTACAAAAGGTGACAAGTTTTACGACCTTACCAATACGGAGGTTGTAGATACCATAAAGATTGAAGGCTTTAAATTCGTCCCGGTAGGTAAATCTTTTTATCAGGTTTTGTGGGATGGTAAAATAAACCTCTATATTCAGCAGATCGGCAGCCTGCTTCCTGCGGGAAAAGCTGTGGGATATGGAGGTACATCTCAGACAGCATCTGCTGATTATATTTCGACAATAAACCTATCGGGAATGCAATGGAACCTGAAGCTGCCTCCGGATTATATTGTGGTACTTAAGCCTGTTTACTGGATCCGCAGGGGAGATGAGTGGTCAGAATTTATTAATGAGAAACAATTTTTAAAACTCTTCCCTGAGAAGTCTGCTATCCTGAAGGAGCACATCAAATCTGACAAGGTTAAATTTGACAAACCTGAAAGCCTTGTGAAACTTATGAAATATCTTAACTCCTTATAAAAGCCGGGAAAAGGGAAACGAATTGTTTTTCGTTAATCTTTCTTTTCGGTGCTTTCTCGTTTTTCCACGACAATAGTATAATCCATTGCCAGGGCTGCCAGGGTTCCCACGGCAGCAAAAATTGGTATGAGAAGGGCGCCAATGGCACCTATTGTAAGGGGAAATTCCATAATTGTTTCTTCCTTATCATTTTTAATGATGATCCTTCTGGCGTTACCTTCTTTTATTATCTCTTTTATCTTGGCTACAATTTCGTCGCCCGAAACTTTGAACGTTTCATGATAAGATTGCTTTTTGTCTGTCATNNAAACAAGAAAATCTTCATAACACGGATATGCCTGAACCTGATGAACAAAAAGTATGCGCTGCAAATGCAAAATCCTATCTATTTTATGTATTTTTGTATTTATTTAATTCTTTAACGAAAAAACAAACAAACGCCCCTTCCGATTTAAATGAATTATTATGAAAGCCTCCAGAACTCTTGTTTGTTTATTGATTTTCTCATCACTCCTTATAAGCTGTAATAAAAACTCATCTATAGATGAACAACGTCCTGTAATACAATCGATAAGCTTTAATTTGTCCCAGGTAACTCCTGGTACAAAGATTTCTGTTTCCAGTATAGTTACCGACCCTCAGGGAGATCAGCTTACATATAACTGGACATCGAATGATGGGACAATTGCAGATCCAAATAATGCTTCTACTGAATGGGTGATCTCACCGACCTGCCAGGCAAATAGTAATGCTAAAATCTCGTTGACAGTTTCTGATGGGAGGGAAACATCCTCGCTCGATAAAGAGATTTCGGTAATTATGGGAATAACTGTATCCGGGAAAGTGGTTTATACGGGTACTTCTATTCCACTTTCGGGTGTTAATATTAAGCTGGGACCATTTTCATCGTTGACTGCAACCGATGGAACTTTTGTTTTATTTCACATAGCACCTGGGTCTAATACTTTCGAAGCCAGCAAAACCGGCTTTGACACTTATGCAAAAACTGAAGATATTTCAAGCAATAAGACTTATATTGTTTCAATGACCAGTGGAATTGAAACTAAGAAAGTATATGGCAGCGTAAAGACAATTGACAGTATTCCGCTTAATGGTATCAGAGTTATTATGTTAAATGAAGACAAGACTGAATCAAGTTTGACCGGGATAACAGATAACAATGGCGACTACCAGATAAGCTCTGTGCCTAAAGGTGCCAGGTATTTTAAATTTTTAAATGAATCCAATTCAAATAATTGTCAGGCAATAACGAGCGAGGCTGATGTTGCTGGTATTGATAAAAAGCTTGATGTCAGGATGAAGATCGAAAGGCAAATTGATATATTGCAAAGTGGCTGGGAATTCATGACATCGGATTTGTCGGCACCATTTAACGGGACCGCATATGTGCTTACAACTGATGGTACAAATGCCGCAAAACCGATTAAACTCTTTCGCCCGGTCTATTGCTGTCCTATCCCTATTGACGCAGATAATCCCCGGATAATTATGACTCATAAGTTAACCGGATCTTTAAAGACACCTGGTCAGCTGTATTATAAGTCACCGGCAAGTACTCAATTCTTTATGAGTTCGGATTGCACAACCTGGGCTGACTATTCTGCCTCAATTTATACTTATTGGAGCAGTCCTGTAAGTTCTTTTCTCCCGGATTATCTTACAATCAACAGTACTTTCAAAGGGGGATCACTTAAGATCACATTTGGTTTATTACGATGGTCAGGAACTATGCCTCTTTGGGAGATTAAATCTGTAATAGTATCATATTTTTATTAGAAAAATAAATATGTCCCTGAAATAGTACTCAGGGGCTTTTGATTTCCAATTCTCGGGGTGATCTCCTGGTACCCATCTTTTATTATCAATCATTTGGTTAATTCTTTCTTATGTCTTAAATTTGAATATCGTGGCTATTACTTAATTAAAACTCAATGAAAAAGCTAATTTCAGTTTGTGTCTTATTATTCTGCTTTGTTTTGATATCTGCGCAGAGTAAAGAACAAGTTAAGAAACCAGTGACACAACAAAAGAAAGGTCAGGTTAAAAAAACAGTAACCCAACAAAATAAGGGCCAGGTTAAAAAACCAGTGACCCCGCAAAGTAAAGTTCAAGTTAAAAAACAAGTGGTCCCATGTGAATGGCAAAAAAATGAAGTTGATCCTTTTACCGGCGTGACGGCTAAGACAACAAACTGGGAAGTAGTTGGCTATAATACCAGTATGGATGCTACTATAAATAATGGGGTTAAAGGCGACTATAAATTTTCTATATCTGAGAATATCCAAAAGAAAGATACTTCCTATATGCTATGGATAAAAACCTCCACTTCACAGAGCCTTTGTTTTAATAAAGACAGTAAAATCCTGATAAAATCCGGTGAAACAATTCTGACAATTGATCTTCTTGGCGGAGTACTTTGTGGCAGAAACATTACTTCGAATGGTATTCTTGATACTAAAACAAGAAAGTTCCTGGTAAGGCATTCTATAGACTTAATCAGGATACAATTTTATAGCGATGACAATACTTTAATTAATGTTGATCTTAAAGACGCCGATAAGTATGTCAAATTAGAGTCTGATTATTTTATCAGGACATTCAGGTGTTTTGAATAATTGCTGAATAAATTAAACAATACATCATACAGACCCTCTGCAGAGGTGTGGCAATGCAGACCCCCGGAAATAAGCTTCGTCATTATAATTGTAAATAAACCTATTCCAACTCTTAATTCGCATTAATGACCTTTGAATTCAGTTTACCGGATAATAATTTTCCTGGTTACCACACTGCCATCTTTCATAATCATCTTCAGTAAAAGCAATCCTTTTGGGGGATGAGGAATTTCAATCATGATCCCCGAACTTTGCATTTTAACCTGATAGCCTGATACTTCTCTTCCATCCAAAGTGAATAGTGAGATGTGTTCAACCTGAATAATACCTGCAAATTCAACATAAATGACCTCTTCAGCAGGATTGGGATATATACGTTCTATCAGGTAATCATTACTAATTCCGCTAGATGTGGCCCACTGGTTCTTTAACTGTTCAACCTGGGTAACAGAAATCTCCTTATTCCACAACTTTACTTCATCCACGCTTCCGCGAAGTGCATATTGGGTTTCCACATTGTCCATCCTTCCGATGGTAAAGGGTTTAGTTGAGGGTTGAATGGCTCCTGAAAAGGCTTTAAATGTATCAAGAACTCCATCCACATAAAGTTCCATTGAATAACCGGTATAGAGTGCAGAAACATGGTAATAACGGTTAAGCTCAATTGGTGTTGAACCGTCAAGGTCTGCAACGCCTAAGTTTGTTTTTATAGTCCACCGTAGCAGGCCTTCGGGAGTAATAGATAGCTTATATCGCTGCTGCCACGAACCGTGAGAAATGATAAACCTTTCTGAACCTAGTTGTTCGCATTTGACCCAGCAGCTCAGACTTACTGCATCACTGAAATTAAGATCATCCTGATTATCGGTATAGATTATGTTTTGCCCGGTAGTAAATCTGTAAGCCCTCGATGGTATACCCCTGGCATCTTCTGTTTTAGTTACACCAGAGGCAGTTGCATGGAAGCGATCTGCAGCAGCGTTACGATTGTCTGAATCAAAGGGATACCATATCAGCGGCGTTTGAAGGGCGAGGCTTGTATCTTTTACCAGTGCTCCGGTGGATACCATAGTGGAAAGCATATCCTGATTGGTAACCTGCACCGTGATGGTGCTTACAACCGGCGTTGCCGGCGCCTGCCAGGTAATGGAACTCCCTTCAGTCTGGTATAAAATGCCTGTCGAAGCGCTCCAGACATATTCAAGGATTTCGCCCGGCGCTGGTTCAACAAGTGCGGTAAAAGTATTCAGATCGCCTATAACTGTGTATTTTGAACCGGACTGTATGCCTTTCACCACCGGTGGCATGGGAATGTGCTCAACTATTTGAAGGTGCAATGTATCTTCAGCGGTCTGGCCAATGGTGCTTATCCTGCATTTGAGCACAGGCTGTGATTGGATACCTGGTGCAGTAAGTTGCACCTGCGACTGGTTCTGGCCCTCAATCAATATATCATCCAAAAACCATTCAAACTGCACCTGTTCGTCAGGGTTGATATTTCCCGGTTGGCAATATGCTGTGAACACTGAATTTGTAATAACCTTGTTATGATCAGTTGAAAGAGCTTTTATACGGAGGTTTTTAGAATAAGTGTATTGATAATGATAGTCGAGTATATCATCGCCGACATAAAGTCTGTCATCATGGGCTTCAGGTATGAGTCCATCTGAATAAAGCCTGATCAACCTGACTTCGCCAGCTGGTATTGTTAACTGAATGGAACCTGAAACCCCTGAAAACAGGTTGGTTTCAGTAATAGCATCATATACACCAAATGTGCCTGACGGAAGATTAACGTCAACTTGTTTGATGACTTGTGTCGGATTAAAATACAAGTAAGAAACCAGGGAATTATCTCCGAAAAAATCAGTTTTGTTGAGGTCTATCTGAAGGATTTCAGAAACATTGGTTGTTTGTGTCAGTGCGGCAAGATATCCAACGCTTGAACCGCTGTATAGTGATAGATTTGTGGCCGCCCAGCCGCCACCGATGGCATCGCCGGTGGCAAAAGGGTTTTTCCCCTGCCATACTTGTTTCATTGATTCATGAGGGATACATGCTGTTGGGTCGTTTACTGAAGCCCATGAATAGGAATCCTGGTTCGTTTGTGGAAGTGCATTCCAATAAAAAAGCCGGCTGGCATTGGTAATATTCAGTACCCATTTGGCAATAGCACGGGCATAGCGCTTGTCGTATTTGGGTAGTGGAGCCAGAGCAGCTGCTTGCTGAAAGCCATTCATCACAAAAGCATAATCGTCGCCGGCATCGTTGGCTTCGCCGATAAGACCAGATACGTCATAACCGCCCCATGTTCCCACAATAGAGCCCCATCCCCTCAAATTACCCCTGTCGAAGCACCAGTCGAGAAGTTTCTGCAAAGGGTAATTTGTGCCTTCAATAGCATTCATTCGGGCTGCAACAAGTGTTCCATAAGGTAACTGGAGTTCGTAAGCTGGGTTTGATTCAAAACCGGCCAGAAAATCCATGGCAAGCTGGGTGCCTTCGAAATATTTTCTGTTCCTGGTTTCGTGGTAAGCGTTATAGAGCAGCCAGGCGATACTTCCTGCTGATTCCGGCTCAGCGACGCCAGTGGTATTTGGTAAGCCTGCTGAAAGGTTAAAAGACCGGTAATTCATATTAGGCAATGACCAGGGAGTAGTGCTTCCGTCCAACTTATTTACACAATACAACCAGCGGTCGGCAACAGTCGTAAACTGAGTGCTGAATTCAGGGGCGGCATCGGGATATAATGACCTTAACTGATAAAAGTAAACATTGGGCATTACATCATACCACCAGTCATCGCCTGATGTAGTTGAATAATTATTTAAGTAAACATTCTGNNCCGGCAAGCGAGGCTCCGACAATGGCCGGCATGATGTTAATAGCTTCTGCCTGATTGAGATGACCATCAACACCTACATAAGAATCGAGAAACAAAGGCGTGTTATCAGTATAATTAAATTGTCCCTGTGTGCCCAGCCGTGACAAAGGCAAATATTGTCCTGTTTTATTTAAGTTGAAGACATAGCTGTCGTAATCGTGAGCCACAGTATTCCAATCCCTGATTTGGAGCGGCACTGGTAAATCGGGCATCTGATCAATCCGTGAAATACTTAATTGTCCCTGTTGAGGGAATGACTGCAGAGTGAAAGCTGATAGTAGCAGTACAAGTAGAAATCGGATCATTTAAGTATGTATATAAGATGCAAAGAGAATGAAGTTGTTAAAAGCAACAAGATAAAATAATTATATAGTTTAGTACAAAAAGGGGAGGCTCAATTCCCTGCTAACCACTATGCAGGAACTATTGAGCCTTACCCTTAATACAATTTATTAATTAGACCAAAACCAATCAATTATGGCTTTTCGTCATTGTAAAGTTTCGATACCTGACCATCAGTCAATGCGATGTTATAGATTTTCAGCTCGTCGATGGCGCCTTTAAAATAGCCAAGAGAAGTTGGAGTCTCTGTCCATGTCCAGGTTGCAAGCTCAGTGTCTGTTGCCACACAACCAATAATAAACGGCTGGGGAGCGGGAGCTGTAAGGGTTTGTATGAGCGGTCCAATGCTTTTATTAGACTCTGTCCATGTTTTTGTGAGTGTACCATTAACGTAGAATTTCAGTTCCTTGGTTGTTGCGTTAAGCGAAATCACAACTTGTTTCCACACTCCGGCTGTAATAGAGTTATCCGTTTCATTATCGGCATCGATAATCCCGCCATCTACCTTTTTGTAAGTAAAGAATGGTTTTCCTCCGCCCTGGGTCTGCAGTTTATATCCGTTCCAGTAGTTTTGTGAAAGGATATAATTGTTCTCGTACAGCTCAAGAGGCTTAATCCAGACTGAGATGGTTAAATTAACAGGCAGGAATGCTGTCGTGTAAGGAACTTCAAGGTGAGCTCCTTTATCCAGATAAACAGCGTGTCCGCCTTTAACGCCTGCAACCCAGGTGGGCGACAATGCAGTAGCGCCGAAAACACCTGCATTTCCAGGTTTAAAGGTTGCTACATGATGGACAGTTGAGAAGGCTGTAGCAGTGGTACCTGTTCCTTCGTCAAAGTGCCAGCCGGCATTAAGATACAGGGCTTCGTCAATAAACCCATAAGCCTGCGTGCCTAAAGTGTTCATGGCTTCTGTTAACTGTGTAACCAGGTTATCGATTTGTACCTGGGTAAGTGGAGTAGCAGCCGCAGTTTTCACGGTTGCTAATGTAGCTTTGTAGCTGTCGATGGCTGTCTGAGGGTAATTGGTAGCGGTTGCGGCGGTTGCAAGTGCATCAGCATCTGTAATTAACGCAGTGAGAGCGGTTTTGTCTCCCTCAACGATTTTGTCTTCTTTTTTGCACGATACAAGGATCATTGCTGAACTTACGATCAGCATAATCAGCAAAGTGTGCAGTTTCATCAGATTTTTCATTTTCATAATGTTTTGATTTTAATGGTGATTAATTTTGGTGAATTGATTTAGTTTTCTTAAGGATTAATAGCCTGATTGGCATCTGTCTCTGCCTGAGGTATTGGAAAATACCGTTTGGTTTCGTAGTTAAAATCATGTCCCAGCGCAGTTTCCGCAATAGTTTTTCCCCAGCGCATCAGGTCGAAATACCGGTGAAACTCCTGGGCCAGTTCAACTCTTCGCTCTTTTTGAATGGCAGTCCTGAGCAGGTTCTGATCTGATGTAGTGATATCTGCTAGCAGGTCGACGGGAGGAGTTCCGTTAAAACTTGCACGGGCACGCCGTCTCACTTTATTGAGGTTTGCTTTTGCCGAATCGGCATTGTTTGTTTCATTAAACGCTTCTGCTTTCATCAGTAAAAGATCTGCGTAACGCAGGTATATATAGTTGAGTCCTCCATCACCTTTAAGTGATGAAGAAACTTCAGAAAGCGGTTGCTGGTGTTTTTTAGTGAGGTATCCGGTTGGTGACCATGTGGCACTGAAAATCTCCCCGTTCAGCCAGGGCTGACCATCACGGCCAACAGAAGCATCAAGGCGCGGATCCACTTCGCCGGTAACGCTTATTTCAAAAGCATCAACCAGGCTTTGCGTGGGGGCATCGAAATAATATCCGCCTTCCGAAGCAGGAGCAAACCATTGATTCAAGCCACTTCCAGTGAAAGGATTCTGACCCGTCAGGTGTTGAATCTCGAAAATGGATTCGCTGCTGTTTTCATGTGCCAGCTTGAAATTATCGGCATAGGCAGGCAACAGACGGTAAATCCCGAGGGCTTCAGCCTGCTGTAAGTATCCAATTGCAGCTGCCCATTTTTGCTGATATAAATTGACCTTACCAAGCATAGCCAAAGCCGCACCACGGGTAACACGGCCCTGGTCCGTTATACTGTAAGAAACAGGCAGAACAGCGGCAGCGTCCGACAGATCTTTATTAATCTGAAGATAGATGTCAGATACTTCGCTTAACGGCATATGGATTGTTTCCTGTGTAAGCTGAGGAAGCAGTTTAAGAGGGACTTTTCCAAAAACATTCACCAGGTTGAAGTAGCTGTATGCACGAATAAATTTAGCTTCTCCGATGATCCGGTTCTTCACTGTCTCATCCATCGATACTGCAGGAACATTTGCTATTACATTGTTGGCCCGGGCAATGGCTTCATAAGAATGACTCCAATAATTGCTGATAATCCCATTGTTAGCATCGGAATTGAATTCATCAATATACGTAATTTCTGACTGGTCGCCGGGGTTCCCGCCTTTTACTGCATCGTCGGAAGCGATATCTCCAAACACCCATATTGCATTGCTAAATCCGCTGAAACTTATGGCATTATACACCCCGTTCAGCGCCTGAATGGCCTGTTTATCATTCTGGTAAAAAGTTTCTGACGAAAATTCCCCTTTAAGATCTTCAGTTAAGAATTTTTTGCAGGCGTTGAGGATTGTCATGGAACAAATCATCAACACGATAGCTGAATGTAGTATCAGGCTTTTGTTTCCGATTACCTTTACACTCATTAGATTATGACTGCAAGTGTCTGATATGTTTTTAAAGTTCCTTTTCATTACCTTATCTGATTAAAATGTGATGTCGATTCCAAACATTAAGGTCATCGCTGAGGGATAGGTTCCCCAGTCGATACCGTCGGAGCGGTCGCCTTCGTTTTTTGAATTGTCGCTTACGGTCATTTCCGGATCAAGACCTGGATATCCGGTCAATGTATACAGGTTTGTACCCGACACATAAACTCTTGCCTTGGATAAGCCTGTAATCTTGAGTATTTTTTCAGGAATGGTATAGCCAAACTGAAGGTTTTTAAGCCTGATGTATGAACCATCTTCAAGAAAACGCGATGAAGGTCTGGCGTTGTTTGATTTGGAAGTCCATGATGGCCTGGGCTGGGTGTTGGATGAACCATCACCGGTCCATCGTTCATCAAAATAGCGCTGTGTCACGGTAAAACCGCGGTAAAATCCTTCAATATCCTGGTTTATCTGCACATAGATCTTGTTGCCATAAGTACCCTGGAAGAACATGCTCAAATCGAAGTTTTTATAATTGGCCGAAAGGTTAACTCCTGCGATCAGTTTAGGGATGGCACTACCCATGTATACCCTGTCGTTGTTATCGATATGCCCGTCGTTATTCTGATCTTTGAATTTAACATCGCCGGGTTTAATGTTGTTTCCCTGGAAGGCTGAAAGCAAAACATCGGTCTCATTCTGGAATATGCCATCCATTTCGAGCAGGTAAAATGATCCGATGGGATGCCCTACTTCAGTTCTGGTAGCATAAATCCCTGTCTCAACCAATCCGCCAAACATCGGGGCGTCCAATTTTAGTACTTCGTTGTGCATGTAGGTAAGGTTACCACCGATAGAGTAGCCCCAGTTGAGTTTCGTTTTACGGTAAGTGGCTTCAAGTTCAAGTCCTGAATTTAAAACCGACCCGCTGTTGATCCAGGGTGCTTCGGCATATCCGACCGATGGAGGATTGGGGGCTTTTACCAGCATATCCCCCGTAACTTTATAAAAGTAGTCAAGTGAAAATGAAAATGCACCTTTCCAAAGCTCAGCATCCACGCCTGCATTATACTGATAACTGGTTTCCCACTTCAGGTCATTATTCCCGAGAGCAGTTTGTGCATAACCACCATTGGATACACCTCCGAAAGGATAGTTGAAATAGGGAGATATTCGGTCTCTGTTTGCATAGAGGCCTATCTCCTGGTTTCCGACAGCGCCGTAACCTACACGAAGTTTGAGATTTTCGAGCCAGGAAACATCCTTAAGGAAGCTTTCCTGTTTCAACGCCCAACCGGCTGAAAGAGAATAGAAAGTTCCCCATTTATTTTTACCGATAAACCTCGAAGAACCATCGCGGCGTAGGGTGGCTGACAGGTAGTATTTTCCTTTAAAATCATAATTGACCCTGCCGAAAAACGATGCCAGTGTTGAAGTATACTCGCTCTGGCTGGCGATCTTAATCCCGAGTCCGTTACCTATATAGATAAGCTCATTCTGCTGGACAGGGAAATCCATATCGCTGGCATACATGGCTTTTCCATTATTCTTAATAGCCTCAAACCCCAGCATTGCCGAAAAGGTATGAGATTCACCGAACTTAGTTTCATAATTCAGCAGGTTATTCACAGTCCAATTGACGATACGTTCATTGCTGATACTCAGACTGTTTACTGCATCAATACGGTTTAATGTACCCCAGGTCGGGTTGAAACGGCGGCTGAAGGAATTGCGGTAATCCATCCCGAAGTTGGTAGTAAATTTTAGCTTTTTGGTTAGCTCGGCAGTGAAATAGACTTTCCCAAGATAATTGTCGTCTTTGCGATTATTTTCGTTATAATCACACATGCCGATTGGATTATATCCGTCGCCGAGGAATGAGTCAAAAATCTGCCTTCCGAAGTATTCGGCAGGGCGGTCAACGTAGGTCCCATCAGCAAATCGTATCGGAATGGCCGGATTACGGAAGAAAGCATATCTTATCACGCTTCCGCCGTTACCGCCGTAGCCGTCTCCTGAACTTCCTATGATATCATTACTAGAAATCCCTGCCAGCATACTCAACCCGACAGTAAGCCATTTATTCGCTTTCGTATTCACATCAAGCTTGGCAGTTCCGCGGGTGTAGCCCGAGCCCTTTATTATACCCTTCTGGTCAAAAATCGAAGTGGAGATCATATAATTGGTCGATTCATTCCCTCCTGAAAAGGAGAGTTCGTGGGAATTTATCGGTGCAGTTATGAGCAGTTCTTTTACATAGTTCACATTAGCGAATCCTATGGCATCTTCGGAGGTGATAAGGCTACGGCGCAGACCTTCAGGGAGGAAAGCATTGTCGTTAGTAGCTGCCTCGTTATAGATGGTGATATAGTCGCTTGTATTTACCATTTTAGTGAGCCTGGTAGCTTTCTGAAAACCTGTCTGTCCGCGATAAGTTACCTTGGTTTCACCTTTAGTGCCTTTTTTAGTGGTAATAAGCACAACCCCGTTATTGGCTCGGGAACCGTAAATAGCCGCTGACGATGCATCTTTAAGTACTGTGATGTTTTCAATATCCCCGGGTGAAAGAATTTTAAGTGCATCGGCCGTAGGCATGCCGTCAACGATATAGAGCGGGTCATTGCTCGAATTGATGGAACCGGCGCCACGGATGCGAACCGAAACCCCTTCGCCGGGAGCGCCAGTGTTTTGAGTTACCTGAACTCCGGCAGCCCGTCCCTGCAAAGCCTGTTCAACACCAGCCACCGGCAACTTGGTAAGCTCTTCATTATTTACCCTGGTAACTGCACCCAACACATTGCTTTTCTTGGCAGTTCCATATCCAATCACCACAATTTCATCAAGTGCATACTGATTGGTATTAAGCTTAACATCAATTACTGTGCGGCTGCCCGGGATTTGCTCCACTGTTATATATCCGATATATGAGTATACAATTACAGATGAAGCAGTTAATTGAACTGAAACCAGGCTGTACCTGCCATTGATGTCTGTTGTTACACCCGTTGTGGTTCCTTTGATTTGAATCGTAACGCCAATAAGCTTTTCACCGGTTTTGGCATCTGTTATAGTTCCTTCAACTGTACGTTGTGCAAACAGCGACCCTGCCACCGATAGCATCATCACAAGAAATAACAGTTTTTTCATTTTATCCTTATTAAAAGATTTTACGATTCTGAGTCAAATTTAGGGTTTATTTGTAAGCTATTACCGTATTACCGGCTTTAATTTCTGATCCCTCAGCCTTCAGGCGTGTTCCGGCCGGAAGTACAACGACCAGTGCGGCTTCGCCTGCCGGCAACTTGATGCTAACATTACCGCGTTCTCCTTTTGCCATGTATCTTTTTGAGACTATATCAAACAAGTCAATGCTGTTATCCGACGAATAGGTTACAGTCCTGGCTTCTTCATAGGGATTATAGTAAAGATAAACCGGGTATTTGTTTTCGGCATAGAAGTCGGTAGCGTTGCAATTCAGGGCCAGAATTCCTTCAATCCCTGTTTTATTGACAATTGCCCCGAATACGCCGGCAATAGATGTACTGTAGAGGCTGAACATGGATTCCTGTGGCTGGCCGGCCACCCATTTTGGCCCATCGCCGATGGCAACCGGAGAGATGCCTTTCAGCGCGGGATTGTTCATATCATCGGTTTTTCGCAGGCCTTCATAACCAATAATACCGTTGGTCAAATCTTTAAGCTGCGGCAGCCACTGATACTTCTCTTCAATCTGATCGGGGTAGAACAGGCGTGATGCATTTACCACATTCAACATATATTTTCCAATAGCCCTGGTATATTGTGGTTCATATTTTACCAGTGGTACCAAAGGCCACGCCATAGCCACAGAATTCATAAAGAATCCATAGCCACCGCCGTCGGTAATACTTCCCTGCAGGCCGTACACATCATAATCGCCCCACTTTTCGGCAATAACACCCCATCCATAGCGGCCATCTTTCGATTGACAGCCATCGAATATGTAGTTGAGTAAGCGGGTTACATCATATGTGGTTCCGTTCTTTGCATTCAAGCATGCAGCTGTATATGCTCCAAATGGCAGTAGGATTTCATAAAAGCGGCTTTCTTTCTGGTTAACCAGGGCCTGTATGGCACTTTTAGCCCCCTTCAGGTAGCGCTCGCCACCAAATTTCCGGTAAGCCGAATACAATACCCAGGCTTGTCCACCGGCAGCATCCTGTTGCAAGGGAATTTGGTTACGCATACCTTTCATTTGGGCGTAATCAAAATAGGAATAATCATAGTTTCCGTTCAGCACCGAGTCGGCTTTGTAGAATTGTTCAGCCACCATGCGCTGGATAAATTCTGTGTTTTCTACATAGGGAAAAAGCGCAGCAACACCGTAATACAGCACATTAGGGTAAACATCATACCACCAGTCGCGGCCGTAGCCGCCTCCAGCCATGGCCACCCCTGGATTTGTGTTGTTCATTACGATATTCCACTTATTGTCACTGTTAAAATAGTTCTGCGCCATCTTCACATAGTTAAACCCGTGCTGGTTGGTTTTATCTATTCCAATCAATCCTGCACTTACCAGTGAATTCAGCGAGGTGAGAGCCTCATGAAACTCACCGTCGTTTTTCTCTGGTCCCTGACGTACATCACCAATCACTGTATAGAGCCCGAATGTGACCTGATCGAAGTTCCGTCTGGAACTATCGAGCCAGATAAGAGAGCCGTAGGAAGCCTGATTGTTTAAATTGAAGACAAGGCTGTCGAACTGGATCGCTTTTTTCTTCCAGTCGATGATTTT